>JAICKA010000222.1 GCA_025928185.1 Gemmatimonadaceae bacterium
AGCAGGCTGCTGATGAGTACGGAACGTGGGAACATGATGGTGTAATCTACCCGATAGTTGCGATTGGGTTCACGTTTCGGCCGGCGGAGCCACGAAAATGCGGTCGCGGATCCGCAGATAGATCCGCTCGTACAACGCCCGGCCCTTTTCGGCGGTGGCCAGGGTCGGCCGGCCGATCGATCCGGCGCTCGCCCTCGGAACCTTGAGCCAGCCGCGACGGTAACGTCGCAACTCGTTCCGCGACATCATATAATCCTGTGCGAGCGTCATATCGACGAGCTCGGGCGCGATGTACAACATCAGCGACGTGTCCACCTCGTCGCCGTGCATCGGCTCCGATTGTCCCTCCAGCAGATCGACGATGCCGACGCTCAGGATGTCCACTACCCGAACCCGCGCCCCGGACGTGATCACGGTCGACAGCGCTTCCAGATGGGCGTCCTGCTCGTGTGCCGTGAGCAGAATGAACTCGCGAATGCCGGTCGCCTCCCAATGGTCGAGCAGATCGTTGAGCAACCGGTGGAGCGTCTTCTTGCGCAGCGATGCGTTGCCGGCAAAGCCCCGCTCCGTCTCCACATTGACCCCGTATTCGACGGTAGGCGCTGTGAGCACCTTGAACTCTGCCGACAGATCGCAGGCGAGCCGCTCGACGATGATCGTATCCGAGCCGAGCGGCAGATGAGGCCCGTGCTGCTCGCATGTCCCGACCGGAATGATCAGCCGGGGGTCGCGCTCCACGACCGCGGCTACGTCCGTGGGACGCAAGCGCTTGATGTGCAGCGGAGTGGGGACGCCCGGCGTGGGAGGCTGGCTCATTTCGGCTAAACGATCGGGTCAGGGTCCGCGTCGAGCGGCGCACCCGCGGCGGCCCGCCCGCTGGGCGGGGTGGGCCATCGCGGCCGGCGCCGCGCTCATCGCCGCGAGCCAGTGGCTTCACGCGCCGAGCGTAGAGTATCTCGTCCCACTCGTGATCGCCACCGCCGCGTCGATCGCCGCCACGTGGTTTGTGCAGCCGACGCAGCAGCGCTGGGCGGCCCTCACGTCGCTCTTTCTCGCCATCGCGGTCGTCATCGCGGCGCCGGCGCAGCGCGAGCTCTCGCGCGTGCAGAACAACTGGGACGCGTGGCGCAGCCGGGCGAGCATGCGCGGACTTGCCGACCTCCGCCGCGCGCTCGATCAGACATCCATCGATCTCGTTCGCACGGCACGCGCGGCGCTCGATGTGCCCGCGGATCGCGTGCAGGCCTTCTCGCAGCTCTCGGATCACGTGACGGGACCGGCCGAACGCGGCACCGTCGTCCTGCGCGGCGACTCGGCCTTCGCCTGGGCCGGCGTGATCCGCCCGCCGGTCGACACCGGCCGCGACGGCGTAAGCGTGATCGCGACCTCGTTCTATCTCGCGCTGCAGGCGCTCGAGCGCCGCGGCGGCGAGCGTGCGATCGCCGTCGCGTTGATCGACGCCGCGCCGCCGGCGGACACCCTGTCGTCGCCGCTGGCTCGTCGCATTGCCGCGCACGCAGGGCTCAGCGGCTTCACCTTTGGTCCTCCGGGCGAGTTGTCGAACGACAGCAACGTGTTGCCGTACGCGATCGCCGGCGCGCGCGTGTTCGACGTGCGCGCCGCGCCGCTCGTTCAGGGCGAGGTCGTGCAGCGAGTCACCGAGGCGGCGCGCGCACGTGCCGGTCTCGCGTTCCTCCTCGCGCTCGGCTGCTTCGTGATCGGCGTGTGGCGCGGCACGCGCGCGCTCACCGATCGCATCGCCGCGCTCGCCGTCGGCCTTGCGTGTACCGCGCTTGCACCGCTCAACGAATACTCGAATCTCACGCGGCTGTTCGATCCCGCGTTCTACTACACGCCGGAGGGCGGACCGCTCACCGGCAACGCCGGCGCGCTCGCGACGACCAGCGCCATCGTGCTGCTCGGCATCATGGCCGTGCTGCGCCAGCGTTCGCACCGCGTGTCGCGCTGGGCGGCCGGCGCCACAGTGCTGCTCGTCGCCGGGCTCGGACCATTCCTGCTCCGCGATCTCGCGCGCGGTCTCGTGATTCCGATGAACGGCGTCGACTCGACGCTCTGGCTCATTTGGGAGATTCCGCTCTTTCTCGCAGCCGTCACCGTGCTGCTCGCCGGCTCGGGCGCGGGAGCGGCGGTGCTGGGGCCGACTCGCGGATTACCGCCGATCGTGGCGCCGGCCGCTGCCGCGATTGGCGCATTGCTCGCGCCGATCGTCTGGTCAGCGCCCGGCCGCTGGCCGTGGTGGTACACGATCGTCTGGATCGTCGCGATCGTCATGCTCGCGCTCAGTCGCCGCTCGCGCTACGTCATTCTCAGCGCGTCGACCGTCGCGGCACTCGGCGCCGCCACGCTGGTCTGGGGACGCGCGGCGCGCGGACGAGTCGAAGCCGCGGAGCATGATCTGGCTGGTCTCACGCAGGTCGACCCCGTGGCGCGCACGCTACTCGAGCGATTCGGCGCCAGTCTCGCGGTGGACTACGCGCCGGTCACGCGTCAGGCGCTGTTGCAGCACTACGTGTCGTCCGACCTCGCGCCGGCGGATTATCCGGTGGCGCTCGCGGCCTGGCCCACGGACTCCGCCCCGGTCGCACAGTTCGAGACGTCGAGCTTCGAGGTTCCACTGTCCGAGCTGGCACGCATGGTCTCGCGCGCGCGCCAGACCGGCACGATCGGCATCGAGACCTATCCAACGAACGTCGCGGTCGAGTTGCTGATGGCCGCGCCGGGACCCGCCGGCGGTGTCACCACGGTCGTGCTCGCGCCGCACAGTCGCTTGTTCGCCGTCGATCCGTTCGCGTCTATGCTGGGACTCGGCACCGACCTCGAGGCCGAGCCGCCGTACACCGTACGACTGCGCGCGTCCGTACCGGTGAGCATGATCAACGAACGCGCGAGCTGGCGGCGCGAAGGCACCGAGCTGCACGGCGACTGGGTCGTGCGCACCGGCACCGGCGCCGCACCGGTGCACGTCGAAGTCGAGCTGCGGCCGCTCGGCGCGCTCGTGCAG
>JAICKA010000191.1 GCA_025928185.1 Gemmatimonadaceae bacterium
ACGGCCGCCGCGATCTTCGGCGGCGTCGGCGCCGGTCCGCAGGAGCACGCCTTCCGCACCGGCGTCGACGTCATCGTCGCCACACCGGGACGCCTGCTCGATCACCTGACCCACCCGTACGCAAAGCTCGACAAGATCGAGCATCTCGTGCTCGACGAAGCCGATCGCATGCTCGACATGGGCTTCCTGCCCGACATTCGCCGCATTCTCAAGCACGTGCCGACGAAGCGGCAGACGCAGTTCTTCAGCGCCACCATGCCGGCGCCAATCCTCACGCTCACGCGCGAGATGCTGCGCGACCCGGCGACGATCAACCTCGAGCGCAAGCAGGCGCCGGCCTCCGGCATCACGCAGGCGGTGTATCCGGTGGCGCAGGAGCTGAAGGCGGCGCTGCTCGTCGCGCTCCTCGAGCGCGGCACGATGAAGGAAGCGCTGGTGTTCACGCGCACCAAGCACCGCGCGAACCGGTTGTGGGAGCACCTCGAGAAGCGGGGCCTGAGCGTCGCGCGCATTCACGGCAATCGTTCGCAGGCGCAGCGCATCGACGCGCTCGAGGGCTTCAAGGCGGGCCGCTACCGCGTGCTCGTCGCCACCGACATCGCCGCGCGCGGCATCGACGTCGAAGCACTCGGCCACGTCGTCAACTTCGACGTGCCGGCGGCCCCGGAGGACTACATCCATCGCGTCGGCCGCACCGCGCGCGCCGAGCTCACGGGCGAGGCGTTCACGTTCGTGGCGCCTGACGAGATGGACGACCTGCGCGCGATCGAGCGCGCCGTCGGCAAGCCGCTGCCGCGCGTCACGATCCCCGATTTCGATTATTCGGCGCGACCCGCGGCCAAGCTCGAGATTCCGATCGCCGAGCGTATCGCGGCGATTCGCGCGCGCAAGGCGGAGGAACGGGCGCGCGCCAAGGCGAAGCTGGCGGCGAAAACCGCACGCGGCGCCGCACCGGCTGCACCGACGCGATCGAGTGGCGAGGGCAAGTCGAGCGGTGGCGCACGACGCCGACGCCGCGGAGGCGGCGGTGGTGGCGGAGGCGGAGGTGGCGGTCGCAGCGGCGGCGGTGGTGGTGGCCGCAGTGGTGGAGGCGGAGGCGGACGCAGTCCCTATTCGACTTGATGCTCGCGGGTCGCGCGACGGTCCGGAGCTCTGCTCCGGACCGTCGCCGCTTAACTCACCGCTTCGGCCACACGACGCCCTGATTCGGCGCCACGTTGGCCATGCCCTTGTACACGAACTTCTGGACGCGCTTCCCCTCGTACGTCTCGGTCGTGTAGATGTTGCCCTTCGAGTCGGTCGCGATGCTGTGCACGGCGAAGAACTCGCCGGGCTGGCGCCCGCCGTCGCCGAACTGCGTGAGGATCTCCAGCGACTGCCGGTCCATCACGTAGATCCGCTCGTTCTTGCCGTCGGCGAGATAGATGTACCGCTTCGCCGGATCGCGCGAAAAGGCGATGTCCCACACCGAGCCGTCGCCGCGCGTGGCCGGCTTTATGATTTTCTCTTTCACGAACTCGCCATCCTTCTTGAACACCTGGATGCGATCGTTCACGCGGTCGCAGACGTACACCAGCCCATCTTCAGTCGGCTCGGCGCAATGCACCGGGTTGCGGAATTGCTGCGCGAGCGGCGCGCCGGGGATGTACGGTCCGAGATTCGAGTCGCTCGGCACGTGACCGTACGCGCCCCAGAAGCGCTTGATATGCCCATCGTCCATGTCGAGCACGGCCACGCGCTTGTTGCCATACCCGTCGGCGATGAACGCCTCGTTCGCCTTGGTGTCGAACGAGATCTTGGCCACCCGGCCGAAATGCGTCGTACTGTTGCTGTTCACCGTTTGATGCGGCTGGCCGATCTCCATCAGGAACTTGCCGTCGTGGGTGAACTTGAGAATGAACGAATCGATCGACCCGGCCGGACAATCCGGCGTGCCGGGCCCGCGGCAGGTGCCGTTGCCGCCGATCCACACGTTGTTCTTGTCGTCGATCGAGATGCCGTGGTTCGACGCCGGCCAGTCGTACCCGGTCGCCGGGCCGCCCCACGCGTTCACGAGATTGCCCGCCGGATCGAACTCCAGCACGGGCGGCGCCGGCACGCAGCACTCGCTGAGCGGAGTCGGCTCGGCCACGGCGCCGATCTCCGTCTGCGGATTGAATGTGTCGTTGCGGTGCACGATGAACACGTGGTCGTTCGCGTCGACGCCGACGCCGATCACGTTGCCGAGCACCCAATGGTGCGGCAACGGCTTGGGCCAGAGCGGGTCGACCTCGAAGCGCGGCGCCATCACCGCGTTCACACGAGCATGGGCGTCGAGCGTACGCTGGCCGTAGAAGAGGCCACCGAGGGCGAGCGCGAAGATGGTTGCCCCGACGGCGACGCGGGCGTGTTTGAGATTTCTCATCAGCGTCTCCCCCGCGGCGACGGCCACAGGACGGCGCGAGCGTTCGCGTCGACCGGCCCAACACCCTTGTAGTCGAACTTCTGCACGCGTTTGCCCTCGTACGTCTCCACGGTGTAGAGGTTGCCCTTCGAGTCGGTGGCCACACCGTCCACGGCGTAGAACTCGCCGGGCTGTCGGCCGCCGTCGCCGAAGCTCGCCAATTCATCCAGCGTCTGCCGGTCGAGGACGTGCACCTTCATGTTCATGCCATCGGCGACGTACAGGTACTTCTGCCCGGCGTCGCGCGAGAAGGCGATGTCCCATACGGACCCGGCGCCCAGCGTGCGCGGCGCCACGGCCTTCTCCTTCACGAACTCACCAGACTTCTTGAATACCTGGATTCTGTCGTTCTGCGCGTCGCAGACGTACACCAGGCCGTCGCGCGACAGCTGGGCACAGCGCACGGGGCCGAACTGCTTCGACGGCGGACCGTCAGGCGAGTACGCGGCGGCGGCGGCCGCGTCGTCCGGCTTGTTGCCATACGCGCCCCAGTAGCGCTTGATCGAGCCGGTGGTCATGTCGATCACCGCGACGCGATGGTTGCGGTAGCCGTCGGCCACGTACGCCTCGTGGGCTTTCATGTCGAAGGAGAACCCGGCCGGCCCGCCGAAGGTGTCCATGCTCGTGCTGTTCGCCGGCAGCGGCGGGATCACCGGCCGCCCGCCGCGCCCGCGTCCAGCGGCGCCGCGGCCGCGCGACACGCCGCCGTAGCTGGTGTCCGCCTCGCCCTCGCCGCGTTCCGTCAACGGGGCGCCCGCTTTGCCGAACTGCGCGATGAACGCGCCCCTCCGTGAGAACTTGAGAATGCGCGTATCGCGCGGACCGGCGCCGCCGATCCACACGTTGCCGTCGCCGTCCACCGCGACGCCGGCGTTCTGCTCCGGCCAGTCGTGGCCCGCGCCGGGGCCGCCCCAATGCCCGACGAGCGCGCCCGCCGCGTCGTACTCCAGCACGTTCGGCGCGGGCGTGCAGCACTCGCCCGTGACCGGGTTCGTGGCCGATCCCATCTCCGTGCGTGCGTTGAAGCTGTCCGTCAGGTTGACGACGTAGATGTGGTCGCGTGCATCCACCGCGACACCGGTGGCCGAGCCGAGGATCCAGCGGTTCGGCATTGGATTGGGCCACATCGGGTCGACCACGAACCGTGGCGCCGACGGCGGGGGGGACGCGAGCAGCAGCAGGCCAGTCAATCCGATCGCGCTGCGGAGCATGGGCTCTCCTTGAAGGTGCGCACGCCAACACCGGATGGTATAATCGTGCGTGATTCTACCTCGCCCTCGGCGCCTCCGTCCAGTGCTACCGCGGTTGCCCCTGCCCCGGCGCGTACCACTGCGCGCATTCCTGCTCTCGCCGCTGCTCGCGATGCTCCTGCTGATCGCGCTGCCGCGGGCGGAGTACGCGCACGACATTCCGGCGAGCGTCACGATTCTCGAGTATCTGAAACCGCAGGGCCACACCCTGCGGGTGGTGCTGCGCGTGCCGCTCGCGGCGATGCGCGACGTGAACTTCCCGATGCACGGGCCGGGCTATCTCGACATTCCGCAGGCCACGCCGCTGCTCGCCGACGCGGCCCAGGTCTGGCTCGTTCACGATTTGCACATCTACGAGGAGAACGCGCCGCTCGGC
>JAICKA010000138.1 GCA_025928185.1 Gemmatimonadaceae bacterium
CCAGCAGGAAGCGGCGAAGAAGCTGTCGTTCGGGTCCAAGCGCACGATGCGCATCGCGCAGGATCTCTACGAGGGCATCGAGGTGGGCGCGGCCGAAGGGGCCGTGGGTCTCATCACCTACATGCGAAGCGACTCCACGCGTATCGCGGAGAGTGCGGCGCAGCAGGCGCGCAATTACCTGCAGACGTTGTTCGGCTCGGACTTCGTGTGCAAGACGCCGCAGCTCTATGGCGACGGGAAATCAAAGAACGCTCAAGAGGCGCACGAGGCGATTCGGCCGACCGATCCCACGCGCCGCCCCGACGAGCTCCGGAAATACCTGAGCGCCGACCAGCTCAAGCTCTATCAGCTGATCTGGCAGCGCTTCATGGCGTCGCAGATGACGCCGGCGGTGTTCGACACCACCACGGTGGATTTCGACATCCCGTCCACGACGCAGCCCGACATCGGCCGCCGTAGCTATCTGTTCCGCGCCACGGGATCGATCGTGAAGTTCCAGGGCTTTCTCGGGCTCTATCGCGAAACACGCGAAGAGGGCGATTCCAAAGCGCTCGAGGACGAGCAGGCGTTGCCGTCGATCGAGGTCGGCGAAGCCGTGCCGTGCAAGAGCATCACGCCGGCGCAGCACTTCACCGAGCCACCACCGCGCTTCTCCGAGGCGAGCCTCGTCAAGGAGCTCGAGCGGCTGGGCATCGGCCGTCCGTCGACGTACGCGACGATCATCTCCGTGCTCGCCGACCGGCGGTACGTCGAGCTGAATCAGCGCCGCTTCTTCCCGACCGAGCTTGGCGAAACCGTCGAGAAGGTGATGGTCAAGCAGTTCCCCGACATCTTCAATGTCGGCTTCACCTCGGAGATGGAAGAGGATCTCGACAAGATCGAGGATGGCGTGCTTGGCTGGCGGAAGGTGCTCGAGGATTTCTACTCACCGTTCGCCGCGCGCCTGAACAAGGTCGACGCGAGCGCGCTGATCGCCGCGGCGCACGATCTGTCGAGCGTGAAGGACGCGCGCTGCCCGGATTGCGGCGGCAAGCTCGAGCCGCGCGGCGGCTTCTTCGGGCCGTTCCTCGCCTGCGAGAATCATCCGAAGACGTGCAAGTACACGCGGCCGCTCAAGGGCGAGAAGGCGAAGCCGGTGATGACGGATTACAAATGTCATCTCTGCGGCGCGCCGATGGTCATTCGTCAGGGTCGCAGCGGTCAGTTCCTCGGCTGCAGCACGTTCCCGAAGTGTCGCGGCACGCGCTCGCTGCCGACGGGCATCATGTGTCCGAAGGATGGCGGCGAGCTGGTCGAGCGCCGTTCGCGCAAGCGCGGCACCGCGTTCTATGCCTGTTCAAACGACAACTGCGACTTCGTTGCCTGGAACAAGCCGGTAGCGGAAACCTGTCCGGAATGCGGATACGTGGGCGCCGAGATGAAATTCACGAAGGCGCGCGGCGATTTCCGAAAGTGTCTCAAGTGCGGCAACGAGTGGGACGCGCCGCCGAAGCCGGACGAGCACGAGGCGGAGGCGTTGGCGGGCTAAACTGGTCCGTGCTCCGTGGGTCGCGGTCCCTGGGCGCCTACATCCGGAACAAGTAGCTGTACTTCACGAACACGTAATCCGACATGCGCCGCAGCGGTTGCCACGTGAACCGCGCCGTCGGATCCGGCGCGCCGTCGGCCATGCTGCCGTAGCCGAGGAAAAGCACCGTGCCCGGATTGGGCCGATACGAGAACAGGAAGTCGCCGTGCAGCGAGTGGCTGCGCGTCGCGCTGGCCAGCTGCCCGTCGATGATCAGCGGATCGAACGTCCGCGTCTCATCGCGCAGATCGTCGTGCTCCGCCAGATCGTATTCGCCCACGACCCGCACGAAGATCGCGCGCGAAAGCTGGTATTCGACCTCGAGGCGTGGAATCACGTTGCGGCCGGCCAGACTGTGGTCGGTTCGCCGCCAGTAGTCCTGATACTGGAGATCGCCTTCGAGGCGAATCTGCGCCGTCGGCCGGACGTGCGCCGTCAACGATACATAGTCGATGTTCGCCTGCGCCCACTCGAAGAAGTTCTCGTCCTGGCCACCCACGTACAGCAGATTGAAATCGAGCTTCGACCACTGGGGCGTGGCGACCGTCGCCACATAGTCGCGATTGGGGATGCGTGGCACGCCCAAAAAAGGCAACGTGTCGCCGGCGGGCGAGAGCACCCGGTACCCGGCGTACAACGCGGTGTCGAAGCCGAACGTCTCCCAGTACACGCCCGCGCCAACGGTCCAGCCGCCGCGCAGCCGTGCGCTACTGCTCAGATGGAACTTCTTGTCCTGCGCGTCACCACGGTGGACGAAATGCGAGTATTGCCACGTGTCGTCGAACATGATATCGCCCGTTAGCGACTCGATCGTCGCCCCGTGCGGGCCGAACCACGTGGCCCGATGATCCGCCGCCGCGTGGACGACCCCCGCGCGTGAGATGAACCCGCTGGCCGGCCGGAAATCATCGGCGATGCTCGTGAACGTATAGCGAAGACCCAGCCGCTTGCCGTTTCGAGCGAGGATGCTCTCCAGCAGCGGCGCATTCGTGACTACGCCATTCGTCTTGTCGAAGCTCTCGGCGGCTTGAAACGACTCGCTGTAGACCTTCCCGAACAGGACGCGGCCATCGATGTCGGCCAGTCGATTGTAAGCCGCGCCGAGCACGCGATCGGTGTAGGCGACGCCGAGTCGCGATTGGTCGCCGATGTCGCGCTGCGCGCGCAGAATGTTGTAGATCGCGTGGTCGCGTCCCGTTGGCGATGCACTCGGATCGTCGGCCGCCGACAGGGCCGCGACTGTAGTACCCGCGACTTTGCCGGTGAGTTTGAGTGCCGCCTGCGGTTGGACGATTCGCCGCGTGTAGATCAGGTTGTGCGGCGTGGCGAATTGATCGAGTCCGTCGAGGAAGAAGGGCCGCTTTTCGGGAAAGTACAGCGCCTGGCGCGGATCGATGATGATCTGGCCGGCATCCGATTCCACTTCTGCGAAATCAGGATGTACGGTGCCGTTCAACGTCAGGTTGTTGGTCACGCCCCAGCGGACGTTCCCGCCCAGCTGCGGGCGCGTGTAGTCGTAGGCCCACGTTCCGACCGGGGCTCGCCCGCCAGTCGTCTTCTCGGTGACGACGGGATTGAGATCGAGCACGAGTCCTCGCTCCAGACCGACCAGGCTATCGATCGCTCCCGCCTGCGCGAGGAACGATGCGTTCGACCGTACCGCCGGCACCCACGAATCCTCGAAGCCGGAATGTTGGACTTCGCGCACGACATTGAAGTCCCAGGTCTGCACATCGGCCGCCTGGTACTTGAGACTCTTGAATGGGATGCGGAGCTCGACTTCGTACCCGTACCCGGTGAGCCGCCCTTTGGAGGCGAAGACAAAGTCCTGACTCAGGTCGGGCGCGACGCGGCCGGACAGCGTTGGCGTCCACCCGCCGGTGAGACTCTGCCCTTGCTCGAGGATGGTGCCGTCCATCTGGACGCCGAGCGGGTTCACGCCAAACACGTAGGCCTGACGCTGATCGTGAAAGGTGCCGATGAGGAGCTGGACGTTGTCGTCCGCCGAGATCTTGTCGCGGTCGGAGAGCGCGGCGTGCACGGCGCCGTGCGCCTCGTAGGCGCGAATCCCGACGTACAGCGCCGTCGGCGAATACCACAACAACACCTGGGTCGAGTCGGCGGCGGGAATGCCGTCCTGCGGCGAGAATTCGGAAAAGCCCGTCAGCACCGATGCTTGCCGCCACGCGTTTTCGTCGAGCACGCCGTCGACCCGCGCCTCGGCGACGACGCGTGGGATGTGGACGTGCAGCTGATGATCGCGGCCGCTGTAGGTTGTCGGGCCGCCGAGCAGCGTGCTTGCGAGCCAGGCCAACGCGCCAGCGATGGTGGGAGTTGCCATCGTGTTGTCGGTGGGGTTGGGCTAACGTAGCACCGCGGTCGGGACCGGCAAAGCCGTCACCGATACGGGTTTTGAAAAGCTCTTGGACGCCGCGGATTCTCTATGGACCATGGACCGTGGACCATGGACCACGGACGAGCATTACCTTCATTTCATGCGCCCCGACGTCCACATCATCGGCGGCGGCCTCGCCGGCAGCGAAGCCGCCTGGCAGCTCGCCGAGCGTGGCCACCAGGTCGTGCTTCACGAGATGCGCGGCGTGCGCGGCACGCCGGCGCACAAGACCGACCGCCTCGCGGAGCTCGTGTGCTCGAACACCTTCAAGAGCACCGAGACCTCGAATGCGCACGGCCTTCTCAAGGCGGAAATGCGGCTCCTCGGTTCCGTCGTGCTGGCGGCGGCGGATGAAGCCCGCGTTCCCGGCGGAAGCGCCCTCACGGTCGACCGCGACGTGTTCTCGGCCGGCGTGCACGACCGGATCGTGGCGCACCCGCGGATCCGCGTCGTCCGCGAGGAAGTCACCGCGCTGCCCGACCCGGGCATCGTCGCGACCGGTCCGCTCACGTCCGACGCGCTCGCCCAATCCATTCGCGCGCGGCTCGGCATGTCGTCATTAGCGTTCTATGATGCCATCGCACCGATCGTTTCGCGCGAGTCGATCGACGAATCGACCGTCTTTCTCGCCTCGCGCTACGGCAAGGAGACGATGGCCGACGCCGAGGGCGGCGCGTATTTGAATTGTCCATTCACGCGCGAGCAGTACGAGGCGTTCATCGACGCGATCATCGCCGCCGACCAGCACCACGGCCACGAGTTCGACGAAGTGCCGTACTTCGAGGGCTGCATGCCCGTCGAGGAGATGGCGCGCCGCGGGCGCGAGACGCTCCGCTTCGGACCAATGAAGCCCGTCGGCTTGCGCGATCCGCGCACCGGACGCGAGGCACATGCGATCGCGCAATTGCGCATGGAGGACCGCGCCGGCCGGATGTGGAATCTCGTCGGTTTCCAGACGCGCCTGCGCATTCCCGAGCAGCAGCGCGTCTTCCGGATGATCCCTGGTTTGGAGAATGCTGAATTTCTCCGCTACGGCTCGATCCACCGGAACTCGTACATCAACTCGCCAGCGTCGCTCACGCCGTATCTCTCTTTGCGCGACGCGCCGGCCACACTGTTTGCCGGGCAGCTCACCGGCGTGGAAGGCTACACCGAGAGCACGGCGACGGGACTCGTTGCCGGCATCAACCTCGATCGCGTGCTCCGTGGCGAAGAGCCGGTGCTGCCGCCGACCACGACGATGCTCGGGGCGCTCTATCGCTATCTGCGCGAGGCGGACCCGGCGCACTTCCAGCCGATGAACGCCAACTTCGGTCTCGTCGACGATCTGCCGTCGCGCGTGCGCGACAAACGCGCGAAGCGAGAGCAGATCGCCGAGCGCGCACTGGCGGAGCTGGCGCGCTGGCGCGATGCCCACGCGCTCGCCGGCGTGCCGTCGTGACGAACGCCGATCCCGCCGTCGAAATCGACGGCTATCTCGAGCACCTCGCGAAGGAACGCGACGTGTCTCCGCATACGGTCCATGCGTACGGCCGCGACCTGCGCGAGTTCATCGAATTCCTCGGCCGACATTACGGTGGTCAGGCGTGGAGCTGGGACGGCGTCGATCGGCTCGCGATGCGCGCGTTCCTCGGCCACCTGTCGCGGCGCGGATTGTCGAAGCGCTCAATGGCGCGCACGCTCTCCGCCGTGCGGAGCTTCTACGGCTATCTGCACCGCAACGAAACGGTAGAAGCCAATCCGGCGCGAGCCGTCGGCGCGCCGCGTCTGGAGAAGTATCTGCCTGCGTACCTCGACCGGGCTCAGATCGACCTGCTCTTTCAGCTCGCCGAATTGCGCGCCGCGAATGGCACGTTGAACGACGTGCGCAATCTCGCCATTCTGGAACTGTTCTACTCCACGGGCATGCGACTGTCCGAGCTGCAGGGGTTGAACCGCGGCGACCTCGATCTGATCACGCAGCAAGTGAAGGTTCGCGGCAAGGGACGCAAGGAGCGGATCGTGCCAATCGGCGACCACGCCGCGCTGGCCCTGCGCAACTACGAGGTGAAGCGCGACGCGCAGTTCGCGGCGGCGGGCGTGAAGCCGGATCGCGGCGCGGTGTTCGTCGCGCAGACGGGCAGGCGAATCGGCGTGCGCGCTGTGCAGAAGATCGTGAGCAAGTTTCTCGCGCAGATCGACGAGGATGCGGGGCTCAGCGTCCATTCACTCCGGCATACGTTCGCCACGCATCTGCTCGACGCGGGCGCCGACCTGCGCGCCGTTCAGGAGCTGCTCGGCCACGCGTCGGTGTCGACGACCCAGATCTACACGCACACCAGCGTCGAGCGGCTCAAGCAGGTCTACCAGAAAGCGCACCCGCGGGCG
>JAICKA010000195.1 GCA_025928185.1 Gemmatimonadaceae bacterium
ACGGCGAACATGTGGTGCGCCCACACGCCGAAGCCGAGGAAGGCGATGAGGATGCCGGAGTACACCATGACCGGATATCCGAAGATCGGCTTGCGGCTGAACGTCGGCAGCACTTCGGACACGAGACCGAAGGCCGGCAGGATCAGGATGTAGACCTCGGGGTGGCCGAAGATCCAGAACAGGTGCTGCCAGAGCAGCGGGTCGGCGCCGGCCGTCATCGTGTAGAAGTTCGTGCCGAAGAAGCGGTCGAACTGGAGGAACACGAGGGCGATCGTGATGACCGGGAACGCGAGCACGAGCAGGAACTGCACGACGAACGCCATCCACGTGAACATCGGCATGCGCATGAGGTTCATGCCCGGCGCACGCATGTTGATGATCGTCGTGATGAAGTTGAACGCCGCGGCCAGCGAGGAAATGCCGAGGATCTGCAGGCCGAGCATCCAGAAGTCGATGTTGAGGCCCGGCGAGTACGGCATGGTGGTGAGCGGCGCGTAGCCGAACCAGCCGCCGTTGGGCGCCACGCCGGCGAGCCACGACGAATTCATGAACAGGGAGCCGAACAGGTACACCCAGTAGCTGAACGCGTTGAGCCGCGGGAAGGCGACGTCGCGGGCGCCGATCTGCAGCGGTATGAGGAAATTGAAGAACGCTGCCGACAACGGCATGATGACGAGGAAGATCATCGTCGTGCCGTGCATCGTGAACAGCTGGTTGAACACTTCGGGCGAAACGACGTGCCCGTTCGGCCCTTGCAGCTGGATGCGCATGATCAACGCTTCGGTGCCGCCGATCGCGAACCAGGAGAGTGCGGTGTAGAGGTAGAGGGCGCCGATCCGCTTGTGATCGACGGTGGTGAGCCAGCTCCAGAGACCTCCTTCCGAGTACGCGGCGGTACTCGGGTAGGGAAGGCCGACGGCGGCGGTTGCCATGCGTCTATGTCCTCAGTTCAGCGGGTCGGTTACTTGAGCGTTTCCAGATACGCCACGATGTCGGCGATCTGCTGGTCGGTGAGGCCCATCGTCATCGTGGACTTCATCGTGGGATCGAACTGCCCCTTGCCGAGCGTCGGCATGACGATGTCGGGCTTCATCATTCGCGCGTTCTTGATCCAGCGCGCGAGGTGCCGCGGGTCGTTCGGGTACAGCCCCGCGCCGATGGTCGTGCGCGTCGCAATGTGCGTGAGGTTCGGTCCAACCACGCCCACCATCATCGGGTTGCCGGCGATCGCGTGGCAGGCGAGGCAGGTGCCCTGGCCGACCATCAGCTTGGCGCCGTTCGCCGGATCGCCGTGGCCGAGCAGCGCGTCGTCGAACTGGAGGCCGGCGGGCAGCGGCGTCTGCGGAACGGCGTACGCCGGAATCTTGTCGCGCGGGTACTCGACGAAGCCCGCCTGCGTCACCGTAGCGGCCGGCGTGGGCACCGCGGCAATACTGGCTTGCGCCGTCGGCGTTGCGGGAGCAGCGGGCGCCCCGGCTGGCGGCGTGCCAATGGCGTTCGTCGCCTGATGCTTCGCCCAGCTCTCGAAGTCCGCCTGCGACACGGTGAACGCCTTGAAGCGCATGTTGCCGTGATTGGTGCCGCAGTACTCGACGCAGGCGCCGTTGTAGACGTCGGCGCCTGTCGAGTCAGGCGTGTACCACAGATAGTTCGTGTGGTTCGGGATCACGTCGCGCTTGCCCGCGAGGCCCGGCACCCAGAACGAGTGGATGACGTCCTGCGAGTGCAGCGTGAAGTTCACCGTGCGGCCGATCGGCAGGTACAGCTCGTTGGCCGTGACCACCTTGTACTGCGGATAGCGGAACTCCCACCACCACTGATGGCCGATCACCTCGACCTGGAGCGCGTCGGGTCGCGCGGGCGCTTCGGTCTTGAAGATCGTGCGGATGGACGGGATGGCGATGAGCGCGAGGATCAGCAGCGGAATGACCGTCCACGTGATCTCGAGCGTCGTGTTTCCGTGTACGTGCTTCGGCTCGGCCTGGCCCGGACGGTGCCGGAACCGGAACATCGTGAAGACGAGAATGCCTTCGACGAAGACGAAAACGAACCCGCCAGCCCAAAGCAGGATTTTGAAGAGGAAGTCGACGTCCCGATTGAAATCGGTACGATGATGGAAGATGGTATCTGGATGGTTCCCGCAGGCGACGACAAACAGCGCCAGGGCGACCGTCAGCGCGGCTTGAGCCAGCCGGCGCGGGCGGGGATGAAAAGGCATGCGAAGTCCTTTTACCGGCGTTCAGAGCGCGGCTACCGGCTCACGCTCGGGGCGAATTGTAGTGGAGCAACGCGGAACCTAACCGGCTCATGGTGACCAAATCAAGCGATCCGACCCGGCAGTAGGCGCTTCCCCGACAGCGATTTAGCTCTCGTCCGCGTCGCCGCGGTCGATCGCAACGCTGTGCTTGTCCTTCACGTGCGTGGTCGCGATTTCGATCGCCTGCTTGATCTGCGCCACCGACTCGCGCAAGCCGCGAAGACGCACCAACTCGCTCGCGCCGCGGCTCGCCGCGAGGTTGGCCGCCGTCACCTGATCGGCGATGATGCCGAATTGCGCCTTGAGATTGGCCGCGAGCGACGGCAGGGTGCGGCGGATGTTCATCACGAACGCGGCGGTCGGCTGGTTGCGCTTCATCGCCAGCGCGTACTGCTCGACGACGCCGTGGACACGCTGCAGGAGGAGCAGGGCCTCCTCGAGCGTTTTCATCTTCGCTGCTCCGGCAGCGTCGAGCTTCATCGCTGGCACTACTTCACGCGCTCCATTCTCGGGTTCTCGCGCAGCGTTCGGCCGGCCTTTGCCTGCGGCTTGCCGTTCACTTGCACGATGTCGGCAGTGAAATCGAACCGACCGTCGAACAGTGCCGCGCCCACGCCGTAGGCGTCGACCGGTACGCCGTCCTCCTCGAACGCCGCGATGCGCTGCGCGTCGAAGCCGCCGGAGACGATGATCTTCACGTCGCCAAACCCTTCGGTGTCGAGCGCGTTGCGCACGTTCCAGACGAGATTCGCGTTCACGCCCGTGGGTGTGAAGCCGCCCATCTGCGCGAGCACCGACTTGTCGACCATGTGCTCCGCGGTGTCGAGGCGTACACCCCACAGACGATCCTCGAGCGCGCGCGCCACGTCGAGGCTCGTTTTCACCGAGTCGTTGTCGTAATCGACCAGCGCGATCACGTCGACGCCTTCGATCGTTTCGGCGAAGCGCTTCGTGGCCTTCACGGTGTCGCCGCCGAACGCCGCGATCAGTGCGTGTGGAATGGTCCCGACAGCCTTGCCGCCGAACAGCGAGCCCTGCGCCTCCGTCGACACCTGCTTCACGCCGCCGACCATGGCGCTGTAGCCGTCGCCCGGCTGCGTCCACAGCACGTCGTCGCGCGCGCCGAAGAACATCACCGGCTTGGAGTGCGCCGCTTCGCAGACGAGCTTTGCGTTCGTACAGATGCGCGTGCGGCGGCCGAGCGCGCCGAGGCAGAGTGTTTCGAGAAATCCAAAGTCGTCGTACGGACCTTCGATGCGGAGCACGGTGTCCCACGACTCGTAGCGGTCGCCCTCGTACAGCGCGTCGACCGCGAGCGCGCTCCAATCGTCGGCGCAGAGCTTGAGCAGCGCGATGGCTTCGTCGACGCCGCCGATCCAGCCCTCGTCCTTGCCGCTGAACTGCATCACGACCCTGCTCGAGCGGGTGTCCTTCCGCAGCACTTCGCGCGCGCGATTGAAGTACGCGTCGGTGTAGAAGCCCTGCTTGATCAAGTCGACCGGCAGGCCGAACGCCGCCGGGTCGAGTCGCTTCCGTCGTCGGGGAGGCATGGGTTATCGGGTGGACTCGCCCGTCATCGCGGCCGGATCGAGCACGCGATCGAGCTGCTCGCGGGTCATCAGCCCGCGCGACGTGACGACGTCGTACACG
>JAICKA010000199.1 GCA_025928185.1 Gemmatimonadaceae bacterium
CGCTACCTATCGTTACGGCTGCTCGCGAGCCTCATCGTCGTCACGGTCGTCGCTTCGCGCGCCGACGCCCAAACGGGTGCTGCGGCAAATCACGAGCGAACCTCCGCGCCCGCGAACTCTCGCTTCGAACTCTTTCAGTCTGCGATAGCGGTTCGATTGACGTTGCGGCTAGACAAGTACACGGGGGAGGTTGCGCAGCTCGTTCTGGGAGCAGATAGCACTCTTACTTGGCAGGCCGTGCCGCGCGAGCCTCATTCGGCACCTGACACGCGTCAGCTTGGCCAAGTGAATTACCAGATTTTCTCTAGCAGCATCGCTATTCGCCACACATACCTGTTGAATGTGAATACCGGTGCAACGTGGCAGCTCGTGCAGTCCAGCGACGAGACACTGGTATGGCAGCCAATCAGCTGAGTGTCCGCAGCCTCGCACGCTTGACCGGCGCCGTCGTCGCGAAACCTGCTGCGGAAATAGATCGCTCCGCGGTCGAACGATCCTTGAAACTGACAAGGCCTCTTCCCTGATGCGTGCTGTGCTCGCAACTATTGGACAAGCCTTGCAGCTTGGCTTCAGGATCGCGTGATATTCGACTGGCTCATTGGGAAGCGGTGTACCGCGGTCACGGCCCCGGATGACAATCCGGCTAACGCCACGCTCTTCGAATTCGAAGACGCGGTGTTCTACGTCGAAACGACCTGGCGAACGAGCGTCAGTGGTCGTCTCTACCGCACTCGCGCCGACGACGGCCAGGAGTACGGGCTGGAGCGGCCCATCGACGCTCGCGCCGACGCGGCGGAGCTGCTCGTCGGTCGTGCGATCGCCCGCATCACTGTCGATCTCCTTCGCGGCGACGTCTCGGTCGAGATGGAGGGTGAACGCTTGCTGGAGTTCATCACCGACAGTCACTACGAGCCGTGGCAGTTCACCGCTCCGGGGCAGAACTATTTCGCCGCCAGCGGCGGCGAGGTCATGCACATTGCGGAGGAATCGCCGGGCCGGGCCCGCGGTGCTCCCATTCGCGGCAACGCCTAACGGTTCCGACGCTCAGGCAGGCCTCGCGGTCGCGCCGATTTTTCACGGTCTCCCGCCTTCAACACCCATCCTCCGAAGCCGACATGACCTTCAGTCCACGATTCGCCCGTTGGGACAACCCACCGTGGTGGTTCGCGAGCATCGCCCTGCCGTGGGTGATCGGGCTGACGCTGCTGGGTGTCCACGCACGCCGTGACAGTGTCCGTGCCTCGCGCGAGCAGACCACCACTGGCGTGATCAGCGGTCACGATCGCGGTAACCACGACAGCTACGAGTACACGTACTCGGTTGGCGGTCACACCTTCCGCGAGTGGGAAATACCAGAGAGCGTCGAGTGGCGCATCGGGCAACAGGTCATCGTGTACTACGATCCACTCGACCCCGGCGAGAGCTCGCTCGTCGACTTCGACGACCGCCGCTATCAGGATGCCGGGCCGATTCCCTTTCTGCTCCTCGGAATCGCCGGCATTCTTGGATATATCGGCTATAAGCGCTATCAGAACCTGCCGCGCTCGTCGACGACCTGACCGAGTCGGACGAACGGCCGCGACATCCAGCTCTCCGCTACCGCGCCGAGCTCTCCCGAAGCTCGACAAGCAGCTCGTCGAGCTGGTCGAACGTTTCGAACATCGCCTCGGCCGCGCCGGTGCCGGCAGCGTCGAGCGCTTCCTTCGATGCATAACGCTCGCGCAGGACCACCAGCGTCTTCCCTCCCTTTTCCTCGAACGTCACCGTGGTGACGGACCTTCCCTCCTCTCCAGCCTCGTCGTTGGTCCATGCGAGTCGCGAATCCGGTTTCACTTCGACGTAGGTCCCGAAGAATGCCGCCGGCTCGGCGCCGCCAACGTCGAACTCGAGGCGGTAATTGCCGCCGACACGAGCATCGAGCTCGCACGACAGCAGCGTCATTCCCATCGACTTCGGCACCCACCACCGGCGGAACAGCTCGGCCTTCGTGAACGCGTCGAACACGATGCGCGCCGGGCCGTTGATCGTGCGCGTGACGACGACGTCGCGGTCCGACGTCCGCTCCACCGTCGTGCGGTTCTTCGCCGAGCCGGCCTCACTTTCTTTTCTTGCGCTCATCGCTCTTCTCCTTTCGGGTGAGTTCCTCGACAACCCGAACATCCCCGGACTGCCTGACGCGTCGCTCGCTCGTGCAGCTCGGGCGCGCGTCAGGCCGCGCGCAATGCGTCCGCCGGGTCGATCCGCGACGCGCGGATGGCCGGAATCCAGCAGGCACCGATCCCGACGGCGGCCATGATCACCGCGACTATCCCGAGCGTCACCGGATCATGCGGCGGGACGCCGAACAACAGCCCCCGCATCAGCCGTGTCAGCGACAAGGCACCCGCGACGCCGAGCACGAGGCCGATCACCACGAGTCGTCCACCCTCGGACAGCACCATGCGCTGTACGCGGCCGCTGTCTGCACCAAGGCTCATCCGGATCCCGATCTCGTTCGTGCGCGCGCTGACCGAGAACGCCAGCACGCCGGCGATTCCGACCGCCGCGACGATCAGCGCGAGGATGCCGAACGACGACACGAGCACCGCGTTCAGCCGCCTCGGCGCCACGCTTTCATCGCGGATCTGGTCGACGGTGAGCACCTTCTCGATCGGCTGGTTGGGCGCCGCCTCGCGCACGACGCGCGTTGCCGCCGCGGCGAGCGCCGATGGGTTCAACTTCGTGCGTATCACGAAGCCGCCCGACGGGAAATCGCCCTGCGCGAACGGGATGAAGGTGGCGGGGATCGGCGGCGCGTCGAGCCCACCGTCCTTCGTGTCACCGACGACGCCGACCACCGTGCGCCAGTCGCCCGAGACGCCGATGAACTTGAGGACCTCGCCGGTCCACGCCACGCGCTGGCCGATTGGATCCTGATTCGGGAAGAACTGATCGGCGAGCGTCTTGTTGAGGATCACCACGCGCTGAGTCTCGGCGCGATCCGTGGACGTGAAGAAGCGTCCGCGCAGGAGCGGGATCCCCGCCGCATGGAAGTATTCCGGGCTGGCGAGGCGATACTCGGAGTGCGGTTGCGCCTGCCCCGGCGCGACGGGATGTCCCTCGGCGTTGATGTCGAGCGTTATCCCCGATACGCGGAGCGGCATGTTCGAGCCGATGCCGACCTCCGACACCCCCGGCAGCGCGGCGAGCTGGCCCTGGATCCGTTCGTACTCCGAGATCGTCGCCGCGGGGCTCGCGCCGTTGAAGTCCTTGGGGACTTCCATTGTCAACACGTTCTCGGTGTCGATTCCCGAGTCGACCTGCGAGAGGCGCTGCATCGTCCGCGTCAGCAGCCCGGCGCCTGTCAGCAACATCATCGACACGGCGATCTGCGCGACGACGAGCGCCTGCTGGACGCGCTGCCGGCGGACGCCGCCGGTCGTGCGGCGGCCGCCGGCCGCCAGCGAAGTGCCTAACGTTCGCTCGCTGGCCAGCGGCGGCGCAAACGACAGGATGATCGCCACCACGGCGGCGAGGAGGAGGCTGAACGAGAGCACGGCGCCATCGATCCGGATCTCGCTCGCGCGCGGGCTGTAGCGCGCCGCGAAGGTGGTCAGCATGCGCAGGCCACCGAACGCGATGAGCAGGCCGAGTGCGCTGCCGGCCCCCGCCAGCACCAGGTTCTCGGCGAGCAGGAGGCGGCGGATCCGCGCCGCGCCCGCGCCTAACGCGGCGCGCACGACCAGCTCCTGCTCGCGGCGGACCCCGCGCATCAGCGTCAGGTTGGCGACGTTCGCGCAGGCGATGATCAACACGAAGGCGGCTGCC
>JAICKA010000155.1 GCA_025928185.1 Gemmatimonadaceae bacterium
CGCCAGCCGAATCTGCTGTTCGCCGGCACGGAGTTCGGCGTGTTCTTCACGACGGACCGCGGCACGCACTGGACGCAGCTCACGCACGGAATTCCGGGCGTGCCGGTGTACGACCTGGTGATTCAGCCGCGGGCGAACGATCTCGTGGTCGGCACGCACGGGCGCGGCATCTACATCCTCGACGACGTGACGCCGCTCGAGGATCTCGCGCGGGCAAAGCAGGCGGCGACGGCGTACCTCTTCCCCGTCGAGAATGCGTTGCTCTTTCAGCCGAACAGCAGCTTGAACTCCGGCATGGGCACGAGCGGTTTTGCCGGCGAGAATCCGGATCCGGGAACACGCATTTCGTATATGCTCACGAACGTCGCGCCGGACGCGAAGGTCACGCTGGCGGTCGTCGACGGATCGGGCACGGTGATCCGCGAGCTGCCGACGAGCAAGGAGCCGGGCATGTACCGCACGACGTGGGACATGCGCGTCGGGCCGCCCTACACCGGGCCGGCCGATACGACGCCGGCGCGCGGCGCGCGCGGCGGCCAGAATGGAAATGGCGCGAATGGCGCGGCAGGTGCAAACGGCGCGAATGGCGCCGCCGCCAATCGCGGCCGCGGCGCTCCGTCGGAGAACGGCGCGGGCGCGCCGGGCGGCGGCGGCTTCCGTCGCGGACCGACGAACGAGTTCCACGCGCTGCCCGGCCAGTACCGCGCGCGACTCACCGTCGCCTCGGGCAACGGCGCGCCGGTGGTGCTCGAGCAATCGTTCGCGCTCACGAAGGACCCGATGATCATGCTCAGCGATGCTGAGCTCAAGCAGCTCTACGCGTTCCGGCTCTCGGTCGTGCGCGCACAGACGC
This sequence comes from Gemmatimonadaceae bacterium, assembly GCA_025928185.1. GTDB lineage: Bacteria > Gemmatimonadota > Gemmatimonadetes > Gemmatimonadales > Gemmatimonadaceae > JAQBQB01. The sequence goes on from JAICKA010000155.1 coordinate 854, forward strand.
TGCTGCGCGATCAGCAGACGGCGCTCGACTCGTTGCGGCGCGAATACGCGCTCGTGAAGCGCGCCGCCGATTCATCCTCGAGCAAGCTGACGCCGGCGCTGCGCACGCAGCTCTCGGCCGCCGGCGACGAGTTGACGGCGATCGGCAACACCCTCGGCTCCGCCGGTCGCGGCGGCCGCGGCGGATTCCGGGGTGCTGGCGGCGGGGCCGCTGGCGGCGGTCGCGGTGGACGCGGCGGCGCCGCGGCGAGCGATGAGGGCGCTGGTGCGTCGAGCGGCGCGGGTGCCGCATCGGGCGCGGCGAACGGCTCGGACGACGAGCAGAACGCAACCGCGACGGTCGCGCCGACCGAGACGCTTCAGGCGCAGCTCGGCACGACGACGGAGATGCTGACGGCGACGTTCAATCCGAATCCGCGGCAACGCGCGACGATGCAGACGCTGCCGAAGCAGATCGACACGCAGGCCGCACGCATCGCACGGATGAAGAGCACGACGATGCCGGCGCTGATCGCCGCGCTGCACACCGCCGGAATCGAGGTGCCGCCGGCGAGACGCTAGCGCCGGCGGTCACTCGTCGTTTGCGTCAGACGGACAGTGCGTTGAGCGACTGCAACTCGTCGTCGCTCAGCGCCAGCTCCGCCGCACGCACGTTCTCCTCGAGGTGCGACACGCGCGACGTGCCGGGAATCACCAGCATGGCCGGCGAACGCGCCAGCAGCCAGGCGAGCGCGACCTGCATCGCGCTCGTGCCGTGCGCGCTCGCGATCGCGTCGATGCGCTTCGATGCGTCGCCCGATTCGTCGGCACGATCGATCGAGCCGGCGGCGAGCGGATACCAGGGCAGGAACGCCATGCCCTGGCGAGTGCAGTAGTCGACGACGGCGTCCCACTCGCGATCGACGATGTTGTAGCGGTTCTGCACCGACACGATCGGCACCTGCCGACGCGCCATCTCGATCTGTTCGACGCCCACTTCCGACAACCCGACGTGCCGTACGAGCCCTTCGCTCACGAAGTCGGCGAGCGCGCCAAACTGTTCGTCGGGCGGCACCTTGGTGTCGACGCGGTGCAACTGGAACAGATCGATGCGCTCGACGCGCAGCCGCCGCAGACTGCCCTCGAGCGCGCTGCGCAGGTGCTCGGGCCGGCCATTCGTCGTCCACTTGTTCGGTCCCGGACGCTCGAACCCGGCCTTCGTCGCGATCACCAGATCCTTCGGATACGGATGCAGCGCCTCGGCGATCAGCTCTTCCGAGATGTACGGACCGTACGAATCGGCCGTGTCGATGAAGTTCACGCCGAGCTCGATCGCGCGCCGCAGCACGCGAATGGCTTCGTCGTGGTCCGCCGGCGGGCCCATGATGCCCGGGCCGGTGATGCGCATCGCGCCGTAACCCATCCGGTTCACGTGCAGATCGCCGCCGATGGCGATCGTGCCCGCCCGCGTGGCCGGCTTGTGCGACGCGAGGCCGCTGGCGGCGCTGCTCTCCGCGCTCACGATGTCGCTCCCGTGGTCATTTCGAGATCTCTCATCTTATGCCGGCAAGCATCTGCCGGAGCGCCTGCAGCCGCTGGTTGGATTGGTTGGCAAAGCACTGCGCGCGCGCCTGGGCGTAGAGCGGTGGCGAGCCGACGTCGCGGCAGGCCGCGTCGCGCCGGTCGACCCAGTCCCGCTCCTCGTTGCGCAACTGCCGCACGGACGGCGGATCGTCGTCGCCCGGCTGCGCGTTCGCCTGCTGCCGCAGCGCGCCGATGAGCTGGTTGTAGACTTGATTGAGCGTCACGTCGTTTCGCTCGATGGCCTGCATCAGACAGGCATGCTGCTCCGACGATCCGGGTGACGCACAGATGCCGCTGGCGTCCGACGCCGGCGGCGGCGGCGCTACGTCCGTCGGCGGCGTGGTAGTCACCGGCGCTGGCGCGGAGACCGGCGGCGGGACCTGACGGAGCGGCTCGCTGCGCCGAGTCGTCGGCGGAGACATTCGAGTCGTCGAATCAGGATATGCATATCCCGCCGCCGGCGAAGCGGCCGGATATCCGGCCGGCGGATACGCCGGCGCCGCGGCCGGTGGATACGCCGACGGTGGATACGCCGACGGTGGAACCTGCGCCGGCACCTGCGACGGAACCTGCTGCGGGATCGTGCCGACGACCGTCGGCGCGACAGGCACGGCGCCGTTGGCGTACATCGACGTATCCGGCCGCGCACCGAGCGTGACCTCACCGGTCGCGCCCTGCGTGGTATCCGGAGCCGGAGTCGTCGCGACGGTTTGCGTCTCGGTGCCCCGGTTTCGGAGCAGCAGCACAGCGGCCGCGGCGACGATGAGCAGTGCGACGAGCGCCGTCACCAGGCGCGCGTTGTAGCCGGCTCCGTGGCGGACCACGACGACCGACTCGTCGGGCGCGGTCGGCATCGGCATCGGTGCCGGGAGCGGCGTCGCCAGTGCCGCGGTGTCCGCGGGACCGCCGGCCCCGGCGAGCGCCGCGATCACCGCACCGGCGTCGAGCGTTTTCTGCCCGCGACGCGAGTGTCTGAGCCGATCGATCTGCTCGGCTATCGCCGGCGGGAGATCGGGACGCTGCGCGACCAATGGACGCGAGTCGTCGATCGCCGCGCGGCCGGTGAGCATCTGCGTCGCGAGCACGCCGATCGTGCGCGCGTCGTCGGCTTCGCCGGGCAGCGCGTTCTCGACGAGCGGCGATTGTTCGAACGCGACGCGAACGTTGCCGTCTGGCTGAAACGCCACGGCCGAGAGCGGCACGTCGCGGTGGAGAATGCCGTTATCGCGCGCCCAGACAATCGCCGCGTGAATCTGTCCGAGCACGCTGGCCACGCGCGCCGGCGGCAGCGGACCGACGGCGCTCAGCAGCTGGTCGAGCGTCGAGCCGTTTACGCGCTCGCGCACGACGGCAAAGCTGCGGGCGCCGAGCCAGCGGCCTTCGATCACCGGAACGACGTTCGGGTGCGTCATCGTGCCGAGCAGCCGCGCATCAGATGCGAGGTGCGCCAGCTCGTTGCTGCCCGTCGCGGGCGCGTGCGTGACGGTAATCGTGACGTCGCGATTCGTCGCTGTCTGTCGCGCGAGGTACGTGCGCGAGACGCTCGAGCGCCGCAGCTCGGTCAGCAGTTGATAGGTGCCGTCGAGCTTGCTCAGGTCCGGGGCGTACTCGTCATTCTTGTTCGGCATACGGCAGAGCCATGCGGAATCCGTGCCCGACGCGCCGATGGGCCCGGCGCATTTCGCGCCGGGCTCGTAAGGAAATCAACGGCGGCTGCTCGCCCGCTCGGCCTGCACGTGCGTGAGCCAGCCGTAGGTGTCTTCACCCACGCCCTTCACCAGATCGAGGTAGCGCTGCTGGATCTGCTGCGTGATCGGTCCGCGGCGGCCGCTGCCGACCTGGATGCGATCGACGCTGCGCACCGGCGTGACCTCGGAGGCGGTGCCCGTGAGGAAAATCTCATCGGCCGTGTAGAGCATCTCGCGCGGCAGCTCCTGCTCGCGCACCGGCACGCCGAGGTCGCGCGCCAGAGTGAGAATGCTGTTCCGCGTGATGCCGTGGAGCAGCGTGCCGTTGATCGTCGGCGTGTACAGCGTGCCCTGATAGACGAGAAAGAGATTCTGCCCGGAGCCTTCGCTGATCATGCCGCTCGTCGTCAGCGCGATGCCCTCGGCGAACCCGTTGCGCAGCGCTTCGGTCTTGATGAGCTGGCCGCTGAGATAATTGCCGGCCACTTTCGCCATCGACGGGATGGTGTTCGGCGCCATGCGATTCCAGCTGGACACGCAGGCGTCGACGCCGTTCTCCAGCGCGCCCTCGCCGAGGTAGGTGCCCCAGGGCCAGCATGGGATGTAGACCTCGAGCGGGCTCTCGACCGGCACCATGCCGGACGAGCCGAAGCCGCGCAGCACCATGGGTCGGATGTAGCACGCTTCCATGTTGTTGCGGTCGACGAGCTCGCAGCTCGCCGCGACCAGCTCGTCGATGGTGTACTTCGCTTCCATGCGATAGATGCGGCAGGTGTCGAGCAGCCGCTGGAGGTGATCCTCGAGGCGGAAGATTGCCGGACCCTGCGGGGTCTTGTAGCAGCGAATGCCCTCGAACGCCGACGAGCCGAACTGCATCGAATGCGCGAGCACGTGCACCGTGGCGTCGGCCCAGGGAATGAATTCCCCGTCCCGCCAGATCCACTCGGTCGCGGTGAGTTTTGCCATGGAATGTTCCTCGAGGAGTCAGATGCGCCGGTTGGCGGCGTACTGAAATATCGCCGGGGCGGGAGGGAGACGCGAGAAGTGAGATGCGAGGGGCGAAACGGCCGCTCGGGTGGGCTCCTGCCGGCGCGCAGGCTCGGAGCCTGCGCACGGCGAGTCCCAGTCTATAGCTGCGAGTCTCGAGCGCGTGAGCCGCCAGCAGCGTCTCCGGCGAGCATGCGGAGCAGTGAGTGACCGCCAGCTCTGTACCGATATTGCGAGGCGCGTGCTCTCGCCTCCCTGCTCCGCGTCCGGCTTTAGATGCAGCTGCCAGCTCACCAGCTCGAGACTCGCAGCTATAGACTGGGACTCGCCGTGGCCGGCTCGGGGCCTCCAATCCGTAGCAGCCCGCTCCGGCGGCCGTCAGCTCGCTGCTATGGCACTCACTAGCGCGTACCCCACCTCATCATGCCCCAGATCCGTATGCCCCCCAATCACCGCGTTCGAATCCAGACTGTACACCCCGCGCGCCGCGAACGCGTACGGCGTGCCGACCGCGCCGAGCGTCACGACCTGCGCGCCCGGCGTCTTCTGCGCGCCGTTGCGGCCCATGCCGCC
>JAICKA010000130.1 GCA_025928185.1 Gemmatimonadaceae bacterium
CATCGCGATCGGCCAGCGCGAGCGGCGCGCGCCGCAGGAGGCGATTCGCGCATACGACTCGTTCTGGGCGGCGATCACCGCGCTGGACCTGCGCATGGGGTGGATCCTCGCCGACGACGCGGACCAGCGCCACTTCACCGACGGTCTCGACGCGATGCTCCGCGGGATTCCCGATTCGGCCGAAGCGATCATCACGCCGCTGCTCGTGTCGAACGACGCCAACGTGCGCGCGGCGGCGCGGCTCACGTACGGCGCGATGCTGAGCGCCGATGGCCGGTGGGGACGGCTCGCGCACTACGCGGACTCCGCCGTGCGCATCACGCCGGATTCCGCGGGAGTGGAGTCGTGGGCGCCGGCGTTCCGCGACATCACGCGCACCGCCGAGTTCGGCGATACCGTCGCCATCCTCCCGCTCGAGCGCTCGGCGGCCACGGGTGCGCCGATCGTCCCGGTCGTGATCAACGGGAAGACGAAGCGCTTCTGGCTCGACACCGGATCGAGCATCACCATTCTCTCGTCCGACGTCGCGAAGGAGTGCAACGTGACGTCAGTCGGCCGCGACACGCTGCAGCTGCTGACGTCGGTGGGCCGATTGCCGGCACGTCCGGCGCTGGTGCGCTCGCTGCGCGTGGGCGGCCTCATGCTCACGAGCATGCCGGCGATGATCGTGCGCGGTGAGTCGCTGCGCATCCACCCGAACGCACAGCGCGCCGCGGCCGACGAGGCGATCGACGGCGTGCTCGGCTTCGACGTCATTCGCACGATGGATCTCACGATTGACGACCTGCGCGGCCGCGTGATCGTGCGGCGGCCGACGGTACGCGCCGAGGGCGCGCGCAACCTCTCGTGGTTCGGGGTGCCGATCGTGACGCTGCGCACGGAGAGCGGCGTGCCGGTGCACCTGGCGCTCGATACGGGGTCGGAGGAGACGTTCGGGACGCGCGCGCTGGTGATAAAGACCGGAGCGAGCTGGTCGCCGGCGGAGCGGCGACGGGTGCGCGGCTTCGGCGGCGCCGTGGTCGAGCCCGGAATCGTGATCCGGAAGGCGAGGCTCTTTCTGGGGACGACCCCGGTGGAGTTCGAGGACATCTTCCTCTACGTGGCGCAGTACCCCACGCTCTTCGCCCTGGACGGGACGCTGGGGAACGACGTCGCCCGCGGCGGCGTGCTCCGGATCGACATGACCAACGGGGTGGTGGAAGTGGCGTCGAAGTAGCGGCCCCCGCCCGGCCCTACCGTCCGGCGGCCGGGGCTTGCTACATTGTGAGCATGGCGAAAATGGTCGTGGAGAACAACGAGAAGCTCACCGGGCCGAGCCGGGGATTCGTCGGCGTGGGATCGGTCATCCTGCTGACGATCGCGACGTGGCTGTTTCTCTGGACGCTGCACGTGAAGCTGTGGCACGATCCGATGAACCCGCTCTCCCCGAACGAGAAGCCGGGCGTCGTGGCGCCGAACCATGAATCGCCAGCGGCACAGCCGGGCGCGAACACACCGGCGCGGCAGCCACAGTAAGAAGGGTGTAGGGGTTAGGGTGTAGGGAATGAAGGCGGGGGAGCGATTAGCTCCCCCGTTTCTATTCGAATCTTCCGTTTCCCGCAGACCAGCTCACGGAATCTGGCCGGGGTGACAGGGCGCGTTTCTAATCGGGAGCGTCGCGACCGTGCGACTCCCCACGGTCGCGACGATGGGCCCCGGTGGGAGTGAGAGCATCACGCGCGCGGGACTGGCCGCGCTCGCTGGTGCCAGAGCGTACGAGCGCATTTCTGCCGCGTTCCCAATATGTAGGTCAATGGGCACCGTGACGTCGGCCGTAGATTGGATCGTCACCCGCGAACCGCACCCAGCGATCAGGCTAATAGCACCGGCTGGGAGCGGTGTATCGGCTGGGTGCCGAAAAGAAAATTGCTGACGCAGAAACAGGGCGCCACGCCTCACCTGCGGGTCTGGATCCTCCCACGCCAGATCAGCGAGCTGGGCAAGGTACTCGCGCGGGAGTGTTACAGGGAGCACTGCAGTGCCTACCTGCGGATTGTAATCGGCAACTATGGCTACAGCTTCCCCAACAGGGTTCGCCAGTGCCCGCATCGACACTTTCCGGGTCGCGTCGAAGTAGGATGTGAGTACCTGCAACGCTCCGAGCCGTGCTGTGGCTGGCAGGGTAGCATCGTTAGCTACGTTTCTAAGTGCATCGTAGATGCGCGAGTCCCGCAGGTCCGCAGACGCATACCTCAGCGCCGCCTGCTGCGCGCTTGGCAGCGTCGATGCACGGGTCCAGAGCGCAACCAGTGCGACCGCGCCGGAATCACGACATCTGCTTAAGCTCTGGATATCGCCGACGGTGGGCACCGAAGCGTGTGACGAAACCGCTAAATGACCACAGTCGGTGGTCTGCGCGCCAACCGGTGCGGACGACCCCGCTCCTCCGGAAATTACCAACGCGCAGACGATGTACTTGATTGATTCATTACGCATCGATCCCTCACCCGTTGATGTAGCTTGTGATCGTGTAATGAAACTGACACGGGACCGTGACCGAGGTCAGATTGTTTCGGCTGTCGTGGTCCATCGCCTTGCTGTCCGCAGCAGCCTCCTGCTGAATCGCCTCGCGGAGCGTATCACCCGCGAGACCGAAGGGGCCGGCGAAGCGCTCGAACCGGGGCCCTGCTACTGAGTCGACATGCCTCCGAAAGATGCCCGAGTGCGAGTTGGGGTACAAATCCGGTGCTGTGCCTTCGTGTGCCTGGTCCAGCGGAATGAACTGAATGACAAAGGCCTGAGCGCAGTACGTAACGCCCGATATCGTCTTTTGTTTCTTCTCCTGAAAGTTGTAGAACTCACTCCCTAGGGCGAGTGCGTTCGTATTGACATCAGATGTCGTCTTTGCCAGACCACCGATATCAGCCATGTACTCGAACTGATCGTTCGGACCGCCGTCCGAGATCACCTTGTCCCATGCGGTAATATTCGGTGCGACCTCCACGGACATATGCGTCCAGCCTAAACGTGCGAAGCTGTCTGGCTCCGCCGGAAGCAAGCTCGGGCTCGGTACCGTGTGATCCTTTGGCGCCAGCTTACCAGTCCAGTCCCGCGGCGCAACAGATACAGCTGCACTGGTCGTCGCTGGCTGCCCATCAACTGCGCCAGACACGGCAATGGAACCGTCGAGGACTAGCATTCCGCTCCAAGTATGCGACCCGACGTTAGCGGTACGATCGACACGAAAGCTGCTCGCAGAGGAGGTGAAAGACCAGTTCGACACGGTCAGTGTTGAAGCGGGATTCGTGGGCGCTGCCGTACACGAAATCACCTCGGCGCGCGTAACCGGCCCGGTGCAAGTAAGGGTGATCAGATTGGATCCAACAACGACTTCCATTCTCAGATAGTACACATAGTCGTTTGGGGCGGCTGTGAGTTGCAAAGTCGTGATCCCCCCACCCGCGACGGTTTTTGTGTCGAAGGTCAGCGAGCCAGGCGAATTGTCGCCGATAAAAGACTCCTGATCGACCAGGCTCCCATCTTGTGCATACGCGGTCATCGTGTTCCCAGCGTAGTCCGGATCGCCGATTGTCAGAGTCACGGATTCAACCGGGATGCTGAACCCTACGTCGATCGTCTGTGACGGTCCACAGCACGCGCCGCTCTCGAAGCTGCCGTTGCCATTATCGTAGTATGGCTGGATGTTGACGGACAGGCCGCTATAACAGGTGGGGCCTGGCCCGGAAACGTCGCAGGTACTGGTCCCTGCCGGCGACATGCCCGAAGTAGCGCTGGCCGTCTGGATACTCGCCGTTTGATCGATACCAAGCCACGGTCGGTCGCCGTTCACAATGCTTACACTTGCTAAATCCTGCACCCATTGGGCGTGCTGCGTATGTGGGAGCTGCTGCCCTCGCACCAAGTAGTAGTCCACGACAACTTGCTTGTTGCTACTGAAGCGGTAGAACGGAACACCCGCCACAGCTTCCCGCAGGGAAATCCGTATATCGCCTGAATCAATACGGGCGATCACGACACCGCTCGACTGGTTCAAGGATGCATAATCTGAGGCGAGCCCCTCGAGTCGCAGTGCTACGGTCCCTCCCTCAATACCTGTGAGCCGCATCCGCGCGAGGAATAGCAGTGCCCCCGCAGTGTCCGGTGGTGCAGCTGCGATCTGGAACGCGGGGCCACTGGCGGCGAGCACGCAGTGCGCTCCACATCCAGCGCTTGCTCCGGAGGCGGTGGCACCAAGCGACGCGCGAACCACGTTCTGTCGCGCTGGAGCTGCAACGTCTTGACACGCACCTGGGAGCAAAATGAATCCTACGGCGCACAAGGTGCTGACCAACCATTTTGATCCAGTGGTCTGCATGGCGGCTCCCGAAGGTTAGGCCGCGGCGCACGGTCAGATTGCAGCACGCACGGCGTTGTTCTCCAGAAATCTAGGACTCGAATGTGTGGGCAACCTTGGACGCCTGCTCTGCTCTGTCAAGTACGAATTTGAGACAAGTTGAGCAGCTGCATCCACGGAGGTTCCGTCGGATGAAGCGAGTTCGCGCGCGCTGCGCTCACGATCACCGGGTAGGGGGTTAAGTGTGATTGGAGGCCTTGTGGGACGATCGTTCCCGGCACGCACGCGACAACTCGGTCGCTTCGGCTTCAGCCTAGTCGATGTGTCAGCAGTTCTGTTGGTTGTCGTGTGAGCAGGCACCACTCGGCTTTGAATCTGATTCAGCCTTCATCGCAGCAGGATTCCTGCTACAGCTCGCTCGACCTGATCACCAGCAGCTTCTCCAACTGCATGTCGCGCATCGAGTACGGGATGCCACCCATGCCGAGGCCCGACGAGCGTGCGCCGCCGAAGGGCATCCAGTCCACGCGGAAGGTCGTGCTCTGGTTCACCATCACCGCGACGGCATCGAGCCGGCGATAGGCGCGCAGCGCGGTGTCGAGCGAGCGCGTGCACACCGCCGACTGGAATGAGAACGGGAGCGCATTGGCGCGCGCGATCGCTTCGTCCAACTCGTCGAATGGATAGATGCAGACGACGGGGCCGAAGATCTCCTGCGTGCTGACGCGCGCGGTCGACGGCGGCTCGTACAGCACCGTCGGTGCATACGTCGTGTCGGAGAGACGCGTGCCACCGCACAGGAGCTCGGCGCCACCATCCACCGCTTCCTGCACCCACTCGTCAACGCGCTCGATCTCGCGCGGTGCGATGAGCGGACCGACGTCGGTCGCGGGATCGACGGGATCGCCGACCTGCAGCGCGCGAACGCGCTCGGTGATGGCGAGCGCGAAGTCGACGGCGATGGTGCGATGCACGAAGATGCGCTGCACGGAGACGCACACCTGCCCCGCGTGATAGAACGCGCCCTTCACGAGATTGGGAAGCACCGACTGCACGTCCGCATCTTCGGCGACGATGACCGGCGCGGCGCCGCCGTGCTCGAGCGAACAGCGCGTCCCTGGCGGAAGCTTGGAGCGCAGCATCCAGCCGACCTTCGCGCTTCCGATGAACGTGAGGAAGGCGACTCGCGGATCGGTCGCGAGCTTCTCCGCGAGCGAGACGTCCGTCGGCACGACGACCTGGCACCACCCTTCCGGCAGTCCGGCATCGCGCAGTGCCTTCGCGAAGCGGAAGCACGCCACGGGCGTACGCTCGGCGGGCTTCGCGATCACTGGACAGCCGGCCGCGATCGCGGTCGCGACCTGGTGGATGATGAGGTTGAGCGGATGGTTGAACGCGGAGATGGCGACGACGGGGCCGGCCGGCTCCAGCGTCGTCACCGCGAGATGGTGCATCGACGCGTCGTTGAGGCGCATCGGGATCTCGGTACCGTGCTGCGTGCGCAGCACGTCAACGCATGCGCGCACCGAGTCCACCGCGCGCAATGCTTCGGCGCGCGCGTCGGCGAGCGGTTTCCCGCCCTCGTTGGCGATGCCGAGCGAGAGCGGGCCGATGTCGCGCTCGAGCAGGTTCGCCGTCGCGCGCAGGATGGCGATGCGCTGCGCCGGCGTGAGCCAGCTGTCGCGGTTGCGGAAGAGCCGGTCCGCGGTCTGGAGCGCCGTCTCGATGGTGGACGCGTCGGCGGCCGCGAAGGTCGCGACGGTGCTCCCGTCGAACGGGGACCGGACGACGCCGTCCTCCGCGGAGGTGGTGGCGCCGGGAACAAGGAGCGGAAAGTGCTCGGGAGGCTGATCGGCCATGGCAAATGAGCGGGTTTCTCATAAGCTAGGCCGGATTCGCCTCCGGTGCACGCGGAGGCGCTATCTGGGGAGCGTCAGGTAGAGCGTTCCGGTGAGGTAGTCGATGGTGACGGGGCTGAAGCGCTCCAGGACGCCGTTGCCGAGGAGACTCACCGCGTCATCGTTGGCGAAGTAGCCGCGCTTCTCCTGCGGGACCACCCACGGCGACTCGACGCTGGCGCTCCCGATCGCGAGCCGATCGATGCGCACGACGGGAAGCGTGACGTCCGCGTCGCCCAAGCCGCGCGCGTTGACCTGTCGCTCGGTCATCACGGTGCCGTGATCGCGCGAAAGATCGCGCCACACGTCACCGGTGACCGCGACGTACGGTGCGTCACCGTACGCGCCGTGCAATCCGGTATCGATGCGGAAGTCCGCGGCGACGTGACCATCGAGCGTGACCGGAATGCGCGGTGCGCCATGATCGGTGTCGAAGTGGATCGCCGTGCGGCCGGCCGTGGCCGAATCGGTGGCGCTCGCGGAGAAGGTGACCTGACGACTCGCGAAGTCGATGCGCATCACGAAGGCACCGAGAAAATCGGAGCCGAGGATGCCGGCGAGATGCTCACCGTTCGGCGCCGGGAATCCCGAGAGATCCTGCGCGACGCCGGTGAC
>JAICKA010000083.1 GCA_025928185.1 Gemmatimonadaceae bacterium
CGACGACGAAGATGTTGCTCATCGCCATCAAGCCCATTGCGTCGGTGTTGTTGACTGACATCTGCGCGTACGGCGTCACGTATGGCCGGATCTGCGCGTACGCAGTCGGATGTTCCGCCGCGAGGCGCTTGCCGATGGCCGCAAATTCCGCCTGCGCGTTCTCGAGCGACATCCCGCTCGCCAGCCGGCCGAAGGCCTTGATCTCGGCACCGCGCCGCGGCTCCGCGTCGGCGATGCTCGTGCGCAGCGGCAGCCACATCTCGTGCGCTACGGGAAACGCAAAGCCTTTTGGCATCACGCCGACCACCACCGCGAAGTGGTTGCCGAGTTTCACTGTGCGTCCGACGATCCGCGGATCGCTGTTGAAGCGCGAGCTCCAAACCTTGTAGCCGAGCAGCACCACCGGCTCTGCGCCGACGCGTTCGTCCGACTCCTGGAGGACGCGGCCGAGCAGCGGACGCTCAGGTGCGATCCGGAACGCGGACGCGGTGACCTCCGCAGCCGCCACCGGCAATGCGCCGCCGTCAGCGCCAACGAGATTGACGTTCGCGTCGCGGTAGGCACCGAGGTCGGTGATCGATCGTGCGGAGCGCCAGAGTTGGTAATCGTAGAGGACGCGATCCTCGTCGCGCAACGCCTTCGTGTCCCAGTTCTGGATTCTCACGATGCGATCGCCACCGGGGAGCGGCAGCTCGGTGCTCATCATCACGTGCCACATCTGGAAAGTGACGGCACCGAACCAGATTCCGAACGCCATCGCGAAACCGCCGACGATGGTGAGGCCCGGATACTTCACGAGCATCCGGAAACCCAGCTTCAGGTCGAGCGAGAGGCCGCTGAACCAGGCGAGGCCATAGCCGTCGCGAATCGACTCGCGGTGCTTCTGCACACCACCGAAGGCGACGGTCGCGCGGCGACGCGCTTCGTCGCGAGAAAGTTCCGCTTCGCGCACGAGGCGGTCTGTTTCCATGTCGAGGTGAAAGCGGAACTCCTCGTCCGCGCGCGACTCGGCCGCGCGACGCTTGAACAGTAGATGGAGCCGTGCACGGGATCCTTCGAGCCAGCTCATTGCGTGCTCCGGGGGTGATCGTGCGAATCGGGTTGTGGCCTCGCCCTCCGGCGACGGTAGTCGCCGGACGGCGCGGTCAGCTGGTGCGCAGCACCGCCTCGAGACCGGCTGCGAACCGTCGCCAGCTCTCGAGCTCCTTGCCGAGTACGCGGCGTCCGGAGGCGGTGATTCGGTAGTAGCGCGCGCGCCTGTTGTTATCGGTGGTGGCCCAATCGCTCGTGATCAGCCCCTCCTTCTCCAACCGCTGCAGCGCCGGATAGAGCGACCCTTGATTGACCTCGAGCACGCCGTCCGAGATCTGCTGAACGCGTTGGCTGATCCCCCATCCGTGCATGGGAGCGAGGGAGAGGGTCTTGAGCACCAGCAGGTCGAGCGAGCCTCGCAGGGCGTCGGTCTGCGGACGAGCCGACACGGGCAGTTCCTCAGGCGGCGGTTGTTCTGTAGTTGTCGAGAGAAGATGGTGGATCTCCCTGTAGCTGTCAAGAGAAGGATGTTACTGCCCCGAGCTCTCACCCAGCGCGACAAGCAACTCGTCCAGCTGATCGAACGTCTCGACCATTGCCTCGGCTGCGCCGGTGCCGGCAGCGTCAAGCGCTTCCTTTGAGGGATATTTCTCGCGCAGCACCACCAGCGTCTTGCCGCCCTTGTCCTCGAAGGTCACCGTGGTGACAGACCCGCCCTCGCCGCCTTCATCATTGGTCCACGCGAGGCGCGAGTTCGGCTGCACTTCGACGTAGGTGCCGAAAAACGCGGCCGGCTCTGGGGCGCCGACGTCGAATTCCAACCGGTACTTGCCTCCGACGCGAGCATCCATCTCGCAGGACAGCAGGATCATTCCCATCGACTTGGGCACCCACCACCGCTTGAACAGCTCGGCCCTGGTAAATGCCTCGAACACGATGCGCGGCGGGCCGTTGATCATACGCGTAACAACCACCTCGCGGTCCGACGTTCGTTCGACCGTGGTGCGGTTCTTCACGGCGCCACGCTCACTTTCGTTTCTTGCGCTCATCGGTCTGCTCCATTCGTGTGAGTTCCTCGACAACCTTGTCCAACTCGTCGAAGCGTTCGTCCCACCGCTGGCGGTACCGCTCGAGCCACGCCGTCTCTGCCTCCAATCGCCGCGGGCCCAGCTGGCACGTCCGCACGCGCCCGATCTTCTTCGTGGTGACGAGCCCCGCCTGCTCCAGAACGCCGACGTGCTTCTTCATGCCCGTGAGCGTCATGTGGAACTTCGCGGCGAGGACCGTGATCGACGCGTCGGCTCGTCCGAGCTGCTCCAGCACGCCGCGTCGCGTGGCATCCGAGAGCGCAGCGAATGAAGTATCGAGTCGGGCCGCCGTATACTGAACCATATGGTTCAGTATTTAACGCAACCGCTCGCGGCATGCAATGGGTGGCCGCGACGAGGTTGCGCGCGGCTTCGCCACGCGCTCCTATTGACTCACTTGCAGGCTATTCAAGCCGCTGCGCACCGGGCGACATCATCGAGCCGAGAGCTCATCTAGCAATCTCTAAATGTGCACAATGGCCAAGTACCTGATCTCGTTCCCCAGCGTAGCGATGGTCGTGCCCGACGGCGAGTGGGAGGCGGTGGGCCGCGATGCGCATGCCGTGATCGATGAGGCGAAAGCTGCCGGCGTTTACGTCTTCGGCGGCGGGATCGACGAAAACGTGCCGCCGGTGCTCGTGTCGGCCGACGGTTCGGTCGCCGAGGGCGGCTGTCCCTGGGCGCCTCCGCTTGACGGCGGCTTCACCGTGCTCGAGGTGTCCTCGCGCGAGGAGGTTGTCGCCTGGGCCGCGCGCATCGCGAAGGCCTGCCGGTGTCAGCAGGAACTACGCGTCTTCGGAGTCGACCCGCAGTCGTGAGGGTGCTCGATTCGCGCAGAACGCACGGCCTCCGTCTTCGATAGCTTTTCCATCATGCCGAAGCCCAAACCCGCCGAGCTGCCCGTGCGCCTGTTCAAGGATTCGACGGCGTGGGAAGCATGGCTCGCCAGGCAGCACGCAAAATCCGCCGGCCTATGGCTGCGGATTGCCAAGGCAGCGTCGAACGTCGAATCGGTGTCGTACGCCGACGCGCTCGACGTCGCGCTCTGCTACGGGTGGATCGATGGGCAGAAGAAGGCGTTCGACGACGCGACGTGGCTCCAGAAATTCACGCCGCGCGGCAAGCGGAGCATCTGGTCGAAGATCAACCGCGAGAAGGTGCAGCGGCTCATCGAGAGTGGCCGCATGCAGACGGCCGGTCACGCGGCGGTCGACCGCGCGAAGGCGAACGGTCAGTGGGATTCGGCGTACGACTCGCATCGCACCGCCGGCGTTCCGGACGATCTGCAGCGCGCACTCGACACGCACCCGAAAGCGAAGGCGTTCTTCGCGACCCTGAACAGCGCGAACCGATACGCCATCCTGTTCCGGATCCAGACGGTGAAACGAGCCGAGACGCGCGCGAAGAAGATCGAGCAGTTCGTCGATATGTTGGAGCGCCACGAGGTGATTCACCCGTAGCGCCATCGTTCCGTACCCACTCCACGGCGAGTCCTTATGAAGTTCATCGTTCTCATCTACAGTGACGAATCCCTGCTCGGCGAGCTGACCCCACGCGAATTCAACGAAACGATGCGGGGCTGCATCGAACACGCCGACGACCTGCGCACGCAGGGACGGCTGCTCGACTCGCAGATTCTCGGCCCGACGACGACGGCCAAATCGGTGCGCGTTCGCAACGGGAAGCAGACCATTCACGATGGACCCTTCGCCGAGACGAAGGAGGTCATCGCGGGGTTCAATCTCATCGAGGCGGAGGACATGGACGACGCGGTGCGGATCGGAGCGTCCTTTCCCTGGACGCGGACCGGCTGCGTCGAGATTCGCCCCATGCAAGACTTTGCCGTCATACGGAAGCAGGTCGGCGCAGCGTGACGAGACCGTCGCGCATTCTGCGCGACTTCTTGGAGACGCCCAGCCGGAGAGCTCAGGATGGATTACACATCGGCGATCGCGGAGTTGCTGTCGGATCACGGGTTTCGTCGCTTCACGATGTCACGGAGCCCGGTCGGGCATCTGAAGCTGGACGGAGCAATCGACGGCCGGCCAATCGACATCGTGCTGGACACCGGCGCGTCGAAGACCTTCGTCGAACTGACCTACTGTCGCTCCGAGGGAATTCGCGTGACCGACACCGGGCAGCCCGGCCACGGGGGCAACGTCTACACGCTGGGCGACGTTCAGATGACTCTCGATGGCCTGCGAATCCGGACCGATGGTATCTTCGCACTCGATATGAGCAGCACCAACCAACGGCTGGTGATGAGGGGAGTCGACCCCATCCGCGCAGTCATCGGGCAGGATGTACTACGCTATCATCAGGCGGTGATCGATTATGCGACGCTGACTCTATTCCTCAGAGAGGAACCTGCCTGACTCGCGCGGCTGCGCGTCGGCGATACAATCGTTCATCGTGCGGTTTGCCACCAGCGCTGACTCGGCGCCCGTCACCACCATCCGCGTCCTGCTTCCATGACTGATCCGGCACTGCAAGCGTTTCGCCTGCTCGTGGATGAGCTGCACCGCGTGCTGTGCAACGAGCCTCCGATGGGCTCGTCGGGTGCTCTCCAGCCCGTGCTCGTCCCGTTCGCCGGCCGCTCCGATGCCTTGGAGTTCCTCCGCACCGTTCCGACGGGGACGAGTCGCGCGGAATTGGAGCGGCTCGCCGCCGTCTACTGCGCCGCGCATCCAACAGCGTGAATCGAACGAAGGGCGGTGGTGACTACCCCGGGGCCACCGTTGAGCAATCTCTAAAGTCGACAGGCGACTTTTCGATTTGGACTGCCACCTGGAGGATTGACATGGGCAACTCTCGACGGAACCGAGCGGCACTCGCCGCCACGCGTCCCAAATCCACACCCCGTCGCACGCTCGTCGCTGGCAGCCGCGCGCTGATCATGAGCGTTCTCCCGGCGCTCGCGATTTTTCTCGGGACGCGCGAACTGCTCGCCGAGGCGTATCGAATACCCAGCGGCAGCATGGAGCCGACGCTGCTCGTGGGCGATTGGCTCTTCGTGAACAAGCTTCGATTCGGGCCGCACATCCCGTTCACCAGTCACTCGCTGCCAGGGTACGCCAGTCCGACGCGGGGCGACGTCGCTGTCTTCATTTCGCCGCCACAGGATCCTTCAATCCGTATCACACCGGACGATGTTGCACCGACATTGGTGAAGCGCATCGTGGGTGTTGCCGGCGACACGTTGGTCATGCGACACGGCCAGTTGACAGTGAACGGCATTGCCGCGCCATCGCCCAACGCGTTCGTGCTACCCGATTCCTTCGCTGACGAGCCACAGTCCATCTTCGTCTGGCAACATCGCATCGAGATTCGCGGCTCTCGATTCGGGCCGCCGATCGAGGCGCCCAGCCTCCACGAGTGGGGACCGATCGTTGTTCCCTCCGGCACCTTCTTCATGATGGGCGACAATCGGGACAACTCGGTCGATAGTCGGTACTACGGCCCGGTGCCGCGCGCGAATTTCCGCGGTACGCCGATGTTTGTCTACTATTCGTACGACCCCGAGCGCGGCCACGACTACATTCGTGCGCTGACCGCAATCAGGTGGAGTCGCATTGGGCATTGGATCCGCTAAAGCCGACGGATCGGCCTGTCCCCGGACGAATCGAGATTTCGTCATGGATCGAGACGCTGCTTTCATCCAATTTCCAGAACGCCGTCACGATATCGCGTGTCCGGCGTGCGGCTCCTCACCGTTCGTTGGAACGCAATGGGTCTGCAGCCCTGATGGCTGCGGCGGCATGTTCGACACGTTCGACACGCATGGCCGATGTCCGCATTGTGAGGCGCAGTTCGCGTGGACGGCGTGTCCGGCGTGCGGCAGGATTTCCGCGCACAAGGCGTGGTACCGCCGTGCGGGCTGACGTCGCAGCAGGCTGGCGGAGTCCGCCCGGATCGACGCCGTTCTCGCCGCCTTCTCCGGGGCGTGACATCCATATCTTTCGTTGGAGCAACAACACCTCGGGCGGGACGATGGAAGCGCGCCTGTACGAACTCATTCGCGATTTCCAGCGTGATCGCGCCGCCGTGACCGGTGAGCGGCGGCCTGAATTCCATGCTGACACGCTGCGAGAATTTGCTGAACGGCGTCCGAGCCGATACCCGGAATACATCCTGAACGATGGACGTCTCAGCCGGTCGATCGAATCCGCCCGTCGAGACGGCGAGATCATTCCGGCAATCTCCGACGCCCACGATGAATCACTCGTGTTGCGAAACGACCTGGATCGCAGTGCCTGAGTGTCTCGGCAGCTGACGAGCGGCGGCTATGGGTTAGAGCATATGCGCATTGCCATCTCCGGAAGCCATGCGACCGGAAAGTCATCCCTCGTCGCCGAGCTCTCGCACCGAGTTGCCGACTTCGCGACGATCGAGGAGCCGTACTATCTCCTCGAGGCGGACGGTTACGTCTTCGACACGCCACCGACCACAGATGACTTCGTAGCGCTGCTGGAGCGGGCCGTCGCGCTACTCGGTGAGCGGCGCGAGGCGCCGGTCTTGTTCGACCGATCACCGGCGGATTATCTCGCGTACATTGCCGCGAAACACGTGAAGGCGAGGAGTGATTTGCGCGATCTGACGACCGCCGTTGCGTCCGCGCTCGAGACGCTCGATCTCGTGGTTTTCGTGTCCGTCGAACGCGCGGATCGCATCGCCGGGGCGGAGCTTCCGCGGCTTCGACGTCGCGTCGACCGATTCTTGCGCGAAATGCTGATCGAGGGCGCGTGGGGATTCGACGTCCCGGTACTCGAGGTGCACGGCACAGTGGCCGAGCGGACAGCACAGGTGATCGCGCGGATTGGTTCGGGGACTCCCGAATGAGAGACGACTCGGCCGACTCGCTGTTCGAGACCGTCGTTGCGGAGCTCCGCCGAATCGGACTCGATCCCCAAGAAATGCGCGGGTTGGCATTCGGTCGACGCGCCGATTTTGACGCTTTCGTCGAACGCCTCCACACGCTCGAACGCGGTGCTTCGTGGTCTGATGTGTTTCCCGACACACCGACGGACCAGCTACCAGGCGCGAGACGCCACGAGCAGGCTCTCGGCCCATTCGACTACGCAGATGCTCCGCGCGGCCCAGCGGTATTCGCCAGTCTGATCGCCGAGGATCCCCGTCGCGCAGCGGCGAGTGCGCTCGCGCAAGTCGATTCGCTCGACATTCCGATCTTCGGGAGTGGCCTCGTCCTCGATCGTGGCGCTCCGCACCTCTACGTCGTACTGCAGCGCGAAGCGCCAAACGACGACGTCGATGCCGTCGTCGAGTGCCTGCAAGGACAGCCGGGAATCGCGAATTCGTATCAGGTGCGCTGAGCGACCATGCCGTGAAGTACGGTCGCCACGCAGCAGCGCATTTTCAGCCACTCCTCGCGGCCACGTCAGACAATGCTTGCCGCCGTGCTCGCCTGGCCAACGCGAGCGAACCGGAGGCGCAGATCGCGCCGGCAAGTGCGAATGTCGGGGTGATCGCGAGCACGTCTCGCCAAGCGAGCGATGCGGCCCTGGCGAAGATGCCAGATAGCACGAGGCCGCCGATTGCGCCCCAAACCGCGAAGCGCGGCAACGAAATCTGGTCGAAGCTACGGCGGCGTTCGGCCAACACGACGAGCCCGGAGAATATGAATCCGGCAACGAAGCCGAGGACACCGAAGATGATCGGGAATGGCGCGTCGGTGTTGAAGCCGAAGACCCAGCGTGGGACCGAACCCACGACGGCCCATGCTGCTCCCCAAACGACCCCCATGCCGATTGCACCGCGAATGCGTCGCAGCCATGTTCGCATGATCGTCTCCTCGTCTACACCGGGCGCGCAGGCAGCCATTGTCTTCGATCGAGGGACCAGCCCACGTCGAAGCTGGCGCTCGACCCCGCGATTGCGAATACTACACGCACATGCCCCGTCTGCTCGTTTCCGGATTTACGATCTCACTCGATGGCTACGGCGCCGGTCCCCGTCAGTCGACCACGGACCCGCTCGGCGCCGGCGGTGAGCGCCTGCACGAATGGCTCGTGACTACGGCCGCGTTCAAGCGCACGCACAGCGCCGCGCCGGCTACCCGTGGCGCGGGTGACGAGTCCGGTCCCGACGAAGAATTCGCCGCCAGGAGCATGACGGAGATCGGCGCATGGATACTCGGGCGCAACATGTTCGGCCCGGTGCGCGGAGCGTGGCCCGATGAATCGTGGCGCGGCTGGTGGGGCAGGAATCCGCCGTATCACACGCCGGTGTTCGTCCTCACACACCATGCTCGGCCATCGCTCGAGATGGAAGGAGGCACCGTCTTTCATTTTGTGACTGACGGCATCCACGCGGCGCTCGATCGAGCGCGAGCTGCAGCGGGCTCGAAGGACATTCGACTCGGCGGTGGGGCGGCGACTATTCGTCAGTACCTGCAGGCTCGCCTGATCGACGAAATGCATCTGGCCGTGGCGCCGGTGCTGCTTGGATCGGGCGAGCACCTGTTCGCGGACATCGATCTTCCGGCCCTCGGCTACACGTGCACCGAATCTGTGCCGGGCGTGAAGGCGGTGCATTACATCGTCGCGAGAGCGTAGCGAGCAGGCGCCCGCCGCCGGCGGCCGCCATTCGTTCCAGCGCGCTTCATCGAATTCTCATCCTTCCAGGCTGCAATGCGCCCGCTCCGCTATTCCACAAACGTCGCGTCGTAGATTTCCCGACGCGAATCTGCCGACACATCCTTTCCTGACGCATATGAGCGAGTGGGTTCCAGTCGTCGCCGGTTTTGGCCTCATCGTGTCGATCATCGAGCTCGCGAAGCGCGCGCCGCG
Source organism: Gemmatimonadaceae bacterium (assembly GCA_025928185.1). Lineage (GTDB taxonomy): Bacteria > Gemmatimonadota > Gemmatimonadetes > Gemmatimonadales > Gemmatimonadaceae > JAQBQB01. The sequence continues at coordinate 8,927 of JAICKA010000083.1, forward strand.
GTCGTGGATGACGGCCGAGCTGCACAAGTGGTATGGGGCGAAGCCGCGCGGGCCATACCTGACGCTCACGCGGCGTGATCAGGCGCGGCGCGGGATGTACTCCGCGCTCGCCGCCATTGCGCTCATCGCGTCTGCGTTTGCACTGTCGCCGCTCACCGAGCGCTTCCCGAACGGCTCGCGGACACAGCTCACGGTCGAAGCTTACTTCTTCGTCGCATTCATTCTTGGCGCGTTGGCCGCATTCGCCGGGCTGATCGCATTCGGATCGGCGGCGTTCTGGCGGCCCAGACGCGTCAAGTTGAGCGATACCGGAACGCTGGATCTGGTCAGCTACTTCGGACTGCTCGGCGCCGATCGGCTCGCGAGCAATCAGTGGAGAGACTTTTCGGCGATTCGGTTCGAGGACGAGCACGTTGAAGCCATGCGCCGCGAGCTGGTGAATCGCATCGGCAACGTGCCGCGCGACCTGACAGAGACCGATCGGGAGTGGCTGCAGCGCGCGATGGATCGGCTGCTCGACCGTGTGCAGCCGGAGTCGAACGGAGATCCGACATGATGAATCCGGCAAAGAACACGATCTGTCTCTGGTACGACCGCGGGGCCGAAGAGGCGGCGCAATTCTACGCGAAGACGTTTCCCGATTCGTCCGTCACCGCGGTGCATCGCGCGCCGGGCGACTATCCGTCGGGAAAGAAGGGCGACGTGCTCACCGTCGAGTTCACGGTGATCGGCATTCCGTGTCTCGGATTGAACGGCGGATCGGCGATCAAGCCCAACGAAGCCTTCTCGTTTCAGGTTGCAACCGAAGACCAGGCCGAGACAGATCGCTACTGGAATGCGATCGTCGGCAACGGCGGCGTTGAGAGCGCGTGCGGGTGGTGCAAGGACAAATGGGGCGTGTCCTGGCAGATCACGCCGGTCGCACTGTCGCGTGCGATCACGGATCCCGATCCGGCCGCGGCCAAACGCGCGTTCGACGCGATGATGCAGATGGGCAAGATCGACATCGCGACGATCGAGGCCGCGCGCCGAGGATAGGTCCGTGGCAACGATTGAGGATTTCCTCAAGCTAGACATCCGCGTGGGCCGGATCATCGAAGCCCGCGAATTCCCCGAAGCGCGAAAGCCGGCCTACAAGCTCACCATCGACTTCGGGCCGGAGATCGGGATGAAGCGATCCTCGGCGCAGATCGTTTCGCGCTATGCGATCGACGACCTGCCGGGCAAGCTGGTGCTGGCCGTGGTGAATTTTCCGCCGCGCCGCATTGGTCCGTACGAGTCCGAAGTATTGACGCTCGGCGTGCCGGATGCTGACGGACGAGTGATTCTCATTTCGCCTGACTCGCCAGATGCCGCAGTCGGCGCGAAGCTCTATTGACGCGCCATCGATCCAGCCTGCCCGACTAGCGTGCGGGCGATCCGAACCACGTGGTCATCGCCTCGCCGAGTCCCGCCGCGTTACCGTTTCCCACCCACGCGACATAGCCATCAGGGCGGATGAGCATCGCTGAAGGAGGAGCGACCGCGCCGATCACGGGAAGCTCCCATGATCCGGCATACTTTGCATCGACCGAGTGAACTCGATCCGAGCGGGGCACGTTCGCAAGGTTCGCGGGCTGATCGAAATCGAGCAGCACCGGCCGCGCGTCGTGCAGCAGCGTGAACACGCGCGTCGGGCCGGCGGCGGTAACAATGTCGATATCCGGCATGCGACGGCCGAGCAGCGGATGCCCTTCACCAAGGTCGTAACGGATATCGAGACCCGAGATTTCGCCGACCATTCGTTTGCGAGGCACGTCCGCGCTGAGGAACTCGGCGACGTATTCGCCAAGCGCCTGTGACCGATCATCCGGTCGACGTAGCGCGGTTTGCGCCATCGCATTGCGCTGCACGCGCGCACCAACCGGATGACGTTCGGCGTGGTAACTATCGAGCAGATCGTCGGGCGAGATTCCGTCGATCACCTGCGCCAGCTTCCATCCGAGATTCATCGCGTCCTGCACGCCGACGTTGAGACCCTGCCCGCCCATTGGCGGATGCACGTGCGCGGCGTCGCCGGCCAGCAGCACGCGTCCTTTGCGGTACGTCGCCGCTTGTCGAGTGACATCGGTGAAGCGCGTGAGCCACGCAGGACTGTGAACCCCGAAATCGGTTCCGTAGACCTCGACCAGCGCATCGCTCAACTCGCGCATGGTCGGTTCGCCGGACGCGTGCACATCGCGACCGGCGAGTACGATGCCGACGCGACCGCCGTCGGCCTTGCCGATCGCGTGCTTGCCGGCGGCATCTTCGCGAAAGCCCCACGCGGGCTCCTCGGCGGTGAGCACCTCGGCAAGCATCCAGCTCGTCGTCGGATCGGAGCCCGGGAAATCGATGCCGGCCGTCTTGCGAACGATGCTTTTTCCACCATCGCAGCCGACGAGATACTCGGCGCGCATCGACGTGCCGTCGGACAGGTCGACGTGCACGCCGTCGTCGTCCTGTGTGAATCCAACCATCTCGCGCCCGCGGTGGATCGGCACGCCGAGCTCCTCGACCCAGTCCGCCAGAATGCGCTCGATATGATTCTGAAACAGCCCGAGCACGTACGGATGGCGCGTGGGAAAGTCGCTGATGTCGAGCATCACGTGGAAGTACACGACCGGATGCGTTTTGCCCTGCGACAGGAATCG
>JAICKA010000179.1 GCA_025928185.1 Gemmatimonadaceae bacterium
ACCACGGACCAACCAGCTACTCCAGCCGCAGCGCCTCCAACGGTCCGACCTTCGCCGCGCGTCGCGCCGGCAGATAGCTCGCCACGACGGCGGTTCCGGCGAGCACGACGATCGCAGCGGCCAGTGACGGCACATCGATCGTTCCGACGTCGAAGAGTTGCGCACGAATCAGCCGCGTCGCCGCCAGCCCGGCCGGCACGCCGATGACGACGCCGAGCATGGCCACCCGGACTGCCTCGCCGAGCACCATTCGCGTCACGTCACCGGGCTCCGCGCCGAGCGCCGCTCGCAGTCCGAACTCGCTGGTGCGCTGGCTCGTCGAATACGCCGTGACGCCGTACAGCCCGAGCGCCGCGAGCACCACCGTGACCAGGCAGAAGAACATCGTCACTTGCACGAGTAGCACGTCCTCCGACACGGTGCCGCGTACGAGGTCGTTCACCGGGTCGACAGAAGTCTGCAAGTTCGGAACGACAGCGGCGATGGCGCGCCGGATTGGTTCCACCAGGCGCGACGGATCACCGCGCACGTGCACCATCAGCTTGGCCGTCCCCGCGTTGCCCCTATTGGGATTGTTGAACACGATATACATCTCGCGGATCGGCTGGCCGCGAACGTTCCTGCTTTGAAAGTCCCGCACGACACCGACGATTCTGTAATGCAGCGTGTCGGCCAGCGTCACCGTGCCGCCAAGCGGATCTCGCGCTCCGAAATACCGCTTCGCCATGGTTTCGTTGATCACCGCGGCGGGGGGCTCCGTCTCGAGATCGCGCGACTCGATGTCGCGGCCGCGAATCAAACGCGCGCCGATGGCACGGAAGTAGTTCGGGCCGACCTGATCGATTGACACCAGGCGCTCGGAATCCGCTTGTGGAACGAACCCCGGCACATCGGCGAGACCGCCGGCCGAGCCGCCACTGAACAGTCCGTGATCGGCAAACGCGGCCGCATCCACGCCAGGGAGCCGGCCGACGCGATCCGCGAGGTCGCGCCGCAGTTGCCCCAGGCGCGCGCCCACGTACTGCGAGCGCGACGTCCGTACGCGCACCGCAATCACGTGATCGCGATCGGCTCCGATGTCCCCATGCAGAAGCTGCTGCATGCTGCGCACGAGCAAGCCGCCGCCAATGAGCAGGAGCATCGACAACGCAATCTGTGCGACGACGAGCGCGCGCCCGAACGGGATGCGTCCTCCGGCAACGCGTGCCGCGCCGATCAGATTGCGGCCCTGCGAGCGCAACGACGTCGCGAGGTCGACGCGCGTCGCGCGGAATGCCGGCAACAGGCCGAACAGCAGCATGCACATCAGCGTCAGCGCCGCCGTGAAGACGAGTACACGCGCATCGAATGTCGTATTGATCGCGACTGGACCCGCGACGACTGAACCGCCGCGCACCGTCGTGAGCAACAGGCGGATACCCCACGTCGCCGCGACGAGACCGAGCATGCTCGACACGATCGCGAGCAACGCTCCCTCGACGAGCAATTGCTGAATCAAGCGCGCGCGGCCGGCGCCGAGTGTCATGCGAAGCGTCATCTCGCGGCGACGCGCAACGATGCGCGCCAACATCAGACTCGACACGTTCGCGCAGACGACGAGAATGACCAGACCAACTGCCGCCATCATCAGCCACAGCGCCTTTGCGTATTCGGCGCGACGTTCGGAGAACCCCCGGGCGCCCGACACTACTTCAATGGGATTCTGCTTGAGGCCCTCCTCGAACCGTGATCGCGCGCGGCCGGAGAGATTTTCGGCAATCGCGTTCGCCTCGACCGCGCTGGCCTCCTGCCGCGCCTGGTCGAGCGTTATGCCCGGTTTGAGCCGGCCCATCATCATCAGCCACGACCACGCGCGGTCATTCAGGAGATTCATCTTCGGCTGAATCACGGGGTCCATCATCATTGGCAGCCAGAAGTCCAGCGGCTGGCCGATGATGTCGCCGCCGAAGCCAGGCGGCGTGACGCCGATGATCGTCACGACGACGTCGTTGACGCGCATGACGCTGCCGATCGCGGCGCTCGACCCCGAGAAGCGCCGCTGCCAATAATCGTACGTGATGACCGCGACTGGATCCTGACCCGGAGTCTCGTCCTCGGCCGCCGTGAAGGTGCGGCCGGCGTACGCGGGTACGCCGAGCACGGAAAAGAAATTGCCGGTCACGAAACGTGCGTACGGCTGTTCCACGGAGGCATCGGGGCCCACGCCGATGCTCACATCGATCGGACCAGACCATCCGCTCGCATACATGTCGGTGAACACCGTGTTGCGTGCGCGGACGTCCTTGTAGAGCGGGAACGAGACGAAGGCGGTAAGCGGATCGCCGACGTTGTTGTTGTTCACCTGCGTGGGATCGCCCACGATCACGAGCTGCTCGGGATGCGACACCGGAAGGGGACGCAGGAGGAGCGCGTCGACGAGCGTGAAGATCGCCGCATTCGCGCCGATGCCGAGGGCGAGCGTCGCGATGACGGTGAGCGTAAACGCCGGGTGGATTCCGAGTGATCGAATCGCGTAGCGCAGATCGCGCACGATCGATTCGAGTCGCGCCGTGCCGCGCATGTCGCGGCTCGACTCCTTCATCTGCTCGACACCGCCGAACGCGAGCCGCGCCTGGCGCAGCGCGTCGTCCGGCGCCATCCCCCGTCTCACATTGAGCTCAGCTTCGCGGTCGAGGTGAAACTGCATCTCCCTGGCCATGTCGTGTTCGACGCGGCCACGGCGAAGGAGCGCCCGCATCCACATTCGCACCGAGGGCACGATGTTCATCGGTCATCCCTCCGCGGCGAGGACGAGATCCACGGCATCGGCGAACGAGCGCCACTCGCGCACCTCGCTGCTGAGCGCCCGACGACCCGCGGCCGTGAGCTGGTAGTACTTCGCCTCGCGGTTGTTCTCGGTGGTGGACCACTCGCTCTTCACCAGTCCCTTTCGCTCCAGGCGATAGAGGGCGGGATAGAGCGATCCCTGGCCGATGCGGAGTGCGTCGCGCGAGAGCTGCTGGATGCGCTGACTGATGCCCCAGCCGTGCATGGGCGCCAGCGCCAGAGCCTTGAGTACCAGGAGATCGAGTGTGCCCTGGAGCACGTCGGACGACGCGGGCATACGGCCTCTCTTGTCGAATGAACAAGGGAAACGGTAATGCGCTTCTGTCGGACGGTCAAGGGAGAGAGGCTGATCATAGTCCATGGTCCATGGTGTCCCTGGACTATGGACCATGGACGAATCCCGTATACTTCATCCCGATCTCGATCTCGACCGGCACTCCAATCCTGGCGTCATCCATGCCTATGCACACCGCGATCATCCAGGCTTGCGCCATCGCGATCTGTTGCGTCGGCGCGGCTTCGCGCGACGCCGCCGCGCTGCAGAATCCGTCGGCCGTTCCCAAAGGGGAGAGCAATCAGGTCGTCGACACGATGTTTCCGGCTTCGCCACCGCGGCACCCGGCGTTCGCGCCGGGCCGCGGACCACGCGTGATGATCGACGAGGCGCATCACAATTTTCATACGGCTGGCGGCCGGTTCCGGCCGTTCGCGAAATGGCTCGAGGCCGACGGCTTTCGCGTCAGCGCGGGCACGAAGCACATCACCACATCGTCGCTGGCGGCAAGGCAGATCCTCGTCGTCGCAAACGCCCTCGCGGCCAGCGACGTCCAGGTTGCCGATTGGCGCTTGCCGACCACACCCGCGTTCAGCCCCGACGAAGTCGACGCGATCGTTGCCTGGGTGCGCGGCGGCGGTGCGCTCTTGTTGATCGCCGACCACATGCCCTTTCCCGGTGCGGTCGCGCCGCTCGCCGCCGCATTTGGCGCCGACTTCGCGAACGGCTTCGCGCTGTTCGGGTCCGAAGATCCGCGCACCGGCGATTACCCGATCGTCTTTCGCCGTCGCGACGGCACATTGATGGCCGGCCCAATCGTCGACGGCCGGAATGCATCCGAGCGGATCGACTCGATCGAAACATTCACTGGAACGGCGTTTCACCTCTCGGGCCGGAGCGGTGGTATCCTCGCGCTCCCTGTCGGAACGCGCCTCGAGCTACCGATCGTCGCCTGGCAGTTCTCCGACACGACGCCTGCCATGCGCGCGGACGGTCTACTTCAAGGCGCCGCCTTCGCCTTTGGCCGCGGACGAGTCGCCATTTTCGGCGAGGCCGGCATGTTCACCGCGCAGCGGAAGGGAGTCGACCGCGTGCCGATGGGATTCAACGACCCCGCGGCCAGTCAGAATCCCCAGTTCATTCTGAACGTGCTGCACTGGCTGGCGGGCATGCACCTGGGCGCCTGAGCGTCGTCGCCCGTCGCCCGTCCCGAGTGATGCACCATCACGAAAAGCGCGCTGATGCCAGATCTGGGTTCATCGCGGAATTCCGGGAAACGCGGCGCGGAGTTTCAGGAAGAAGTAGGCGTCATCGCGGTAGCCGTAGGCCATGCGCTTGAGCACCTTGATCT
>JAICKA010000089.1 GCA_025928185.1 Gemmatimonadaceae bacterium
GAGAGCGATCTCGTGAAGCTCGACATGCTGATCAACGGCGACCCGATCGACGCCTTCTCGGTGATCATTCACCGCGACAAGGCGTACGAGTGGGGCCGCAAGATCGCCGACAAGCTCAAGGATCTCATTCCGCGGCAGTTGTTCGAGGTCGCGATCCAGGCGGCGATCGGCAACAAGATCATCGCGCGCACGACCGTGAAGGCACTCCGCAAGGACGTGCTGGCGAAGTGCTACGGCGGCGACATCACGCGCAAACGCAAGCTCCTCGAGAAGCAGAAGGAAGGAAAGAAGCGGATGAAGCAGGTGGGGTCGGTCGAGATTCCTCAGGAAGCATTTCTGGCGGTTCTCCAGGTCGACTGACGCTCGAGCGTGACCGCGTCCCTCGTAATCCAGACGAGCTTTCTCGGTGACATGGTGCTCACGACGCCGTTGCTCGCCTATCTCGCCGATGCCGGACCGGTGGACGTCGTGAGCACGCCCGCCGGAGCCGCCTTGCTGGCGAATCACCCGGCGGTGCGTCGGACGATCGTCTACGACAAGCGCGGTCGCGATCGCGGCGCGCTCGGCGTGATGCGCATGGCGTCGCACCTGCGCGAGGCGCGGTACGACAGCGCCTATCTGGCGCAGGGCTCGATGCGCAGCGGCGCACTGGCGCTCGCGGCAGGCATTCGCGAACGGGTGGGCTTTGCATCGTCGGCCGGACGCTGGTTCTACACCACGCGCGTGCCGCCGATCGAGAACATGCACCACGCGGCGCGGCTGTTGGCGCTCGGCACTCGCGCGCCGGAGCGCACCGTCGATCCCGATACACTTCGTCCGCGACTCTATCCGGGCGCGCCGGAGCGTTCGGCCGTCGACGCGCTGCTGGCGACCGCACGGCCCGGCGCGCCGATCATCGCGCTCGCCCCCGGCAGCGTGTGGGCGACGAAGCGCTGGCCGTACTTCGCGGACCTGGCGCGAGCGTTCGCGAACGAGGCGCAGATCGCGATCGTCGGCGCGGAAGCGGATCGCGCGCTGGCCGCCGAGATCACCGCGACGGCGCCCGATGCGATCGATGCGACGGGCCGGCTGTCGCTGCTCGCATCGGCCGAGCTGATTCGGCGCGCGGCGCTCCTCGTCACCAACGATTCGGCGCCGCAACACCTCGCGTCGGCCATGAACACGCCGACGGTCGCCGTGTTCGGGCCCACGGTGCCGGAGTTCGGATTCGGGCCGCTGGCGTCGCGGTCCGCCGTGGCGGGCCACGATGCCCTCGCCTGCCGGCCCTGCGACCGGCACGGGCCGCAGCGGTGCCCACTCGGACATTGGCGCTGCATGCGCGAGATTACACCGGACGCGGTCGCGTCGCTGGCGCGCCAGCTACTCTCTTTCGGGACTTCGTGAAATGGCCACGAAAAAGCGGCCGCAGTACATCGTTGGCGTGGACCTCGGCGGCACGAACATCGTCGTCGGTGCAATGTCCGCGGACGGCAAGCATCACCACGCCATGCGCTCCATTCCGACGAGCGCCGAAGCGGGCGCCGACGGCGTGGCCGATCGTATTGTGGGATTGATCGAGGGCGTGATTCTCGATACGATCGCCCAGACCGACGCGAGCCGCCGCGACTTCCTCGGCGTCGGAATCGGCGCGCCCGGTCCACTGGATCGCGAAAAAGGCATCGTCATCATCGCGCCCAATCTCGGCTGGCGGAACTTTCCGCTGCGCGATCGCATCGGCCAGACGCTCGGCTTGCCGGCGACACTGGACAATGATGCGAACTGCGCGACCGTGGGCGAGTGGTGGCAGGGCGCGGCGAAGGGCGGCACGAACGTGATCGGCATGACGATCGGCACCGGCATCGGCGGCGGCTTGATCATCGACGGCAAACTGTTTCACGGCGCGTCGGACGTGGCGGGCGAGATCGGCCACACGACCATCGATCTCAACGGACGCCACTGCAAGTGCGGCAACTACGGCTGTCTCGAGGCGTACGCGTCCGGACCGGCGATTGCCGTGCGCGCGCGCGAGGTGCTCGTGCGCGAGGAGACCGCATCGCTCCTGCCCTCGTTGGTGAACAACCGTCTCGAGGCGATCACCGCGGAGACGGTGTATCGCGCCGCGGCGCAGGGTGACGCGGTGGCGAGCGAGATCGTGCGCGACACGGCTCGCTACCTCGGTGTGGGCATTGCCAATTTGCTCAACATCATCAACGCCGACGTCGTGGTGGTTGCTGGCGGTGTCACGCAGGCCGGCGACGCGCTCTTCGTGCCGCTCGCCGCAGAAGTGCGCCGCCGCGCCTTCCGTCCCGCGGTCGATTCGTGCCGCATCGTCCCCGGCAGCCTTCCCGGCACGGCAGGCGTGGTCGGCGCGGTGGCGACGTTCAAGATGCAGCATGTTGGAGATCTCTAGGTGCTAGGTGCTGGGTGTTAGTGGGACGCTAGTGACTAGTTCCTAGGCGCCGCCTTCGCGTGATAGACCGCACCCAGCAGCTAGCATCCAGCACCCCACTAGTCCCCAGCCCCTAGTTGCTAGCATCTAGAATGCGCCTCGGCATCATCGGCTCCTTCGTCTGGGACGTCATCCACAATCGTGCGCCCAACGCGGCGCCGGTGGAGGAATGGGGCGGCATCGCGTACGCGTTGAGCGGGCTCGATGCCGCGCTCCCCGTGGACTGGGAGATCGTGCCGATCATCAAGGTCGGTTCCGACCTCGCTCCGCGCGCACGCCAGTTTCTCGGTACGCTCGAGCGCATCGCGCCGGATGCGGCGATCATCGAAGTGCCCTACCCGAACAACCGCGTCGAGCTGCGCTACTACTCGGATGAGCGGCGCAGCGAGGTGCTCACCGGCGGCGTGCCGGGGTGGAGCTGGCTCGGTCTCAAATCCGCACTGGACACGGCGCGACTCGACGCGCTGTACATCAATTTCCTGAGCGGCTGGGAGCTCGACCTCGAGACGACGCGACTCCTGCGCCAGCACTTTCGCGGACCGATCTACTGCGATCTGCACATGCTCGCGTGGGCCGTACAGCCGGACGGTCTGCGCACGCTGCGCCCGATTCCGAATGTGCGCGAATGGTGCGAGTCGTTCGACTTTCTGCAGGTGAACGAGGACGAGATGGCGATGCTCGCGCCAGACCCGATGACGCTCGCCGCCACGGCGCTGCACGCAGGTGCGCGCGGGCTGGTCGTCACCCTCGGCAAGCGCGGTGCGGTGTACTTCGCGCAGCCGAACTTCGAGTGTCTCGACCTGCGCAACTGGCGCGCGCCCGGCCCCTCGCTCGGCGCGGTGCGGACGGCGCTCGTTCCGCCCGCGCAGCTCGCCGATCCGGCGGGCGATCCCACCGGCTGCGGCGACGTGTGGGGCGCAACCTATTTCTCGCGCCTGCTCGCGGGTGATAACTTAGACGCCGCCATCCTCGCCGCGCATCGCGCCGCGGCCCGCAATGTCAGCCACCGCGGCGCCACCGGTCTCGCCAACCATCTCCGGGGAAAGATCAGCCTCACGTGACGACCGTCATCACCGTCCCGCCCTCGCTCGACGACCAGTCCTTCGAACAGGTGCTGGACCAGGTGGCGCCGCTCCCATCCGAGGCCAAGCTGCTGGTCGACGCCCGGCACGTACGCTGGGCGTCGCCATACGGACTGACGGCGTTGCTCACGCTCGCGCAAACGCGCTCCGAGCGGCCGACGCTCGCCGTCCCGGAGCTCGACGAGACCGCGTCGTACTGGGCGCGCACCGCGTTCTTTCAGCACGCCGAAGGGCTGTACGACCTGCGCGGCTCGTATCCCAAACGCCGCGACGGAGGCGGCGAGTCGAACGTGCTGCTCGAGATCACGCCGATCGGCAAGAGCGACGACGTGCACACCGTCGTCGGCCGCATAGAGGAGCGCGCGCAGCAGATCATCAAGACGGAGTTGAATCTCGAGTCGAAGGCGATCATCGGTTTCTCCATGACACTCTCCGAGATCTGCCAGAACATCACCGAGCACGCGGGGCAGCCCGGCTGGGTTGCCGTGCAGAGCTATCGCTGGACCAAGCGGCTCGGCCGTCGGGTCGTGGTCATCGCGGTGTGCGACGCCGGGCTGGGGTTTCGCCGCTCGCTCGAGAGCGCGCCGGGCCACGTGCCGAGCGCGCGATGGGACGACGCGGCGGCGTTGGAAGAGGCGGTGATCCGCGGCGTGAGCCGGTTTCGCGACCGCAGCCGCGGCCAGGGGCTCGCCGGCGCGCGAAACTATGTCGGCCGGTGGAAGGGCAAGCTGTCGGTGCGCAGTGGCACGGCACGGATCTCGATCGTCCCTCCCTGGGACGACGACGTCCCGCTCGACGAAGGCCTCGCGCCATTCCCCGGCGCGCAGGTCCAGGTCATCCTTCCCGAAGCACAGGGCGGAGCACCGGACCGATGATGCATCACATCGACGTCAGCAGCGTGTTGCGACAGACGCTCGCCTGCGATCTCTATTCGAATCTCGTCACGCGCTCCACCGGCGCGGCGGTGCGCGACCAGATCGAGTCGCTGCTCGACGACGCGCAGGAGCGCGCCCTGGCCGTGATCGACTTCTCGCACGTGTCGATGATCGACTTTTCCTGCGCCGATGAAGTGGTCGCGAAGTTGCTACTGCGCTACGCGACCGACGACGCGCCGCACGACGCCTATTTCCTGTTTCGAGGGGTGACCGAACGCCACTGGGACGCGATCGAGGCAGTGCTGGAGCGGCACGGACTCGCTCTCGCACTCGATGCACCGGACGGCGTTCAGCTCATGGGCGTGTTGAGTGACGACGAGCGCCGCACATGGGAAGCGGCATCTCGCCTCGGACACGCAGACGCGGCCCGGGTCGCGCGCGAAACGGACGCCGAGCCGCGCGCGGTGGAAGAAGCACTGGATTCGCTGTGCCGCCGCCGATTGATGATGTGCGTCGACGGGCGGTACGCCGTCGTGGGAAGCACGTATGAAGGATGAGGGTGGAGTTCTCAACAGGCCGTTGCGCGTCGCGTATCTGATTGCCACCCGCACCGGCGAAGAAGAGCGCGGTCCGATGGTGACGATGAATCCACGCGACGCCAGATCGCGGCTGTTGACCGAGGGCGAGCTGGCGTGGGTCCATGGCCCGCGCCGGCACGAGTTGGCGACGGTTCACATCGATCCCGGCGCGCGCGAGGGAGACGTCGTGTTGCGCGACATCCTCGGCGCCTCGCCGTCGGAAATCGTTCGGGTGATCAAACCCGATCTGGACTCACGCGGCCGGCGCCGCACTGCACTGGGGTAAGGAGCTTTCGTGGGCGCACGCAAACAGCGATCTCCCGATCTCGCCACCATCGCCGTGCACACCGGCGCCGAGCAGCGCGACAGCGACCTGCCGGTCGTGCCGCCGCTCTATCAATCCGTCAACTTCATTCAGGATGTCGGCACCGGCGAAGGGCTGCGCTATCCGCGCTACGGCAACGCGCCGAACGCCGAATTGGTACAGGCACGAATTGCTGCGCTCGAAGGCGCCGAGTCGTCGGTGCTGCTCGCCAGCGGGCAAGGCGCCACTGCCTGTGCGCTCATGGCGCTGCTCCGGCCCGGCGATCATCTGCTGGCCAGCGCATTCATCTATGGCGGTACGTCGCAGCTGCTGACCACCGAGTTCACTGCGCTCGGCATCGACGTCACGCTCGTGAACCCGCTGGAGACGCGCGTCTGGCGCACGCACGTGCGCAAGCATACGCGGGCCATCTTCCTCGAGACGCCGATCAACCCGACCTGCCGCGTGCTCGACCTGCGGCCGGTGAGTTACGTCACCAAGGAAGCGGGCATCGCGCTCGTGGTGGACTCGACGTTCGCCAGCCCGATCAACCTGCGTCCTCTCGAGTATGGCGCGGACGTGGTGATTCACTCGGCGACGAAATACCTGAACGGCCACCACGACATTCTCGGCGGCGTGGTCTGCGGCACCTCGTCCTACACGGACGAGGTACGTCAAAAGATGAAGCTCTGGGGCCAGGCCCCGGATCCGTTCGCTGCCTGGTTGCTCGAGCGCGGCCTCAAGACGCTGGACGTCCGCGTGCAGCGACACAACGAGAACGCGATGCGCGTCGCCGAATGGTGCGCCGAACGGAAGGAGATCCGGCGCGTCCACTATCCCGGGCTGCCGTCGCATCCGGATCATCAGATCGCATCGGAGACGATGTCGGGTTTCGGCGGCATGATGGCAATCGAGCTGACGGGCGGCGCCCGCGCGGCCGAGCGTTTTCTGAAAAAGCTCAAGCTGTTCCGCCACGCGCCGAGCCTCGGCGGTGTCGATTCGCTGGTTTCGGAGCCGCGCTTCACATCGCACGCGCACCTCACGCCGGCCGAACGCGCAGCGGTGGGAATTCCGGACGGCTTTCTCCGGCTCAGCATCGGCATCGAGAGCGCGGCGGACCTGATCGACGACATCGAGCAGGCGCTGCGCTGAATGACCGCGCCGCTGGCAGGACCGCCCGAGCGCCGGCGCCTCGAGCGTCGCACCAATCCCACGCTGGCTGAGCTCACTCTGCCCGAGCTCCGGCGCATGCTCGTCACGACGATCCTGTTCGTGATCATCCTCGTGCTGTTCCTGTGGATGGTGCGCACGGTGATCATCGCCGCGATCCTCGGCGTGATCGTCGCCATGTTCATGCGGCCGGTGTTTCTATGGATCCATCGGCGCATTCCCAACAACGTCGTGGCGACGACGATCACCCTGGCGTTGCTGATCGTGCCGATTTTCGCGCTCTCGGCGTACAGCTACGACGAGATCGCGGATGTCGCCGGGTACGTCAATGCCCATCAGGCGGAGATCGCCGCAAAGATCGACCAGTCGCTGCACCGGTTGCCCTTCCTGCAGTCGGCCAACACCGGCGAGGCGGTGAAGCATTACGTGCTGGTCGCCTCGAACTACGGCACGAACTTCCTGAGCGGCCTGCGCTCGGCAGTGGCCAGTATTGCGGTGGCGGCGACGATCTTCATGTTCACCGCCTACTATGTGATGGGCGACTCCGACGAGATCATGGCGTACTTCCGCAATCGCATTCCCCCGCGGTACGGCGAGCTGGCCACGGCGCTCGAGTCAAATGCGCGCGGCGTGCTGTACGGGGCGATCTACTCGACGTTTCTCACGCAGGCCATCAAGTCGATCATTATTTTGGCGATGAACCTGGCGTTCCAGGTGCCGCTGGCAGCTGTGCTCGCCATTCTCTCGTTCATCATCGGCTTCTTCCCCATTGTCGGCTCGTGGAGCGTGTACCTGCCGGTCGCCGCGTGGCTCGCCATCTTCCGCGACTCGCCGGCCCAGGGGCTCGCGATGGTGCTCATCGGCTTCTTCGTCAACACGGTGTACATCTCCACCTTCCTCCGTCCGAAAATCGCGGCCGAGCGGTCCAAGGTTCTGAACTTCTACTGGATGCTGGTCGCGCTGGTGACGGGCGTGTACACGTTCGGCCTGGTAGGAATTCTCCTCGGGCCGATGCTGATCGGCTTGCTCAAGGCGATCCTCGACACGATCACCTCGCAGCCGGCGTGGCAGTGGTCGGACATCGCTGGTGACGGAGGCGGCGTCGATGCGTCTGACCTGTAGCCATGATTCGCTTCGAAAAAGTCACCAAGGTTTATCCGCGCTCCGGCGGAGGCGCCGCACTGCGCGACGTCACCTTCCGCGTCGGCAAGGGTGAGTTCGTCTTCCTGACCGGCCCCAGCGGCGCGGGCAAGAGCACCATTCTCAAGCTGCTGTACATGGACCAGCGTCCCACCGAGGGCGTGGTCCGCATCAGCGGCTACGCGTCCGACACCGTCCGCCGCCGCGAAATTCCGCAGCTGCGCCGACGACTCGGCATTGTCTTCCAGGATTTCCGCCTGCTCGAGGATCTCACGGCGGAAGGCAACGTGGCGTTCGCGCTTCAAGTCACCGGCACGCCGGCGGCGCAGATTCCCGGCAAGGTCGCCCGCGCGCTGACTCAGGTCGGGCTCGCGTCCAAGTCCACCGCCTATCCGCGCGAGCTGTCCGGCGGCGAGCAGCAACGCGTCGCTTTTGCGCGCGCGCTCGTGAACGATCCATTCGTGCTGATCGCCGACGAGCCTACCGGCAACCTCGACGATCGCGCGACACGCGGCATCTTCCAGTTGCTGCGCGAGATCAACGCGTCGGGCACCGCGGTGATCATGGCCACGCACGATCTGGAGCTGGTACGCCGGTCGGAGCTTCGCTGCATCGAGCTGAATCAGGGTGAGCTCGTATTCGACTCGGCTGAGGCGACGCCCGTCGAGCTGGAGGTGGACTGATGACGTCGTTCCGTACCGCGCTCATCGCGTTCCGCCGCGCGCCGCTGCTCAGCGCGCTCAGCGTGACGACGATCGCGTTCTCGCTGTTCGCCTTCGGTTTGTTCGGACTCGTGGCGCTCAACATTCGTGATGCACTCGCCAGAGTCGGCGAGCGCGTGGAAATTCGCGCGTTCGTCGCCGACAGCACGCCGATCGAGACGATCACCAAGGCGTCCGACGAAGTGGCGGCGTACCCCGAGGTGCTCTCGGTCGAGATCGTGACCAAGGAGCAGGCACTCGCCAAGGCCCGACAGGAGCTGGGCGAGTTCAAGGACGTGTTCGACGGGCAGTTCCTCCCCGCGTCGCTCGACGTGAAACTCAAGCCCGGCTTCCGCGACCCAACGCACGTCGGCGCCGTGGCCGATCGCATGCGCACGTTCGACTTCGTCGACGACGTTCGGTACGGCGAGGAATGGATCACGCAGCTTTATAAACTTCGCAACATCGCCGGCGTCGCGGGCGCCGCGCTCGGTCTGGCGTTCGCCGCGGTCGCCGTGATCATCATCGGCGCCACCATCCGCATGGCGGTGCTGGCGCGCAGCCGCGAGATCTCGATCATGCGACTCGTCGGCGCGACCGACGGCTTCATTCGGCGGCCATTTCTCGTCGAGGGCTCGATCAAGGGCATCCTCGGCGGCGTGCTCGCGCTGGGATTGACGTGGGTCGCCATGCGCGTGCTCGAGCAGTATCTGCACTTTCAGACCGCGTTCTTCGATCACCGGCTGGCGACGCTCGGCGTCATCTGCGGCGCGCTGATCGGTTTGCTCGGCAGCGCCGTCTCCGTCGGACGGCATCTGCGGCAGGTATGACCGGCCCCACGCCGCGGCGGCGCGGCCGGTGGATGCCGTTTGTCGCGGGACTCGTGCTCGCCAGCGCCGGTACGGTACTGCCGCAGGCCGCACAGGCGCAGAGTGTCGAGCAGTCGGCGAGGCTCCGCGCGCAACGCGACACGCTCGATCGTATCCGGCGCGAGCGCCAGGAGCTCGAGCAGCGCGCGCTCGACCTGCAGACCACCGTGCACGACCTTGGCGACGAGGTGTCGAACCTCGACCGGCAGGCCGACGCCACGGCGCGCATCGTCAAGGCGCTCGACTCCCAGCTCGCGGCGATCAACGACGAGGTGACCGACGCGTCGATCAAGCAGGCGCGCGCCGAATCGGAGTTGGAGGTGAAGCGCGCCTCGCTGCAACGCCGCCTGATCGACATCTACAAGCGCGGTCCGCTGTTCGCCACCGAGGCGATGCTCTCGGCGCATTCGTTCGGCGAGCTGGTGGCCCGCTACAAGTATCTGCACATGCTCACGCTGCACGACCGCGGCCTGGTCACGCGCGTCGAGCAGTTGCGCGATCAGGTGGCGCGCGAGCACCGTCGCCTCGTGTCGCTGCAGGTGGCGCTGCAGGAGAATCGCACGGACAAGCAGAGCGAGGAGGAACGGCTGCGCGGCCTCGAGCGCATTCGCGAAGCGACGCTCGCCCAGACCAGACACCAGGCGCAGGTCACCGAAGTACAACTGGCGCGACTCAAGGCGACGGAAACACAGCTCGCCAATGCGATCTCGGTGCTCGAGACGGAGCGGCGACGGGCGGAGGTGGCACATCCAAGCGAGGCACGCGTCGGCAGCTCGATCCGCTCGACCGACTACGGGCGTCTCGATTGGCCGGTCGACGGCCCGATGATCTACACGTTCGGCAAGGCGCAGACGGCGAGCAACACGACCATCCGCTGGAACGGTGACGGCATCAAGGCGCCGGTCAACACCGCCGTGCACGCGATCGCCGCGGGCAAAGTGGTGAGCGTTCGCCAGCTCGGGACGTACGGGCTGACCGTGATCATCGACCACGGCGGCGGCGACTACTCGATCTATGGCTCGCTCGCTCACGCCGACGTGCGCGAACAGCAGATGGTGGCGAAGGGTGACGTGATCGGCGGCGTCGGCATCTCCGACCCCGATCTGCCCCCGCATCTGCATTTCGAGATCCGACATGGCGGCCCGGCCGTGGACCCCGCGAGCTGGATGAAATAACGCTGGAGCGCTGGAGCGCTGGAGCGCTGGAGCGCTGGAGCGCTGGAGCGCTGGAGCGCTGGAGCGCTGGAGCACCAAGCACCCAGCACCCAGCACCCAGCATCCAGCATCCAGCTTCCCGCTAGCTTCCAGCTTCTAGCTTCTAGTACCTTCTATGCCCGATCGCGTCACCAAGCGGTGCTCCATTTGTGGCCGGTTCCGATCGTACGATCTCGACGATCAGTTCTGCATCGTCTGCGGACAGGATTCGCTCGAGTCGTCGTGTGATTGCGGCCGCGAGTTCGATTACGCGC
>JAICKA010000038.1 GCA_025928185.1 Gemmatimonadaceae bacterium
CCGCCCATCATCACGACTTCGTCCGCCTTGTCCGTGCCCGGAATTTCCGCCACGGTGACGTACGACGTTTTGCCGTCCGGGAAATACTGGTTCTGCACGTTGAACTCGACGGACACCGGCGTGCCGTCGGCGATGAGGCGGTAGATGCGGCCGAAGTCGTCAGTGCGGAGAATGACGGCGGGCGGCTGCGGCGTCGTGTCGTCATAGATCTGTCCCGGTCCGTTCTGCGCGACGATCACGCCGGGAATGCGGCCTGCGCCCTGCCCGTTCAGCCGAAGCGCCGGCATGTTTTCGCGCAAAAACGCGGTGATGCGCTGGTTCACCTGCTGCGCCGAGAGATGACCTTCCGGCGGTGGCGCGAAGCCGCGGCGTCCACCGCGGCCTCCACGACCGGGCGCCGGCGCGTTGGGATCGCGTGGCTCGTATCGCGCGCGCACCTGGTCGTCCGGCGTGCGCCTGGGCCGCTCGTTGAAGTTGACCGGTACGTCGGCGGGACGGCCGACGAGAACGATGCCCCCCTTCACCTTCGACGCTAGCGGCGCGAGGTACGCGTCGAGCTCCTCGGGCGTCGGCGTGTCCGGCGGCGAGAGGCTGATCACCTGTCCTCGCACGGTGCCTTTCGTCGACGGCGACCACGGCACCGCCTCGAACTTGAGATTCGATTTCACCGGCGACGTCATGAAACCGCTCGCCAGACCCGGCAGCCAACCGACACCACGCCACGTGAACGGCTCGAGGTGCGCGTTCTTCATCCCCCAGCTCGTCATCGTGGCGACCGCCCATTTGGCCGCGGCTACGTGGTTGGGCGAGCCGATGGGACGCGGTCCGTACACATCGGTGAGATTGTGCTCGATCCACATGATGCGCGAGTGATCCATGCCTTCGGCGCGGATCTTCGCGTTCATCGCGGCATCGACTGGTTCTGTGGATTGCTGTGCGTGCGCGGCGCCGGCGAGCGTGAGCACGACGAGCGGCGCGAGCCAGCGGGTGCGGACCAGCATGAGCAACTCCTGGGGGAGAGCGGTTGGGATGCGACGAATAGCGCGTACCTGACTCTAGTACGGCGGAGTTTGCAGCGTTGTTGATGGAGGTCAGGGTGGCGCGGCTGCGCGCACGGACTCATTGTTCCGTCTGCGGCCCGTGGCTTCGTCGCCCACGGACTACGGACCACAACTACGGACCACGGACCCATGACCGATCCACTCCAGGACCGCGCTTCAGCTGCCCTCGAGCACCAGTACCGAATCGAGTGCGAGATCGGCCGCGGCGGCATGTCCGTGGTCTACCGCGCGCGAGACCTGCGGCTGAATCGCGCCGTCGCGATCAAGGTGCTGCCGCCCGAGCTGGCGTACGATGCCGCCGTTGCGTCGCGCTTCACGCGCGAGGCGCAGATGTCGGCGCAGCTCTCGCATCCGCACATCGTGCCGATCTACGACGTGGGCGAGCGCGACGGTCTTGCGTATTTCGTCATGGCGCTCGTCTCTGGCGGCAACCTCGCCAGCATTCTCGAACAACATCCGCTGCGACCGGTGGACGATGTGCGCCGGCTGCTTGCCGAGGTCGCCGACGCGCTCGGCTACGCGCACCTGCGCGGCGTCGTTCACCGCGACGTGAAGGCCGATAACATTCTGCTCGACGCCGACAGCGGCCGCGCCATGGTGACGGACTTCGGTATCGCGCGCGCGGTCGAAGGGGCCACGCGCCTGACGCTCACCGGCATCGCCGTCGGCACCCCGACGTACATGTCGCCCGAACAGGCGCTCGGCGAACGCGACGTCGACGGGCGCAGCGACATCTACTCGCTCGGCGTGCTCGGATATCAGATGCTCACCGGACGCGTGCCGTTCACGGCGGGCAATCAGATGGCGCTCCTGCTCAAGCACGTCAGCGAAGCGCCGCGGCCGATCACCGAATTCAGACCGGAAGCGCCGCGAGCGCTGTGCGAGATCATCGAACGCGCGATGATGAAGGCGCCGGAGGATCGCTGGCCGACGGCCAGCGCGATGCGTGACGCGCTCCGCGAATCGACCAACTCGAACGCCGCGCCGGTCTGGCGCGCCGAAACGCGCGAGCCCGTACGCTACACGTCGCCGGTGCCGCGCGGGCGACGGGCGCAGTCGCCCCGCCGCGGCTCGAACGCCGTCGCGCCGGTCGCCGTCGGCCCCGTGGTCGGCAGCAACGGCGTGATTCTCGAGCCGGCGCATCTGGCGGCGCTCACGTCCGAACAGCGCCAGGATCTGAGGCTGTGGGGTGGACGCGTGGCGCTGATCGAGCGCGTGATCGCGATGCGGCGCTACACCTGGCTCACCGTCGGCTTGAGTGCCATCTCCCTGTTCGCACTCGGCGGCGCTCCGGATGTGCCGCCATTGGTGTTCGGACCGCTGATTCCCTTCTATATGTGGTTTCGGGTACGGCGCCGCGCCATCTCGCTGCGCGCGAGCGGCCTGAAGATGCGGCGCGTGTTCAATGCGGCCACCGCGCGTGCGGTGATGCGCGCGTACATGCCGCAGACGAGCGACAAGCAGCTCGCGAAGCTTGCACCGCGCGAAGTGCTCGAGAGTCCGCGGGCGTCGGCGATCCGTCGCGCGGTGGAGGATCGCGCGGCGATTATGGATCTTCTCAACACGCTTTCAAAGGCGGACCGCGCGCTGCTGCCGGAAATCGAGCCCACGGTCGACGCGCTGGTGGCGCGCGTGGCACATCTCGTCCAGCTGCTGTACCGACTCGACGGGGATATCGATCCGTCCCTGATCCCGGAGCTCGACACGCGCATTGCCGGCGCACGACTGGACCAATCGTCGGACGGGCAGCGCCGACTCGCACTGCTCCAGCGTCAGCGCGACACGGCCGAGGAGCTGACGCGGCGCCACGCGGCACTGACGCGACAGATCGAGAGCGCGGGCCTGGCCCTCGGGAACTTGCGGCTCGACTTGATCAAGCTCAGATCGTCAGGTCTCGAGGCGATGCCGGGCGCGTCATCCGCGGGCGTCACCCAGGAAGCGCGGGCGCTGTCGCGACAGATTGCACTCGCGCTCGAAGCGGCGGCGGAGGTCGGCGAGATCTGAGCGCGAACGGCGAGCGGGAAACATTGCCGGCGCGCGAGCCGTACTCAAACCCACGCCGTGGCTGAACTGTCCAATCGACGGCCTTTCCACCGTACGGTGCCGACATGTTCCAGGATCTCCGCTTTGCCGCCCGCACGCTGCTCAAGAATCCAGCATTCACGGCCGCGGCAGTCGTCTGTCTCGCGCTCGGCATCGGCGTCAACGCGACGATCTTCAGCATCGTCAATGCGCTGCTGATTCGGCCGTTTCCCTACCACAATCCGGACGAGCTGGTCGCGATCGGCGAAGCGAATCTGAAGCGCGGCTGGCACATGAATTCGGTGTCATACGCGAATTTCCGGAGCTGGCAGGCGGACAATCGCACGTTGTCGAGCGTCGGCATCTATAGCGGCACGTCGTTCAATCTGGCCAACAACGGCGGCGCGCAGTTCGTCCAGGGCGGCAACATCTCGTGGACGATGTTCCGCACGCTCGGGGTCAAGCCGGAGCTCGGACGCGACTTTCGTGCGGATGAAGATCAGATCGGCGCGCCGCAAGTCGTGATCATCGGCGACCGGCTCTGGCACGAGCGGTTCGACGCACGCCGCGATGCGCTCGGTCAGCAGATCATGATCGACGGCGTGCCGCACACCGTCATCGGCGTCATGCCGCCGGGTTTCGAGTTTCCGGGCACTGCCGAGGCATGGACGACGATGCAGAAGGACCCGCTGAAGAGCCGCGGCGACCATTCGTGGCAGGTGATCGGCCGACTGCGACCGCATGCCACGCTCGAGCAGGCGCGCGGCGATCTCGGTCGCATCGCGACGCGGCTCGAGCAGCAATATCCGAGCTCGAACACGGGCTGGGGCGTCGACGTGATGACATTGCGCGAAGACAACGTCGGCGATTTCCGCGCGGTGCTGATGATCATGATGGCGTCCGTCGGGTTCGTGCTGCTCATCGCCTGCGCCAACGTCGCCAACCTGCTGCTCGCTCGCGCCACGGCGCGTTCGAAGGAGATGGCCGTGCGCGTCGCGCTCGGCGCAAACGGATGGCACATCGTGCGGCAACTGCTCACCGAGAGCATTCTCGTCGCGCTGATCGGCGCCGGATTCGGCGTCGCGTTCGCGTACGCATTTCTCCAGTGGATCAAGGCGAACATTCTCGAGACGATCCCGTTCTGGATGAAGTTCACGATCGACGGGCACGTGCTGCTGTTCACGGCGGGCGTCGCCGTGCTCACGGGCATCGTCTTCGGGCTGGCGCCGGCGCTCCAGGCGGCGCGGCCCAACCTGAACGAAACGCTGCGCGACGCCGGCGCGCGTGGCACGAGCGTGGGCCGCGCCCGGCAGCGGCTGCGCAACACTCTCGTGATCGCCGAGATGGCGCTGTCACTCGTGCTGCTCGTCGGCGCGACGCTGCTGATCCGGAGCTTCGTGTCGATGCAGCGCGTGCAGCCGGGGTTCGATTCGTCGAATCTGCTGACGATGCGCGTTTCGCTCGAGGGGCCGGCGTACGATTCGACACAGAAGATCTTCGCATTCTGGGATCGCTTTCTCGCCGACGTCAACCGGCGTCCGGGCGTCGTGTCCGCGGCGATCACGAACAACATTCCGCTCAGCGGCAGCAACAACAACAGCTTCATCGACGTCGAGCACCAGCCCACCGCGCTCGGCGCCGAGCCGCTGCTGGAGATCCGCTGGGTCTCGCCCCGCTATCTGGAAACGATGAAGATTCCGCTGCTGCGCGGGCGGATGTTCACGCAGCAGGAGTGGGCGGACACCACGCCGGCGGGGCGCGTCGCGGTGATCAACGAATACATGGCGAAGAAGTTCTGGCCCAACGACGACGCGATCGGCAAACGATTCAAATTCGGGTCAGCGGACGACACCTCGAGCCGCTGGATCACGATCGTCGGCGTGACGAAGGACATCAAGGATCGCCAGCTCACGTCGCCGCCCGATCTGCAGGGCTACATGCCGTATCCGCGCGGCGGATGGAGCAGCGCGGCGATCGTCGTGCGGACCCGCGCCGATCCGGCGTCGATCACGCCGACG
Organism: Gemmatimonadaceae bacterium; assembly: GCA_025928185.1. Lineage (GTDB taxonomy): Bacteria > Gemmatimonadota > Gemmatimonadetes > Gemmatimonadales > Gemmatimonadaceae > JAQBQB01. Next base: position 5,102 of record JAICKA010000038.1, read on the forward strand.
GTGCTCGCGGAGTTGAAGCGCGGCGATCCGCTGCTGCCCGTGTACCGCGTCGCGAGCATGCAGGCCAACATCCAGCGCTCGTACTGGACGCAGGCGCTGTACGGAAAGATGTTCGGCGTGTTCGCGGCGATCGCCGTCGTGCTCGCCGCGGTGGGCGTGTACGGCGTGATCTCGTACGCCGTGTCACAGCGGACGCAGGAAATCGGCGTTCGGGTCGCGCTCGGCGCGCAGCGCGGCGACGTGCTGCGGCTGATCGTGGGTCAGGGCGCGACGCTCGGCGCCATTGGCGTGCTGGTCGGGCTCCTCGGCGCGTTCGGAGTGACGCGCTTCTTGCGATCCATGTTGTACGGTGTCTCGCCAGTCGACGTCGTCAGCTTCGTCGGCGTGTCGGTCGTGCTGGCGGTGATCGCGCTCGTGGCCAGCTACGTTCCGGCCCGCCGCGCGGCACGTGTCGATCCGGTGGAGGCGCTCAGATACGAATGACGGCTCTGGAGCAGTGAAAAGTGAACGTTGAACGGTTTGCCGCGCGCGGTGTGCTCGCGGTTTGCTTTTTGGTCTGGGCGTGCGGCTGTGGGTCAGCCCGTGGCAGCGGCAACGGGACGCGGCTCGTCATACTGAGCCAGGGCGCGCCGGTCGCGAGCGGCGACTCGCTGCAGCTCCGTACGGAAACGACGGTTGCGCACGACACGCTCGCGATCGCCGTGCACGTGCGGAACACTGCGGCTCGCGAAATTCGGATCGAGCTCGGCGGATGTGCAGTGACGCCGGAGTTGTTCCGCCGCGTGTCGCCCACCGCGGACCCGATCGCCGGCTGGCTGCGATCTGGCGGGCAGGTCGCATGCGCGCATCATCTCAGGCTCCAGCCGCTCGCGGCCGGCGATACGATAACGCCGAGCGACCTCATGGCGTCGGTCCCGTTCAGCGCGATCGCCGATTCGCTGCCGGCCGGCCGCTACTTTCTGGGCGCCGAGGTGCGCCTCACGTCGACTCTGGCGCCGCGGTTCCGGCTGCCGGCCGGCGCCGTCCGCCTCGAACGCTGAGCGCCGCGGCATTAGATATACAGCATGGCCGCCGCCTGCCCGGAGTTTGGTTTCGAGATCACGGCGCAACTCGCGCCGCACGTCGACGCGCGCACGCGGCACGCGCTGGCGGCGACGTTTCACACGCTCGCCGAGTCGAACGGGCTGATTGCCGACGGCGGGGGCGAGCGCGATTGGCGGTACGTGATCACGCGCGACGGCGGCCAGGCGATCGACGCGGATCGGCAACTGCTCGGCGACTGGATCCGGTCGAGGCCCGAGATCACTCGAGTCGAGATTGGGCCGATCGTGGACTTGAAGGAAGTCGACGTCTGAGAGAGTACCGACCATCATCGCGTGTCACTGATCGTGAAATTGTGAATCGATGACAGCGCGTGGAGAGGTAGTCGCCGTCGCCCGCAGCGCGGGCCACACCTTCAGCAAACCAGTACACCCGTCCATCCGCCTCGTCGCCGGCCTCGGAGTGGAGGGCGACGCGCACATCGGCGCGACGGTCAAGCATCGCTCGCGGGTCAAGCGCGCGCCGCTCGAGCCGAACCTGCGCCAGGTGCACCTGCTGCATGACGAGCTGCACGACGAGCTCCGTACGCGCGGCTTCGACGTGCACCCCGGGGAGATGGGCGAGAACGTCACGACGCGAGGGATCGATCTGCTCGGCTTGCCAGTCGGCACGCGGCTGCGCCTCGGGCCGGAGGCGATCGTGATCGCCGGCGGCGAAGTGCGCGCCGGCGGCGCGATTGACGTCGAGCTGCCGGCCGGCGCGCACCAGCCGCTTCCAGTCGTTTGAGAACACACATCCTTCGTCACGCTGGCCGTGGGAGGCTGTCCGGTTCGCGTGCGTGTGGCGATGCCAGTCGCATTCACATTGCGGCGACCGTGAATCTCCCAACCAATCCGGCACGTACGGTGTCCAATCCGCGGAGACTCGTACTCCGCATGCTCTCGGCGAACTGGACTTCACGATGCTCGGCTCGGCGGCGGCGCTCGCGCTCGCTCTGACTTTACAACTTCCTCACAACCAGCCCGCGACCGTTCACCCCCGCAGTGCCGGGCCGTTGCATGTCGCCCTGCCGACCGACAGCAGCGCGGTCGCCGTGCGCGCCGACGTCGCGCCGGTGATCGACGGCGTCGACAGCGATGCGGTCTGGCGCAGCGCGCCGCCGATCACGCAATTCGTGCAGTGGCGACCCACCGAAGGCAAGGCGCCCGCATTCCGCACCGAAGCCAGGGTCGCCTACGACGCCGCGAACCTGTTCGTGTTCGTTCGCGCCTTCGATCCGCATCCCGACAGCATCATCAGAATTCTCGAACGACGGGACACGTTCACGCCGTCCGACATGATCTGGATCTTCGTCGACTCGTACCACGATCGGCGCACGGGGTACGAGTTCGGCGTCAACGCCGCCGGCGTGAAGCTCGACCAGGCCATCTACGACGACGGCAAGGAGGACGCCGCGTGGGACGCCGTCTGGGACGTCGCGACTCGCATCGACTCGCTCGGCTGGACGGCGGAGTTCCGTCTGCCGCTGTCGCAGATGCGCTACAGCAGCGATCGGATGCACACGTTCGGTCTCACGATCGACCGCGACGTCTATCGATTGGCCGAGCGCGAGAGCTGGCCGCTCCTTCGCGAGTCGCATGCCGGATTCGTGTCGCAGTTTGGCAGCCTGCACGGACTCGACGAGCTGGAGCCGCCGCGACGGCTTGAGGCCGTGCCCTACATCGTGACGAAGAACGCGTCGACCATCACCAACAATCGCTTCGCCACCGAATCGAAGGCGAGCGTCGGCGGCGATCTGAAGTACCGCGTCGCGTCGAACGTGACGCTGGACGCGACGGTGAATCCGGATTTCGGCCAGGTCGAGGCCGATCCCGCGGTGCTCAACCTCAGCGCTTACGAATCGTTCTTCGACGAACGCCGGCCATTCTTCGTCGCCGGCCGCGGACTGTTCCAGTTCGACGTGAACTGCAACAATGTGAATTGCAGCAGCGAAGGGTTGTACTACAGCCGGCGCGTTGGGCGCACGCCGGAGCTGGCGACGACGTACGGCGACACCGTGCCGCTTCAGCCGACGACCATCCTCGGCGCGGCAAAGCTGCTCGGCCGATTTCCCTCCGGGCTGACGATCGGGGTCTTCGACGCAACCACGCAACGGGCGTCGAATGCCGGCGACACGACCTACGATCCGGCCACGAACTTTGCCGCCGTGCGCGCCAAGCAGGACTTCCGCGCCGGCAACAGCAGCATCGGCGGCATGGTCACCGCCGTGAATCGCGCCAACGACCGGTGGTCGTCGCCATACCTCCCGTCGAGCGCGTACGTGGGCGCGGTGGATTTCCGGCACCGGTTCTTCTCGAACCGGTACGAGATCTCCGGCTCGTTCGATCAGAGCCGGGTGCAGGGCAGCGCCGCGGCGATCCATGCGCTGCAAACCGACCCGGTACACTACTATCAGCGGCCGGACGCCGCCCTGCCGCTCGATCCAACCCGCACGGTACTGAGCGGCGACGCGGAAGAGTTCAAGTTTGGCAAGATCGCCGGCCAACACCTGAGCTTCGAGTCGGCCTATCAGCGCCGCTCGCCCGGTTTCGAGATCAACGATCTCGGGTTCCTGCGCCGCGCCGATCAGCAATCGTGGAGCACCTGGGTCGGCTACTTCGACCGCCACATACGCCGGTTCTATCAGCGCTTCCAGTGGAACAACAACTGGTGGCAGTACTGGTCGGCCGACGGGCTGGCACAGGAAGCGGCGTACAACAGCAACATGAATTTCACCTGGAAGAACAACTGGACGACGAGCTTCGGCGGCACGATCGGGCAGCTCGGCGCGACGTACGACGATCGGAGCGCGCGCGGCGGACCGGCGATTCGCCAGAGTCGCTACATCGCGCCGTGGATGAATTTCGGCGGCGACCAGCGCCGCGCCGTCGTGCCGTTTCTGTCGATGAACTACTTCCGCGGCGAAGGCGGCCGCAACTCGTCGTTGAGCATCAGTCCCGAGATCGAGTACAAGATGCTTGGCCGGTTCAGCTCCTCACTCGGGATCGGCTGGGGCCACAACATCGCCGACAATCAGTGGTACGGCAACTTCACCGACGCGGCGAGCGTGACGCACTACACGTTCGCGCACCTCGACCAGACGACGATGTCGGCGACGCTGCGACTCAATTACACGTTCACGCCGGCGATCTCGCTCCAGGCGTACGTCCAGCCGTTCGTCTCCAAGGGCACGTACGGCGACGTACGGCAGCTCTCGGCCACACCGCGCGCGGAATCGTACGACGCCCGCTACGCCGCCTACGGCGACACCGCCGTCACGAACAACCCGGGCGGTTTCAACTTCAAGGAATTCCAATCGAACGTGGTATTCCGCTGGGAGTACCGGCCCGGCTCGACGCTCTTCGTGGTGTGGAGCGAGGGGCGACAGGGCAGCGAGCCGTTCGCCGGCACGCAGGCGTTCACCGGCGACGTGCGCGATCTCATGCGGCTCCATCCGGCCAACACGTTTCTCGTGAAGATGTCGTACTGGCTGAACCGGTAGCGGTGCCGTCGCCGACGGTCTCGCCGGAGGCCCGCTGGCGAGTATTTTCCGCGCATGACTCTCGCCGACGTCCTGCGCCAGCGGCGCTCGATCAAGCGCTTCACCAATCGACCCGTATCGCGCGAGGAAATCGAAACGCTCCTCACCGCGGCCACGCTCGCGCCGAACCACCGACTGACACAGCCGTGGCGCTTCTACGTCCTCGGCCCCCAGGCGCGGCAGGCATACGGCCTCGCGCTCGGCGAACGAAAGGCGCGGAAACTGGACGACGCCGGAGCGGCCGACGCGCTGCGCGACCGGGTGGCCGACGAGCATCGTGCGTTACCCTGCATGATCGTCGTCGCTATCGTGCGCAACGAGAGCGCTGAAATGGCAGAAGAAGACTACGCGGCGGCGATGATGGGCATCGAAAACCTCGCGCTCGCCGCGGTCGAGATGGGCCTTGGCACGCACATCAAGACCGGCGGCGTGATGGAGGATCCGGACGCACGTGAGGCGGTTGGCGTCGCGGACGACCAGCGGATTGTTGCCGTCGTGAATGTGGGCGAACCCGCCGAAGTGCCGCCGCCAAAGCCGCGGCGGCGCTCGGAGTCCCTCACGACCTGGACGAAGTGACGCCGGCTGCCGCAGTCGCGGAAGTTGCGATCAAGCTGTTCGAATCGGCAAGGTCAGTCGGAACGTCGAGCCGGTGCCGACACGGCTCTGAACCGTCAGGTCGCCGTTCATCCCACGCGCGAATTGACGCGCGATGGCGAGGCCGAGGCCAACGCCGCCCCGGCGGCTTTCCGACCCCGCCGCCAGCTGCACGAACGGCTCGAAGATCGACTCCACCTGATCGTTCGGTATGCCATATCCGGTGTCGGAGATCTCGATGAATGCATTGGCCGCGGTCGCGCCACACCGCACCGTCACGACCGAACCTTCGGGTGAATACTTGCTCGCGTTCGTCAGCAGATTGATGATGATCTGCCGCACACGCTCCGCGTCGGCGCACGCCACGGCGACGTTCGCACCGCAACTGTCCTCGAAGACGATCGTCTGGGCCTTGTCGCGGAAGATGGGTCCGATCATGTCTGCCGCGGCCCGCGCCACTTCCGCCAGGTCCACGCTCGACAGTGTGTAGGTCACCCGGCGTGTGTCGGCCCGAACGAAGCTCAGGATCTCGGTGATCAAATCGAGGAGATGCCGCTGATTCCAGCGGATTCGCTCCAGATCCTTGAGCTGCGCGTCGTTGACCGGTCCTCGCACGCCGAGTGACAAGAGTTGGGCGTAGCCGCCGATGGCGTTCAGCGGAGTCCGCAGCTCGTGGGTAACGTGACCCAATGCGTCCGTGCGAGTCCGATTCGACTGCTCGGCGGCCGAACGGCGCTCGTTGATCGCGGCGAACAGTCGCGCATTCCGCAGCGCGTGGGCCGAGGCGGCCGCGATAGCCTCCGCCAGCTCGACCTCTGCCGGGGTGAAGCGCTTTCTCGGGTGCGCACTCACGAACGTGATCGCCCCGTCGACCTCTCCTTCGGTGCGGATTGGCACGACGAGACAAGCGCAGAAGCCCAGCTCACGGAGGAGGACGAGATCCTCCGCGCTGTGTGCGGCAACGGTGAGCGCGTCATCGACCCCGTCCACCAGCGCGATCGGCCGGCCCGTGCGCTTCACGGCCGGCAATCCGATTGGATCGCCCTCACGAGGCATCCAGTGCACGTTCAGCGTGTCCGCGATCACCTGCTTCACGGGGTCGGGATGCACGACCGCGAGGCGTACGGGCGTGTGATCCGGCGCGGCCAGGTCGACCACGGCCCAGGCGTCCTTCTCGGGAAGCGCCACCTGGGCGATGGTCTCCTTCGTCGACGATTCGTCGAGCGATCCCGACAGGCGGCGATCGAGCGCCGCCAGATAGTCGGAGCGCTTGACGCTGCCCTCGGCGGCGTCGGCACGATCGATCGCGTCCAGGGCCGCCGTGACGAGGCGGCCTCGCATCGCTACGCCCGAGACCGGCACACCTCGACTTTGGCGTTCCGTCGCGTCGTTCGTCCCTGGCTTCGATGGATCCGACGAACCTTTCATTGGCAGCAACCGGGTCCGGACGGAGTGACCAGAGCGGAGGCTGAGTACCTCGCTTCCCCTCACGATCACGTCACGAAGCGAGCCACGACGCCGGTCGCCAGGCGGACTGCTTCGTTCATTTTTGTGAGACCTCGACCGCAGCGGCTATGAGCGCAGGCGGCCATCTCCCTCTGACGCCGAGCGCGGCGCCGAGCGTGCACGCGGCAGCGAAAGGGTGAATCGCGTCCCCCGTCCCACGGTGCTGTCGACCTCGAGCGACCCGTTCATCGCGCGGGCGAGTTGCCGACTGATGGCCAGGCCAAGCCCCACTCCGCCTTGCCGGTCGAGCCGACCGCTGTCGAGCTGCACGAACGGCTCGAAGATCGACATCAATTGATCCGCTGGAATGCCCCGACCGTGGTCCTCGACGACAATCAGGACCGTGTCGTTCCTCGCCTCCGAGGCGATCGACACCGGACCGGCGTTCGGCGGCGAGTACTTCACCGCGTTCATTACGAGATTCATGAGAATCTGCCGCACTCGATCGGCATCGGCCCAGGCCGCCACATCGGGATCGACCCGCGGCACATGGAGCGGCAGCCCCTTCGCCTGAGCCATGGCGCCGAGCATCTGCTCCACGTCGGCGATCACGTTGGCCATTGGCACGTCGTCCTCGCGGCATCGCGCACGTCCGCCATCGATACGCGCGAAATCGAGGATCTCGGTGATCAGAACGAGCAGATGTTGCTGGTTCGTCCGGATGCGCCTCAACGAGTCGTGCTGCTGGTCGGTTACCGGACCATGCAGCCCCATGTCGATGAGTTCGACAAATCCGGCGATGGCGTTGAGCGGGGTCCTGAGCTCGTGGCTCATGCTCGCCAGGAACGACGACTTCAGGCGGTTCGCCTCGTCGGCCGTGATGCGCGACGCGACGGCGCGGGCATAGAGCCGCGCGTGTCCAAGCGCCATTGCGCAATGTGCCGTGATCTCCACCGCCATCGCGATCTCGTCGGCCGAGAAATCCGGACTATCCGCGTGGCGAACGAAGATCATCTCGCCGTGCGCGTCGTCGTCGATCGTAACGACGGCTGCCGGCACCGTGAACGGCACCGCCAGCTGCAAACCGCGGCCGGCGTCGGAAAGCGCAACCGATGAAGCCTCCAACGGCATCAGCGGCCGGCGCTGCGAACCGTCCGGCTCGATCAGCTCGACCAGACAGTGCGTACCGCGGCGCGGCAGCGTGACGCCACGCATGACCTCGAGGATCACGCGCTCGTCGAGCGACGCGGACAGCTCGCCGACGATCCGCGCCACGTGGCGAGCGATTTCCGCGAGGCGGGCCGCCGTTTGCGCGGTGTCGCGCTCGCGCAGTGCGCCGAGCAGCAGGCGCTCGGCGACAGCAACGGCTGGCACCCGCAACCGTGCTGCACTCGCCGCCGCTGGCGCGACGGAAGAACCGTCAGTGCGCGGCATGCTCCACGCTTGGCAAACCACCGTCGCTGCCGTCCTCACGATTCGGTACGCCGGTGGTGATGCCGTGGTAACCCACGAGGGATTCGCCCAGTACAGCGCCCTCCGGCGTGAGCGTGTACTCCCTGAACTCTGTCGAATGGCCGCTTCCACGCGTCTTCACCACGGCAAGCACCTTCCGCAATTCGCCGCCGATTTCGACGTACCGCTGCGCGAGAATGTCGTCGGTGACGAACGACACCCGCTCGTGCGTGAATCGGCCGCCGGCAAATCCGCTCTCCACCTCGGCGGTGAGCATGATCGTGATGCCGGTGGCGGTCAGCGCCCCGGCCAACCGGTACAACGATTCGCGAAAATCGATCCGGAATGTCGGCGCCAGCGCCAGCTCGAAACCCGACAACGAGTCGATCACGACGCGTGATGCACCCACACGATGCACGGCGCTCATGATCTCCGACAACATCTCGTCCACCGAGAGATCCAGTGGCCGCAGATAGATCACCGCCAGGCGGTTCTCGGCGATCATGTCGGCAAAGTCCACCGGCACCGTCTTGGCCCGCGCGAGATACGCCTCCGGATATTCCTCGAACACGGCGACGACGCAGCTTTCGCCGTGGGCCAGGCCTTCCGCCACGAACTGGGTTGCGAAGGTCGTTTTGCCGCTGCCGGCCGGCCCGGTGATCATCACGACGTCGCCCTCGGGAATGCCGCCGCCCATCATGTCATCGAGGCCGGGAACGCCGGTGCCGAGCCGCCGAGCCGAGCGCTCCACGCGTTCGCGCTGCTGCTCGGGAATCCGCGGGAACACGCGCACGCCATCGGAGGCGATCCGGAAGGTGTGCAAGCCCGGCATCGGTGAACGCCCACGCGCCTTGACGACGCGAATCTTGCGCACGGCCGAGTTCCGATCGACGTCCTCGGACAACCACAGGATGCTGTCGGCGACGGTGAACACGGGATGGCGCCGCTCGTCCTCGTTGTACTCACCGAGCAGGAACGACGTGACCTCCCAAGACGTCAACTGGAGCGAGAGTTTCTGCACGAACGTGGCGAGCGCGACGTGTGCATTGTCACGCTCGCCGTCGGTTATGGCGGCGATGGTGCGGAACGAATCGACGGCAACGAACGCGGGCTCGAATCGGCCGACTTCGTCGACGATCCGCTCGAGGACCGGCTCCAGATCGCCCGCCGCCACCTCGGCGCTCAGGTTGACGAACTTGATCTGCGACGGAACCCGGTCCGGATCGAAGAACGCGTACTGCCGCTGGTAGCGCAGCATCTTCACGGTGGGCTCGCCGAGCACGGTGAAGTACAGGGCCCGGCGGTCGGCGGCGGCGTTGTTGAACAAAATCTGTTGCACCAGCGTCGTCTTGCCGCTGCCCGGAGCGCCGGCAATGAGATTGAACGAATACTCGCAGAGCCCGCCGCCGAGGACGGAGTCCAGGCCCGGCACGCCGGTGGGGATGTTTCGAATGATGCTCTCGCTCGGGGTACTCACGGCGATTCTCCGCCAAGCCGTTCGGAGGAGGGCGCGTCCGGATCGAGAATGCGTAGGGTCATGTCTGTTCCAATGAGCCGAGCGAGGATGTCGACGAGTCCAGCGAGCAACGCTTCGACGGCGGACGTGGTTGCGGCGGCGCCATGCGTCTCGATGGCGGCGAGCAATCGCTCGCGAGGAATCTCGCAATCGCCCGCGACCCGGAGTGAGTCGATCGCGGCGTGCTGATCGTGCGCCGCGGAGAAGGCACGACCGAAGAGGGCCGCGCAGCCGTCGTCGCCCATGGTCGCGCGCACGTTCGTGAAGACCAGCTCACAGGTGCGGTGCAGCGCGTCGGCGAGCTGGCGGGGCGGCGGGGCGGGCTCGTGCACTTCGCGCCGGACGAGATCGCGGGCGAATTCGAGTCCAGTAGGCAAGCGCGATCGATCATCGTTCGAGTCGACTGCGCCAGCACTCACCATCGCCACCCTCCTTCGCCCGCGTCGGCGGGCAGTATCGTAACCTAACTCGGCAGGGCGCGATTAGCGAACCGTTGGCGGCTCGCCTCTTGCGCGTCAGCGTTGCAGCATCCGCCGCGAAATTCGACAGAGGCCGCACGAGGCCGACCAGGGGATTGATGATCGATCGTAAGAAGCGGCCGGCGGCGCCGGCCAAGTCTGCCGCAAGCACGAATCGGCTCGACGGTACAGACCCGAAGGAGCTGCTGGCCATGATGGCGCGCGCCAATGCCGCCCTTCCCGACACCGACCCTCGCAAGATTCGACCCGAGGACGTCGCGAAGCTGCAGCGCCTGTCGGAGCAGGCGAGCGACATGAACTTCTCGATGGTTGCGCATGCGGAGGAACGGCGTCGTGTCGGGGAACGGCGCGATCGTGTTTCTCCGGAATCCGGCGACACCGCGCAATGGGCTGCCCGGCTCGCGGCCGCGCTGGAGGCCATGCTCGACTCCGTTCGCCACGTTCCGCGGCGCACGAACGCAGCGGCACCGCGCCGCGCCCCTAAGGCCACCGCCCGGAGCGAGAACGACGAGTACCTCGCGCACCAAAAACGCGAGTTTCGCGCTGACGACGGTTCGCTGTGGCGCGTTCGCATCGAACAGGGCGGCGGCAAGCAAGCCGCCGCATCCGGCGGGCCGCCGGTCGCCGCGCTGATCTTTCAGTCGGCGAACGACCCTGACGGCGCTGAACTGTCGGCCGCAGAACCGGGCGGAAGCTGGGACCTTACGGGTTACACCGTCGCCGAACTGCGAGCAGTACTGGCGCGGGCGCGCGCCGCACGACGTTGATCCGCTTACCCTTCCGCGAGCGTCGGCTGGGCCGAAATCCACGGATCGCCGGCGAGCCATTTGGAGTTCGGCGCGAACAGGAACACCATCGCGCCGTTCGCGAGTTGCGGCAGCAGGCGCTTGGCGCGCGACGGTTCCATCGCGGGGCAACCCTCACTGCGGCCGGCCCTCGACGGCGTTACGTACGGCGCACCATGTGCCACGACCTTTCGCGCGTACGCGTTGTCGTTGAAGCCGGTCGAGACACCATCCAGGCGTACACCGACCGACGAGTACGGGCGGCCGGCCGAGTGGCCATGGAAAGTGTACAGCGACCTGGTCACGTAGAGGCCGAGCGACGTCGCGTTGCTGCCGAACGCGTTGGAGAACTTCGTCGGAACGCCAAAGCGCGAGGACGACGACGAACGACCGTGCGCGACCGTGAACGGACCGTCGACGATCGAGAGATCGTCCATGTTGAAGACGTAGCCGCGCTTTTCCGTGCTCGACAGGCCGTAGTCGACGAAGTAGAGCAACGGCTTCTTCACTTCGTCCGGGTGCTCCGACTTGAACGCGAAATAGGCGTGAAAGGCATCCTCGAGCGCCTGGCCGCTGCTGAGCGTGCGGACCTTGCCAGCGAGCGCGGCGACGGCGTCATTCGTCAGCGCGTCGACGGCCGTGTTTGCTTTCGCGGAAGCGGGCCCTGCCGGCGCTGCGGACGCGACCGTGAGCGGCTTGCCGGTGATGAGAGCCGTTGCGGTCGCCATGACCGGGCCCTGCTGCTCGTGGTCGGGCAGCAACTGGGTGCCCGCGACCAGGACCGCGGCGGCGCCGATGAGTACGTTCTGCAAACGTCTTGATGTACGCATGGGGTGCCTCTCCTCGTGGCTGGGCGCGCTCGCGCCTGGTTACCGGGCTGGATGTGCTGGTCGCCGGGAGTTGACTGGACAACGCCCGTACGGTGGTCCTCGTTCGTCTTTGGATGACGTAATCTAGCGGATCGTCGACGCCATGTAAAGCATTACATCGTATTGTGTTATGGCAGCGCCCGTACCAGCGGGCCCCCGGCCGCCGAAGCGCGGCGCGAGTCATGCAGGCTGTGCGTTATTTCTACTTTGTTGGCGACATGCAGCGGACTCAGTACGACGAACCGGCGGGCACCGAGCAGCAGCAGCCCGGTGGGATCGCGCACGAAGCGGGTGAACTGCACCGCTTGCTCGTCGAGAGCGTCGAGGATTACGCCATCTTCGCGCTCGACGTGAACGGGTATGTGCTGAGCTGGAATCCGGGCGCCGAGCGGTTCAAGGGCTACAAGGCCGACGAGATCATCGGCAAGCACTTCTCGGTCTTCTACCCGCAGGAAAAAATCGCCGAAGGATTTCCGGACTACGAGCTGCGTGAAGCGGCTCGCGTCGGCCGGTTCGAGGATGAGGGCTGGCGCATCCGCAAGGACGGCACGCGCTTCTGGGCGAACGTCGTCATCACGGCGCTGCACGACTCGACCGGCGCGCTCGTCGGCTTCGCCAAGGTCACGCGCGATCTCTCCGAGCGTCGGGCAGCCGAAGAGCGGGCCCGGGATCAAGCGCGTCGCGTGGCTGAAGAGGAGGCTGCACGACGCCATGCAGAGGAGTCGCGCGAACGCAGCGAGCGGCTCCAGGTGCTCACGTCGGCACTCTCGGCCGCATACACCATTCCCGAGATCACCGAGGTCGTGTTCGGGATGGGCTTTCAGCAGCTCGGCGTGGACGCGAGCGCGCTCGGACTCGTCGACGACGCCTCTCATTGCATTCGGGTCGTGAGCGACCGCGGCTACCCCATGCTGCCACCGTGGGTGCGAACGATCGACGTCGACGACGATCTCGCAATGTCGGAGGCCGTTCGAACGCGATCGCCGGTCGTCTTCCACTCGCGCGCGGAGCGCGACGCCCGGTTCCCCAGACTGAGCGATGTGCTGAGTCCGTACGAGATCACCGTCGTGCTGCCACTCGCGGCGCGAGATCGCATGAGTGGCGCGATCGCGCTGCACCGCAAAACGGGGCCGCTCAGCAGTCCGGAGCTCGACCTGATGCTCGCGTTCGGACAGCAGCTCGCCCAGGCCCTCGAGCGGGCGCGACTCTACGAGGCCGAGCAGCAGGCGCGCGCCCGCGCCGACATCGCCAATCGCGCGAAGAGCGAATTTCTCGCCGCGATGAGCCACGAATTGCGCACACCGCTCAACGCGATCGCCGGCTACGCCGATCTGATCGACATGGGGTTACGCGGCCCCGTATCGCCGGAACAGCACGACGACATTGGCCGGATCAAACGAAGCCAGCAGCACCTGCTGGGAATCATCAACGACATCCTCAATTTCTCGCGCGCCGAAGCCGGGCAGCTCGACTATGACATCGGCATCGTGCCGATCGCCGAGGTGTTCGATCAGGTGGGTCACATGATCGAACCCCAGGCGAAAAGCAAAGGACTGCGGCTGCAAGTCGGTCACTGTCCGGACGGAGCCGTCGCGTGGGCGGACAAGTCCAAGGTACAGCAGATTCTGCTGAATCTTCTCTCGAACGCCGTGAAATTCACGCCGTCGGGCAGTGTCTCGATGAGCTGCGAATGGAACGGCGCCGATCACGGAGAGGTGCTGCTGGCCGTCCGCGACAGCGGCATCGGAATTCCGATCGAGCAACTGAATCGGATATTCGAGCCGTTCGTTCAGGTTGGACGCTCGCTCACGCACTCGCACGAGGGCACGGGGCTCGGGCTGGCGATCAGCCGTGACCTTGCGCGCGCCATGGGCGGCGAGATCACAGTGTCGAGCAAGGTCGGCGTGGGCTCGGTGTTCACGCTGTGCCTGCCTGCGGAGCGGCGGCGCGATCGAGCGGGTTGATGTCCATGGTCCATGGTCCGTGGTCCATGGTCCATGGTCCATGGTCCGTCGTCCGTCGTCCGTCGTCCGTCGACGCGAGTTCGAGCGTTCGAGCGCCGTTGCCCTCGCCACGCGAGCCGGATTCGTCTTTGTGCTCGAATCTGAAAACTGAATTCTCGGGCCTCAGGCCTGGTCTCGCTCTCGCGAGTGCGATGCCACCTTGGCACAGAGGGAAGTGAGTATCTGAAGTCTCAGCTCTTCTGGCGCCCATTCCACCTCGCCCTCGCCGCCGCCTCCCGGAAATTCGCGATGCACCATTTTCAATCCCGAGAATGACGGCCGTCCAACGCGGACAAGTCGTCGCTCCAGGTGTGCAACCCGCGGGTACGGGCATCGCGGTCGCCTCACCACGCGGACATTTCGCGGATACAAACATCGGAACGAATTGACCACGCGGCTCAGCCGCGGATACAGGCGTCGCAGCGATCTGACCGCGTGGGCAACGGGCGTGTACGGACGTTGAACCGACTTGCGCACGCGGACAACGGACGGACACAGCGGTCGAAGCGATCTGGCCACGCGGACAACGGACGGATACGCGCGGACCGATCGCGGGAACGAGCGGCCGAGTGACGGGGACGAGCGCGCTCGGCGCGTAGACGGCCGTGGAAGCGATCTGACCGGGCGCGCATGCGACGAGTACAAGAGTTCGCGTCATCTCGCCACGCGGACATGAGACGAGTACAGGAGTTCGCGTCATCTCGCCGCGCGGACATGTGAGGTGATCGAGCCGCGCGATGACCTGAACACGCGGACACGTCACGTGACCCGGGTGCGCGATGGTCCGACCACGCGGACACGCGGCCGAACCGAGCGGACCTTACAAGTATTCCGCCAAGCGTCCGACGGGAACGGGTGCGCGTCGGTGGTGTACGGGCGGATCGCGCACGGGTACACGCGGAGGGAGTGAGTGGCCGCGCGCACGGACTGCCGCGCCAGAGATCCGCCGCCGCGGCGTTCATCGGAAGCTCGACGTCTCCCAACGCCCGACGCCGATCAGACCCGCGATCACGCCGATCGCGACGGGGCCGGTGGCGGCGAGGACGCCCATCGTGATCATGGTAGCCGAGGTCGCGCCAGCCATGATGACGACGAGACCGGCGGCAGCGAGGGGGGTGAGGCGCGTGCGCGTGTGGAACAGACCGGGCAGCACGAGGCCGAGTGCGCCGGCGATTTCCAGGACGCCGAGTACACGGAGGAACGCGCCGGGCATGTGCATCTGTGCGGTGAGCGCGGCGAGTGGAAGCACGAGCTTCATGCCGCCGGCGAAGAGGAACAGAAGGGCGAGGAGTGACTGCGCGATCCAGAGCAGCGCGTTGCGGGCGCCACGGTTGGTGCGGCTGCGGATCGCTGTCGTCGACGGGCTGATCGAGCGGCTGGAACGAGTGGCGATGGCGGTCATGGTCGGTCTCCGGTAGTCGTGGAGGTGAAGGAGCCGGCCAGTGGCGTCGGACGGCTCCATCTCTACGTCGAACGCGGGTGGCCAGAATCGACATCGGCCATCGACGGCCGTTGGACTGCAGCGCCGGCGGTCTGCGGCATCCAGCTCCGACCGATGTCGCAGACCTTCCGCTTTCGATAGCCGCACTGCTCGCACTTGGGACCGGCACTCGTGGCGAAGTTGCCCGCGGCGATCGCCGCGACGGCGTCGCGCGGCCAAGTGCCGGCAGGACTGGCGTTCGCGTCGAAGTGTTGGCGTACGACGTGGTGTCCATCGAGAAATACGAGTACCAGCTCCGTGATCGCGCCGAGCCGCGCGCGGGACACCGCGAGCGCATACAGCTCGAGCTGGGGCATGTAATAGTCGCGGAGGTACTCGAGGCGTCCGGTGCGACTCAGATCGTTCGACTTGTAATCCACGAGCGTCCAGCCGCCGTCGTCGCGCTGAATCGCCAGATCGATCACGCCTTCGATCATCACGCCGCCGACGATCGTGGCGAACGGCCACTCGCGCTCGAGACGCCGCGCACTGCGCGCAAGCGTTCCAATCTCCCCCGACAGCACGGGCGACAGCATCGGCCGCAACCGCTCACGCCATTCCGCGGGCTCGTCGGCCAGCAAGCGTTCGATCTCGGTGTCGCGGTCGGTCGCGTCGAACCGCGCGCGCTCGAGCAGACCATGCACGATCGTGCCGCGCTCCACGGCCGACGGCGCATGGGCGTCGCCGCTCCGCGCCACCGCGCGCCGAGGAATGTGCTCGCTGATCTCGAGATCGTGCGAGAAGCGATACACCTGCGGACAGCGCCGGTACGACAGCAGCTCGGTGACTTTCAGCGAGAGCGGCGGCGGGAGCGGGTACACCGGCTCGCGCGGCGGTTGGTCGAGCACGGCCGGCCGCAAAGTTGCGCGCAGTGTGCCGTCCGACTCGAACGACGCCACCGGCGGCATCTCGTCAACCGAGCGCACGATGGTCCGGTACGCTCCACAATCGTGCTCACCATTGCCAGTCAGCTCGCCGCCGGTGTGCAACAACAGAAACGAGAGTGGCGTGAACGCCGATTTCGCACTTGGCTGGAGCTGGCTCTCCGTGACCGAGGCAGAAAGAAGGAGTCGCTCGCGCGCCCGCGTGAGGGCAACGTACAGCAGCCGCCGCTCCTCGGCCTCGGCGCTCCGCTTTGCTTCGTCGAGAATCCGGGTGATCGAAAGCGGTTCCACCTGTTCGTCGTTCTCGTCGAGCGCCTTGCACAGCAGTACGCCATGACGGTCGCTGAACGCGGTGCGGCTTCCCTTTGGAGGACTCTGAAGGTTGGGCAGGCACACCACAGGCCACTCGAGACCCTTGGCCTGGTGGATGGTCGTCAGTACCACGACGTCATCGGACGGGCCGACGAGCGGCGCCATGGCTTCGGCAGCCAACAGCTCGCGGCGGCGAACGAGCTCGTCGTACGCCGCGGCGGGACCGATTGCGCCGAGCTCGCGCAGGATGCGGCGCACCTTCTCGAGATTCGCGAGCATCGCCGGACCATCGGCGCTCGCGGCGATCGCCAGCTCGTAGCCGAAGGTACGAATCGCGTCGTCGAGCGCCTGGCCGGCGCTCCGCCCGCGCACCCGTTTGCGCAGCGCGGCGAACGCCGTATGGAAGCCGGCCAGCGGTGCGTACGATTCGAGATCTCTGAACAGCGGCGGCACGTGCTCGCGTTCACCGCTCGCTCGCCACGACGCGCGCAGCTCCCAGAGGTCCGCATCACTGGCGCCGGCGAATGGCGACCGCAACACGGCGGCGAGCGCGAGATCGTCGAGCGGCTGGTCGATCGCGCGCAGCATCATCAGGCAGTCGAGCACCTCGGCCCGCTCGTAGAAGCCCTGCCCGGACGCGGTGACGTACGGAATGCCCCGCA
>JAICKA010000180.1 GCA_025928185.1 Gemmatimonadaceae bacterium
CCGCCGCTCGCGATATTGGAGATCACGAACGAGGGGCCGACCAAGGGCCAGCAGTATCCGGTGCGTGTGCCGCTGGCGCACATCGGCCGCGGCGCGCACAACGACGTGCCGATCGCGGACGACAGCGTATCGGACACGCACGCCAAGCTGCAGCGCCGGGCCGACGGCTGGTATTTGTCGGACGTGGGCTCGACGAACGGCACGTACGTCGGCGGCCAGCGGATCACCGGCGAGCGCCGCCTCGATGGTGCGCCGGACGTGCGGGTCGGCGGGGTCAAGATGATCTTCCGGGCGCAGGATGCTCCAGGCGATGCCGCGCGCTCCACGCGAGCGATCGCCAGCGTCGATCGATCCAGGCTGCGCCCGAAGGTGGTTGGTCCGGCAACCGACGTGGCGGCGGCCACCGCGCCGACGGCGGAAGCGCCGGCGGGAGGCGTTGGTGGCTGGGTGTGGCTCGTGGTGGCGCTCGCGGTGATCGCCGTTGTCGCTCTTCTCATGCTGAATCGCTAATGGTCCGTCTCGTACACGCCGCCAGGACGGACGTCGGAATGATCCGCTCCGGAAACGAAGACAACTTCGCCGTGAGCGCGAGCGGCGATCGCGGATTGTTCATCGTCGCCGACGGCATGGGCGGGCACGCCGCCGGCGAGGTGGCGAGCGAGATGGCGGTGCAGATCGTCCAGCTCGAGCTGTCCGGCGTTCGCGATCTATCCGACCGCAACGCCGCCGAGCGCGTCCGCAACGCTTTGCGCAAGGCCAACCGTACCATTCACGACCGGACGATCACCGAGGTCGACAAGCAGGGCATGGGGACGACCGCCTCCGTGCTGATCGTCTCGGCCACACGGTACCTGATCGGACAGGTTGGCGACTCGCGCGTGTATCTGTTGCGCGACGGGGCGCTCCAGCAGCTCACCAAGGATCACTCGTATGTGCAGGAGCAGGTCGACGCCGGCTATCTCACGCCGGAGCAGGCGCGGTATCATCCGTACAGCAACGTGATCACGCGCTGCGTTGGCGCGAGCCCCGATGTGGAACCGGACGTCTACCAGGGCGAAGCCCGCGTGGGCGACCTGTTCCTCGTGGCGAGCGATGGGCTGACGGGGATGGTCGACGACCGCCGTCTTCAGATGTTGCTCATGTCGCGCACCGAGCCCGAGCGCAAAGTGCACCTGCTCATCTCCGAGGCCAACGGCCGCGGCGGCCTGGACAACATCACCGCCATCATCGTCCAAATTGCGTCGGACGACGGTGGTGCGATGCCGGAACGCACGCAGGAGCTGCCCGTTCAGAAGTAGCCCTCCGTCCATTCGCATTGCAAGCCGAGGGGCAGTGTGTCCGTGCTGGATGGACGCCGGAGTTAGTGTCCGTTAATGAGAGCCGGTTGTTGACATTTCGCTATTCGAGGGTTTCCAGTGACGACATTCATCATCGTGGTGCTTGTAATCGCCGTCGTCGTCTTCATCGCCTGCATCGTCGTGTATCGTAGTCGCGAAAAGCGGCGCGCCAAGAAATCGTCTGCCGCCGGTGACGGCAGCACGCGCACGGACGGCCGGCGTGATTGAGCAAGAGCTTGCGATGTTCCGATAGGCGTCCGGCCTGATCGGTCCACTTTTCCGCCTCGTAGGGAGAGTTCGACCATGATTCATCGTCTTTCCGCGCGCTGCGCCGCCCTGGCTGCGGCCGCGCTGTCGTCGCTCGTCCTGTGGCCGGCCGCCGCGCGCGCGCAGGACCACGCCAACAAGGCCAACTGGGAGCTCGCCAATGCGTTCTCGCCGGCGAATCTCCGCTCTCGGCTCTACACGTCGTCGGTGAATCCGCACTGGCTCGGCCAGAGCGACTCGCTGTGCTACGACTGGAAGGACCACAGCGGCTCGACGTTCTTCCTCGTCGTGCCCGACACGAAGACCAAGAAGCCGCTGTTCGATCAGGTGAAGCTCGCGTCGCAGCTCTCGGACCTGAGTCATCACGCGCACGATGCGCAGAACCTGCCGTTCGCCAGCATCACGTTCGCCAAGGACCGGAGGACGTTCACGTTCACCGCGGACAGCTCGCGCTGGGAGTGGAACGTTCGCGCCGAAACGCTCACGCGGCTCGGCCCGGCGACGTCGGGCCGCGGCGGCCGCGGGGCGCGCGGGGCGGGCGGATCGGACAGTGTGCCGGCGGCAGCGCCGGACACGGTCAACACCTGCGGCGGCACGCCGGCGCGCGGCGGCGGTGGAGGCGGCGGGGCGGGTCGCGGCGGACGGGGTGGCGGCGACTTTAGAAACTACTCACCGGACAGCAGCATGTTCGCGTTCGCGCGCGAGCACAACCTGTTTCTCGTACACGTCGCCGCCAAGGACACCATCCAGCTGACGAAGGACGGCGTCGAGGACTACAGCTTCGGCGCGCGCGATACGCTGCAGGAGCGGCAGCAGCAGGAGCTGAACGAACAGCAGCAACAGCAGACCGACAGCGCGGGTCGCGGGCGTCAAACGATCAACCGCGATCCGCGCGTGCGCGCCAACGTGATCTGGTCGCCGGACTCCAAGGCCTTCGCGGTCACACGCAGCGATTCGCGCAAGGTCGGCAAGCTCTATCTCGTGAACAACCTCGCGCAGCCGCGGCCGACGCTGATGACGTACACGTACGCCATGCCGGGCGAGAAGAACGTGCCGCAGCAGGAGCTGTACGTCTACCATGTGGGCGACACGAAGCTCACGCCGGTGAACGTGGAACTCTGGAAGGACCAGCGGCTGTTCGACATCCACTGGGACGGCACGTCGACGAAGCTGCGGCTCGTGCGCCGCGACCGTACGCAGCGCCACATGGAGCTGATCGAGGTCGCACTGCCGTCGGCTTCGATCACATCGCTGCTGCACGAGGACATCGTCAACAACTCGAGCGAGCGGCAGGATGTGAAATATGTGAAGACCGGCGGCGACATGATCTGGTGGTCGGAGCGCAGCGGCTGGGGCCATTACTACCGGTACGACAACACCGGTCACCTGAAGAACGCGATCACCTCCGGTGCGTGGCGCGCCGAGCGGATCGTGGACGTGGATTCGGTGAAGGGGCTGCTGTACTTCACGGCCGTCGGGCGCGAACCGGGCGAGAACCCGTACTACTCGCACCTCTATCGCGTCGGCCTGGACGGCACGGGCCTGACGCTGCTCGACGCCGGCAACGCGGACCACGACTCGCGACTCTCGCCGAACAAGAAGTACATCGTCGACAATTCCTCGCGCGTGGATCTCGTGCCGACGGCTGTCGTGCGCGACGCGAGCGGCAAGGTCGTGATGAACCTCGAGACGATGGACATTTCCCGCCTCAAGGAGCTCGGCTGGAAGCCGCCCGAGACGTTCCACACGAAGGCGGCCGACGGCGTCACGGACATCTACGGCAACATGTGGAAGCCGTTCGACTTCGACTCGACGAAGAAGTACCCGATCATCGCGAACGTCTATCCGGGTCCGCAGACGGAGTCGGTGAACTATACGTTCACGCCGAGCGCGGTGCCGCAGCAGCTCGCGCAGCTCGGGTTCATCGTCATTCAGATCGGCAACCGCGGCGGCAGCCCGCAGCGCTCGCAGGAGTACCAGGGCTACGGGTACTACAACCTCCGCGACTATGCGCTCGCCGACAAGAAGGCGGGCATCGAGCAGCTCGCGGCGCGGTACAAGTGGATCGACATCGACCGCGTCGGCATCTACGGGCACTCGGGCGGCGGCTTCCTGACCGCGGCGGCGATGCTGCTCCCGCCGTACAACGAGTTCTTCAAGGTCGGCGTGAGCGAATCAGGAAATCATGACAACAACATCTATAATCAGAACTGGAGCGAGCAGTACCACGGCCTGAAGATCGTGGCCGAGGGCCAGACGAGCGGGCGCCGGGGCATCGTGCAGGCGGGGAGCGAGTCGAATGGCGAGCGGCGTGGCGGTCCGCGGTCGAGCGATGCTGCCGGCCTGGCGGCGGTGGCCGCGCTCGTCGACGGTTCGATCGGCGATCAGGACACGACGCACGCCTTCCAGATCCACGTGCCCACGACGGTCGATCTCGCGAAGAACCTTCAGGGCAACCTGCTGCTCGAGACGGGCGACATGGACAACAACGTGCACCCGGCGAACACGATTCGGCTGGTGAATGCGCTGATCAAGGCCGACAAGCGGTTCGACTTCATGATCCTGCCTGGCAAGCCGCACGGCTACGGCGACGACGTGCCGTACACGAATCATCTGATGTTCGAGTACTTCGCCGAGCACCTGCTGGGAGATTATTACCGCAAGAACGCGATGATTCAGAAGTAACGGATGGAACGGCTCGATTTTCGTGCGCGTGCCAGCTCGGGCGCGCCGAATCGGGTTGGGCTGAATTGGAGACGCGGATCTGGCGGAAGCTGGAAGGGCGACGAGGCGCGGACTCGTTCCGAGTGGCGCAAGGAGCTCTGCGCGTCACGTCAAAAAAAGG
>JAICKA010000120.1 GCA_025928185.1 Gemmatimonadaceae bacterium
CAGTCGTGTACGACGCATTGGATGGTGGTCTGGGAGGGAGCCTTGGGATGGTCGCAGTGTTGCGGGCGTGACGCGAATTGGGAGGATCTCGGCTGCGGCTCGGAATCTCTAACTCCGGCTGGCACCCGGTTCGTCACGCACTGGTTTCAATCGGCCCCGGAACAAAGTGATATGATCCCAGCCAAACATGCTCCGCGAGCGCGACGAGTCTACACATCCTGGCTACAAGCCGCAAGCGTAATCCTGACATCTTATCGGCGACGCACCATCGTCACGCGGCTTTATTAATCTCTGATACGGTGCGTTCTGTCATCGGAAGAGTGCGTGTCGTCCCCGATGACGGCCGGCTCACCGAATCACATGGCGGCCCTAGGACATGCGCCGGCGTGCATTCGCGGCGACGCTCACGGCGAAGATCGGTGTGTCGGGGCGCGGCAATGACGTACCGCGAATCAGCTCAGCGGCTCTTGAGCCAGACGAGAATCGTCCCGCAGGTGGCCGAGCGATCCATGTACTGCGGCGGCACGCCGGCGAGGGACGAGTAGATCTCCATCGCGGCGACCGATGCGCCGGAGACGAGTTCGTCGATTTGCGCGCCGGGACTGCGAACGCCGTCGATCCAGACGAGCGGCACGCACCCGCGAATGCGAACATCGTTGCCGAAGCGGCGCGACGGGCGGACGACGACGCCGGGCACGCGGCGCAGCGCTTCGCTCGCGAACTCTGGGCGGAGCGCATGCATGGTGTTCTCGTCGATGTAGTAGCCAAGCTTGTTGGACCGCGCGCGCGCGTAGAACTCGGTCAGGTCCGGATCGTGGGTATCCGGCGCCGCGTCGTCCACGTAGATGGTGCCGAGCTTGTCGGCCACGGCGTCGAGCTTGACGAACACGGTCGTGCTGCGCTGGCCATCGTCGATGCTGACCCGCGTGCTGTGCGGCAGAAATCCCATTCGGCGCACGACGAGATCGAACCGGCGCTCGGGCAGACCCTCGAAGCGGAACCGACCGTCAGCGCCGGTGCGAACGCGACGGACGGTGCTGTCGTGCAGCACGACGGAGACTTCGACGGCATCGATTGGCGTGCCGTCATCGGCGGCGATCGTGCCAGCGACCGCAAAGCCCGACCGAGTCGGTTCGCCTTGCGGCACACCCGCCTGCGCGGCGGCACACGGCCACGGCGGGAGCGCGCACAGCGCGGCGAGGAGACCTGGTGCCAACAGTCGACCGATCATGAGAAGCTCCTCGTGTGCCTCCATTCATGCTGACGTCGGGGACGGCGGCTGTCAACCGGAGAGGTGTCAGCGTTCGGTGACCTAAACGCAACGCGGGGGACGCCGGTTGGCGTCCCCCGCGAGCACTGCCTTGAAACGTGGAGCAAATTACGGATTGCGATCGATGCACCCGGTGAAGTTCGGGTTCGAACGTTCGTCGTTCGTGACCGGGAAGTTCGTCTGGTCGCCGTACTTGCCGGAAATCGTGCCCTTGAGGACGAAGTCG
The DNA here is from genome assembly GCA_025928185.1 of Gemmatimonadaceae bacterium. Lineage (GTDB taxonomy): Bacteria > Gemmatimonadota > Gemmatimonadetes > Gemmatimonadales > Gemmatimonadaceae > JAQBQB01. The sequence continues at coordinate 1,497 of JAICKA010000120.1, forward strand.
CCGCTCGGGAAAACCTTATCCTGGGGGAGTCCGTACTGCCGTACGAGACGACGGAGGTCGTCCATGCGGTAGCCACGGCCGAACTGCCAGAGCGCCTTCTCGCGGAAGAACAGATCGCGAGCCGCCGCGAACGTGGTCGGAATCGTGAGCAGCGGCGCCATTGCCGGTGTCTTGAAATCACCGATCGACTGCGCGGATGTCCGCAAGCCGTTCAGCACAGTCATCATGCCGACGAAGTTGTTGTGCTGCAGGCTATCCTCCGCCTGAATCAACCGAGCGTCGCCGCCCCAGGCCAGCGCAACGGAGCTGAACTGGTCCCAGATCGTCGGGACGATGAGCGGCGTGGTGTTGTCCTCGCCAGTACCGCCGGTGTTTTTCACCGGAACCCGGGGATCATTCAATCGGGCGAACGGAATCGCGTTCTCGACCGGGTTACCGGCATCGATGCTGTCGCCAACCGTGTACCGTCCAACGCTCGGCGACATGATCCACCACTCGTTCTCGGACGACTGCAACGAGTAGTTCAGGTTGTACGAGAAGTTGGTCGGAATCGCCGAAGCCGTGGCGGCAGCGGCGTCGAACTGGCCGAGGTCGAGCTGCGCGCGCGCCTTCGTCATCAGCGTGACGTAGTAGACCTGGAGCGCGGCGTCGTCTTTCGGATCCGGCGTGCCGAGGATGCTGAGCGCCGTGTCGAGACGCGAGATCGCGAGCGCGCTGCCCGCCGCATCGGTGATCGGCGCCGTGTACTGCGGCGTCGGACCGACCGTTTCGCCGAATGGAATGCCGTTGCAGAACACGCTCGACAGCGACATTTCGGCGTAGCCCATGATGAAATAGCTCTCGGCAGTGTGCAGCACGCCCTCGTCGGACGTGTCGAACTGCTGCAGGGCGTTGATCGCCGTGCGGGCATAGCCGCGCGTCTGCTCGAGACGATCGAAGATCGGCTCCAGAACGCCGTCGTTGTCCTGCAGGTTGCGCTGATCGGCGTCGTTGCGCTGGCTGAACGTGTCCGCCGACTTGAACTCGTCGGTGAACAGCCCCTCCTCGTTCCAGAGGCCTTCCTGGTTGCCGCCGCCGCCGTTGATGGCGCGAGTCATCCGGTTGAGCGCGCCGAGGTAGAGGCCCTCGGCGCCGACGGCGTTGTTCACGGCTTCCGGCAGAATGACGCCGGGTTGCTGCGGCTGGAGCAGCTCTTCCTTGGGATCGCACGCGCCGAGGAGCCATGCTCCCGCGACCACCGCCAGAGCGGTGGTCGCGCTTCGAGCGCGATGGGAAAGTCTAATCATCGGGATATCGTCCTCGAAGTCGATTAATAGTGGAGGTTCGCGCGCAGGATGAAGTACGTCCGCGGCGCGGTCGTGGCAAAGTCCGTCTGGACGTCGCCCGTGCTGTAGTTCTCTTCCGGATCCACGCCGGTGTAGCTCGTCCAGGTGTGGAGGTTACGGGCCGAGAACACGAGCTGGATGTCGCGCGCATGCACGCGGCTGGCGAACGTGTTGGGCAGCGTGTAGGCCGCCGAGACCTCGCGCAGCTTCCAGTACTGGCCGTTCTCCACGTATCCGCGGATCGTGTTCGGGTTCTTCTTGCTGGAGTTGGCGACGTTGCGCGCCTGGTCCCACAACGGCGTGGTTGGCAGGTTGGAGGATGCGCAAGTCGAGAAGTTCGAGCAGAAGAACTGGCCCGAGGAATTCTCGAGGCTGAAGCCGCCCTTGTAGTCCGTGAGGACGGTGATGCGGAGCCTGCGGCTGAACAGGTCGAAACCGTTGGTGATCGACACGATGTCGCGCGGCACCGAGTATCCGGCGTAGGCGACGTTCGGATCGACAATCACCTCGGACGGATCGATGATGCCGTCGCCGTTGGCGTCGGAGAACGTGTACGGACGGATGAACCAGCCGCTGATCGGGAAGCCAACCGAGTCGCGGCGCGAGCCCGTACCGATCGTCGGGTTCGGGTTGCCCTGCGAGTCGAAGCCGAGCGTCACGACCTTGTTGGTGTTGTGCGACCCAGCGATGGCGACGTCCCAGCCGAACTGGCGGCGATCGAAGAACGTGGCGTTCAGGTCCGCTTCGAGGCCGCTGTTCTGCACCGAGCCGATGTTCTCGATCTGACTCAGGGCCGGCGAGCCGGACGACGCGGCGATCGGCACGTTGATCAAAGCGTCGTGCGTCTTCTTGTTGTAGTACGTGAAATCGAAGTGGCTGCGGTTCGAGAACATGTTCATCTCGAAGCCCGCCTCGAGCTCGGCCGACCGCTCCGGCTTGAGGTTCGGATTGCCGAGGGCCGAAGCAATGACGCCCGGGGTATCCTGAGCGTTCGTGCCACCCGGCGTGCCAGGCTCGATGGCGATCGTCTGGCCGCTGAACGTCTGCAACGCTTGCGTACCGCTCGGCGACACGCCCGACGCGCCGTAGGACGAGCGCAGACGGAACTGATCGAGCCACGAGAACTTCGGGAAGAAGCTTTCGTCCGAGAGGATCCAGGAGAGGCCGAGCTTTGGATAGTAGATCTGCTTGAACGACGTACCGAAGGAGCTGTTCTGGTCCGTGCGCACGGCGGCCGTGAGGAACAACCGGTCGCGCCACGAGCCCTGCTCCTGGATGTAGAGACCAACCGTCTTGTTCGCCGTTTGCAAGCTGTTGCTGGCGCTGATCTGCGCCGCATCGCCAACCGACTGCGAGCCCGGCGGAAGAATGTCGCCATTCGCCGAGACACTCTGGCTCATCTGATTGGTGTAATCAAAGCCGAGCGTCGTCTTGAGGTTCAGGTCCGAGCGAACCTGCCAGGTCTCGTTGTTGACCAGCTTGGCCGAGAAATTCCGGAAGTCTTCCTGATCGCTGGAGAGCGAACCTTCGCGCAGCGTGCCGCTGTTTGGACACTCGCCGAAGCGGCAGATGAAATTGTTCCGCGTGTCCGCCAGATCGACGCCGACGGTACCGGAGTTGTTCATCCACGAGAACGGCCGCCACTGCGCATCGGTGCTGCCGATGAACCGCTGCGTGCCATGCGTCGTATACATCTGGAAGATCTGCGACGGATTGAACGCGCCGTAGCCGTTCTTGTCCTGGCCGAGAGCGTCCGTCTCGCTGAACCGGATACCCTGGGCCGACGTGCTGGCGAAGTTGAAGCCCGGATTATTCAGCGCGCTGTAGATGACGCTGAAGATGTTGTTGTCGACCTGGGGCAGGCGCTGGTTGGTATTGGAGAACCCGGCGTTGGCATTGAGGTCGAACTTCGGCGTGAGCGCCGCGTTGAGGTTGGCGCGGACGTTCTGGGTCTGGAACTGCTCGGGGTTCACCCACTCGTCGCGCAGCGCGACGCCGGCGTCCGTGAGGTTCTTCTGGGCGAACGACGGCATGTGATAGGGACCAAGCTCTTCCTGGAGGTCGCCGCTGACGAAGAAGCGCACCGCGTCCGTACCGCCGCTGGCGTTCATGCCGTACTGGTTGCGGTGGCCAAGGTGATACGGGCTGGTCGAGGGATCCATCATGATGTTCGCCGACGTGATGCTGTCCGCGGCGCAGGTGCCCTGCGCGATGGATACGAGCACGCAACGCGTGGGCGTGCCGGCGGGTTTGGTCGATGTCGCGCCCGCGGCGGTGAGGTGGCCCCACGTGGCGTAGTCCGTCGGGTAGGTGTTGCGGTCGTCGACGCCGCCGTACTCACCGTACCACGTCCAACGCGTGCTGCCGGCGTGGCCCTTCTTGGTGGTGATGACGATGACGCCGTTGGCGGCGTCGGTGCCGTACAGGGTCGCGGCCGACGGACCCTTGACGATCTCGATGTCTTCGATCTCGTTCGGATCGAGGTCGTTGATGAGACTTCCCCTCGTGCCGCTGAAGCCGAAACTCTGCGACTGCGTGTTCATGCGAACGCCGTCGATGATGTAGATCGGATCGTTGTTCAGCGAGAGGGAGTTGAGACCGCGGATGTGGACGACCGGCGCGGCACCCGTCATCGAGCCCGGGATGACCGTGACGCCCGCCGTCTTGCCGACGAGCAGGCTGCCGAGGTCCGTGATCGGCGTCGTCTCGACTTTCTTGTTGACGTCGCCCATCGTCGCGACAGAGTTGCCCAATTCGACCCGGCGCTGCTCACCGGTAGCCGTTGTGACGATCTCCTGCAGCTGGACGACCGCCTGAACGAGCGAGAAGTCGAGCGTCGCGGCCTCACCGGCCGCAACGGTCACCGACTTCTTCTGCTCCTGGTAGCCGACGCGCAATACCTGCACGGTCACCACACCGCGAGGAACATTGCGCAGCGTGTACCGGCCTTCGGTGTTCGTCGACGTGGCGATGCTGGTGCCCGAGACCATGACGCGCGCCTCGGACAGCGGCTCATTGGTTCCGGTCGCCGTGACACGGCCGGAGATCGTGGCTTGCTGTGCCTGGGCCAGCGACGGTGCGGCTATCGCGGCGAGCAGCACTACTATGGACCGTAGGTACGTCCCGACGGTCCACGTCCGGGTAAGTCTCATTGGTTCGCCCCCTGGGGAGTTGGACAACATGTACACCTGCACGATCACCACGTGATCAGCCACGCACTCGGCCAGGCGGCCGGAGCCCGTGCGCCTGCGGATGCAACATCGAACGAGGAAGGACCTGCTTGCGGCTCGGAATCTTAACCCCGGGTAATACCCGGTCCGTCACACACGAAATTCCAGCCGGTCCGAAAAGGGCCAGCGCTGGTCTGGGGTTCGTGTAGCCGTGAGTGCGACGATTGTACATGCCGAGCGTACAAGCCGCAAGCCTAATCCAAACCTGGATTCCGCGGTTCCTGACCCCGCGGAATGCCCGCTCGCGTCGGTACGCTGGCGTTCAATCCCCGGCGAAATGCTCGTCGTCGCCTGTGTGTCCAGACGTCTCTAATAAGGCCGCCATCGCGGCCACGTCGGCAGATGTAAGCTCGCGGCGATCGAGATCGAGCGACAGTTGTCGCACGGGGATGAAAGAGCGGCGATGATGCGGCGTCACGCCATGGGCGGCTAGTCCCTCGAGGTGCGCGAGCGTCGAATAGCCGACGTTCCGCTCCCAACGATAGTTGGGGTAGCGCCGCGCCAGCGCGCCCATGACGCGATCGCGCGTGACCTTGGCGACGATCGACGCGCAGGCGATGGTGTAGCACGCATCGTCGCCGCCGACGATCGCGGTGTGCTCGTGGCCGAGGGTGCGAAGCGGCTTGCCGTCGACGAGCACGTGATGCGGCGCGATGGCGAGCCGGGCGAGCGCGCGGCGCATCGCGAGGACCGTGGCGTGGTAGATGTTGACGCGATCGATCTCGTGCACCGATGCGGCACCGATGCCGACGCTCACGGCGCGCGCGCGAATTTTCACGGCGAGGCGCCGGCGTTGATCGCCGGTGAGCTTTTTCGAATCGTCGACGCCTGGGATGGCGCGTACGTCGGGCGGCATGATGACGGCGCATGCGACGACGGGGCCGGCCAGCGGACCCCGTCCCACTTCATCGATGCCGGCAATGTAGGGCCCGGCGGTCTTCCGCAGCTCGCGCTCGATGGGCTTCCAGCGATCGCGGCCGCCGGAGGACGGCGCCATGCGCTCGGTCTCCCGAGACGCGGCTACTCGGTAGTGGCGCTGCCCGTTTCCGGCACCACGGCGCGCGTCTTCTTTTCGCGGATGCGCGTCGCCTTGCCGGTGAGATTGCGGAGGTAGTAGAGCTTTGCGCGGCGCACGCGGCCGCGGCGCACGACGTTGATCTCGGCCAGCATGGGGCTGTGCACGGGGAAGATGCGCTCGACGCCGACGCCGTTGGAGATCTTGCGAACGGTGAACGTCTCGCTGACGCCGCTCCCGCGGCGCGCGATGCACACGCCCTCGAACGCCTGGATGCGCTCCTTGTCGCCTTCCTTGACGCGAACGTTCACGCGCAGCGTGTCGCCGGAGCGGAAGGGCGGGACGTTACGGAGCCACTCTTTCTGGGTTTCGATGAAGGCATGCATATGGCGCTCGGGGGCGGGGCCCGGGTAAATCGTGATTGGGTAGAGACTTGGAATTTTAAGCGGAGGGCGGGCG
>JAICKA010000234.1 GCA_025928185.1 Gemmatimonadaceae bacterium
GCTCCGCCGCTCCGCCGCTCCGCCGCCTCAGAGCACCGACCAGAACTCCCGGCTCACGTCCACCGCGAACGTCCAGCGTCCGCCGCGGCCGACGCCACGTGCAACGTCGAACCGCAGGAGGTTGAACGGCGTGAGGAAGGCTGCGCCGAGGGACGGAAGGAATCGTCCGCCCGACTCGACGCCGTGGGCATACGGCGCGAGCGCTGCCGTGGCGGGCACGCGGCCGAATCGGCCGAGCGAGAACGGCACGAACGGAATCGGGAACTGCCACTCGAGGTGTTCGGCGACCGCCGCCGTCGAAATGAGAGAATGATAATCATATCCCGGCGCGGACACGGGGCCGCCGAGATAGACGAGCTCCTCCGGCGGGACGAACGCTTGCGAGGACCACACGCGCGCCGCCGTGGTGTGGCTCACGAGACGCTCGCGTCCGATTGGCCGTTCGATGTTCAGGACGGCATTCGCCCGCAGCGTTCGCACACCGTCCCACGCATTTGCGGTCGCCGCGCCGCCCACGCCATTCGTCCAACGCACGTTGCCATTCGCCGATAGCTCGGTGCCGAACAACCACAAACCAGGCGCGCGGTCGGCGTGGAGCGCCACGCGAGCGACGCGGCCCACCGCGGCGGGAATGGTTGCCTCGAAGCGTCCGGTCACCGGCCGCGCGTGCACGCTCACGCTGTCGTGCTGCTCGAGCGTGCCGTCCAGTCGCCAGTGCAAGCCGGCGAGGCCCGCGAGCTCGAGCCCGAGGCCTCCGCCGGTGACCCGGTACGGATCGGTGTAGTCGCTGCCGAATTCCTGCGCGGCGAGACTGTTCACCACGCTCGACCGTTCCGGCTCGTCGCCCACGTCGCGGAAGTCGCGCATCGCGTACAGATGCACGCCGGTTCCCGAGCCGCGCAGCCAGGAGAGCGTCGCCGAACCTTTCGCCTGATGGTCGTCGATGCCGTAGCGGCCTCGCGCCGTCACGCTGTAGCCGCGGCCGAGTTGCTTGGAGAGTCCGTCGCCCAGGGCGAGTCCTTCGACGCGGTCGACGCGCGCAAAGTCCGAGAGATTTCGGGCCGACATCGTGACGTGTTGCGCGCGCGACAACGCGTCCGCGCGCACCATCTCTCGCGCCTCGGCCTGCACGCGCGCCACGTCGGCGTCGGTCACGGCGCGCACGTCGGGCGGGAGCGAGTCGAGAACCGCGCCCGTCCACGGATACCGATTCAGCTCGGGTCGCGGTGCTTGTACGATCTCCTGACCGCTGAAGATCGCCGTTGGAATTGCGATATCGAACTTGTAATCGCCGATCTCCCAGCGGCCACGGATGATGCCGCGCACCGGATAATCGAGCCATGTGCCCGTGCGCCGGATCTCGATCTCCTGACGGCTCGGCAACCAGAAGCGCCCGCTGACCAGTCGATTCTCGAGCACGACCGACAGCTCCTCGAGCGACTTGTCGAGAAACGCGGCGTGCGTGAAGCTCAGGTCCATGCGCACGACCTGCGAGTCCGCCGGGTCGATGTACAGCACACCGACGACGCGCGGCTGACCGGCGTCCTTCGGCCGCACCTTCACCGCGTAGACATGGATCCGCTGCGCGCCGGCGCCGAGCGCGAAGCTGTCCGCCAGCGCGAAATCGTACTGACCAAGGCCCATGGCGGACAGCGGGTGCGGCACGTCGCGCACTTCGTCGCCTTCGCCGATGCGGATGGTGCTGGGGAAATTGTTCTGGATGATGCCGAGGTGGTCGCTGTGGTAGGCGATGTCCGTCGGCAAGAGCAGCGTGTCGCGCCGGCCGATGATGCGCTGCTTGCTCAGGTTGGGCGCGTGCCAGTAGACTTCCAGCTCCAGTTCGTCCGCCTTGACGATCTTCGGCGGCGTCCGGAACCCTTGCCCGAGCTGCGCGAGAAAAGTGACGTAGCCGTGCGCAGTGGCCTGGTAGGCCGTGAGGCTGGTGTCGGTGAGCTGCGCGGTGCGGCGCGCCGTGGCGCGCTCGACGAGCGCGCGGCTTCGCGGATCATTCCATGTCTGCGCGGCGGCCGTCCGCGCGAGAGTCACGACAATGAACAGCCAGCACGCGGCGCGACGCGCCGCGAGGAATCGACACATGATGGGCGAATATCGCGGGCCGTCGTCAGCCGAGCAACCCAGCCGATGAGCGTGGAGGAATTCCGCACCCGCGCGCGCGCATCGGCGAGCGGTGCCACGGCCGGCGAAGACAAGCCGCGGCTCGTTCCCGTCTGGCGCGACGTGCTGCTCGATGCGGACACGCCGGTCGCGGCGTTCGCCAAGCTGCGCCACGGGCCGTTCGCGTTTCTCCTCGAGTCCGCGCCGGCCGGCGGAGAAACCTGGGCCCGTTACACGTTCATGGGGGCCGCCCCGCGGGCGGCGTGGAAGCTCGTCGACGGCGTCGTGCAGGATTGGACGCCGGAGCGTGGCTGGCACAACGATCGGCGCCCAGCGGATCCGTTGAGCGATCTCGAAGCGTTGCTGCGCGAGTGCGAGCCGGTCGAGGTGCCCGAGATCGGGGAATTCTGGAGCGGCGCTGTCGGCTACTTCAGCTACGACGTGGCGCGAGTCATCGAGCGGTTGCCGGCGCCGCCGGCGCGCGGCGTGAACGTGCCCGACGCACTGTTCGTCTTCACCGACGCGCTGGTCATCTTCGACAACCTGCGCTCGCAGGCGCGAGTCGTCGCCGCGGCGCGTGTGGAAGCC
>JAICKA010000281.1 GCA_025928185.1 Gemmatimonadaceae bacterium
AGATCCGACGCGATCGCGTACCCCCCGCCGCCGCCCTGCACGCTGCCGACGATGCTGTCGTGGTCGACGTTGATCACCTTGTCGCCCAGTCCGTACAGCCGCCGGCCGTGGGTGTCGACGATGATGTAGTCAGCGCGGGCGTGACCGAGGTCGATCGTCTTGACGACGTGATAGTGCTGAGTCTGCGCGGTTGCGGCGTTGGCGAGCGCGAACGACGACAGCGCGAGGAGCGTGGACCAGAGGCGGCGCATGAGTCCTCCTGGGAATGGTGCGCCCATAACGATACATCGCTCCAGCTTACACGAAGCTGACTGATGCCCCGCCGCGATCTACGACCGCAACGCCTCGGACGGATCGACCGCCGCCGCGCGCCTGGCTGGGATCCAGCTCGCCGCCAGCGCCACGAGCAGCAGCACGACGCACGTGCCGATCAAGGTCAGCGGATCGGTCGGACTCACATCATAAAGTAGTGATTGCAGGAATCTCGTGACGCCGAGGGCCACGACGACGCCGATGAGGACGCCGAGCGCGGCCAGTCCGACACCGGCGCGAGAGATCATCCGCCGCACCTGCCCCGGCTGCGCGCCGAGGGCGATGCGGACGCCGATCTCTCGCTGGCGGAGACTCACGCCGTACGCCATGACGCCGTAGATCCCGACGGCGCCGAGGATGAGCGCCAGCCCGCTGGCGATCGCCAGCAGCAGCAGCATCTCGCGCGCGCGCGCCGACGCGGCGTGAACGAGCTCGTCGAGCGACTTTTCGCCGTACGTCGGGAGCGATGGATCGAGCGAGTGCACGATGTCACGGATCGCGGCCGTCGTCGTGCCGGTTGGCAACGAGCTGCGGGCGAACACCGTGAGATAATTCGGCACCCCGGAGGAACCCGAATCCGCAGCTTCGGCGATCGGGAAATACACGATATCGTTGGCCGGCTTGTCGAGCACATCGTAGTGGGCGTCGCCGACTTCGCCGACGATCGTGTACCATTTCGAGCCGAGCCCCGGTCGTATGCGCTTGCCCAACGGGCTCTGATTCTTCCAGTAGCGCTGGGCGAACGCACGGCTGACCACAACTTCCATGTCCGGTCGTGCCGGATCCTGCGCGCCGAAGGTGCGGCCACTCAGCAGTGGAATGCGCATCGTGCGGAAGTACTGCCCGTCCACCTGCGACACGAAGTGGTCGTCGGGAACGGAGCCGGGCGGCAATGGATGATCCTCGACCCCGATCACCGTGTCGTTGTGATCGTCGCTCAACGGCACCCAATCGCCGAGCGTCGCCTGCTGCACGCCTGGGACGGCGCGCACCTTCTCGAGCAGCGCGTCGTAGAACTGCATGCGCGCCGCAGCGGAAATGTAGGTCGCCTTGGGCAGCATCAGCCGAGTCGTGACCACGCCGTCGGCATCGAATCCCGGTTTCACCTGCTCGAGCCGCATGAAGCTGCGCGCCAGCAGTCCCGAGGATGCGACGAGCACCAGCGCGAGCGCCGTTTGCGCGATCACCAGCGCGCTGCGAGCCCGCTGCTTCGGTCCGCTCGTCGCCCCGCGTCCGCCGCCGCGCAGCACGAGCGCGATCGGAATACGGCGGCTTCGCAACAGGGGAATGATACTGACGACGACAGCACAGAAGACGCTCACGGCACACGCGAACAGCAGCACGCG
>JAICKA010000032.1 GCA_025928185.1 Gemmatimonadaceae bacterium
AAAGCCCCGCGGACGAGCCGCAGCAAAAATGTCGTTCCGAGTCCCGAGTAACCGAGGTGCTCGTGAGCCGGTTCTCGCTCGTGGCGGGCAAGGGACGTGCCCACCCGGCCGGTCTCCGAGACTCGCGGAGAGATCGTCGCCCTACTGCCGAAAATCCCCCCGTTCCGTCTCTTGTTCCTAGGACAGTTGAAGCGGCAGCCTACCCCGATGCCCATTCGATATCCCCATGAGTCCGGCGGTGTAGACGCTCGCACATCCGCGGTTGCGCCACCAGTGCAGCGGGCGGCCGAACCGAAACCATACAAGTTGACCCTGTTCGATCGGTTCGGGCCGGACGCGCAGCACCTGCTGATGACAGCGGGCTACATGGTCCTCGTGTTCGCGCTGAGTCTCGCCTTGTTCACGGTGCTGTCATGGAAGCTCCAGTTGCACGGGCTCGCCAGCATGGCGCTGATCGTCGTCGGGGCGTCGGCCGCCACGGGGGCAATCGGGTGGGCTGGCTATCTCACGGGCAACGCGGTTGGAACCGCCGTGCAGCGCGTCGCTGTCGACGGCACGAGCACGCCGTACGAGGAGCAGTACTCGTATCAGCAAGCCCTGGTCATGCAGGATCGACTCGACGACGCGCTCGAGTCGTTCGAGGCGATCATCGCCGAGCAGCCGCGCGCGATCGAGGCGCGGCTCCGCGCGGCGGAGCTCTACGCGCGCAACAAGCAGAACCACGCACGCGCCGCAGAGCTCTTCCGGCAGGTGCAGCGGATTCCGGCTGTGCGCATCGGCGACGACGTGCATGCGACGCATCGTCTGGTCGACTTGCTCACCGGGCCACTCGCGGATCGCGGGCGTGCGCTGGTCGAGTTGCGCCGGCTCGTCGAGAAGTACCCAGGCACGCGGGCGGCCGAGCAGGCGCGCACCGCCCTTTCGGCGCTCAAGTCGCGCGACTAATCCAGACCGGCGCGGCGCTGCTGCTTCTTTTCCGAGTGGCGCTTCTTCTCGGTCAACCGCTTTTGCTTTGCCGCGCGCGACGGTTTGGTGGCGCGGCGCTTTTTCGGGATGACGAGCGCCTGCTTCACGAGCGCCGCGAGCCGAGCGTCGGCGGCGGCGCGGTTCTGCTGCTGGCTCCGACGATCGCTCGCGACCACCCGCACCATGCCCTCGGAATCGAGCCGCGACGACAGCTTGGTACGAAGCCGCTCGCGCTGCTCGTCGGTGATCGCCGTCGAATGCGCCAGATCCCACAGCAGCTCGATGCGCGTGGACGACGTATTCACGTGCTGTCCGCCCGGCCCGCCGGCGCGGGTGGCGCGGTACTGCAGCTCGTGGCGTGGAATCGCGACATCGGGTGACACGCTGAGGGCTGCGGGATCGCCCATCTGGCCTCCGAAAAGCACGCGCGGTTCGAGCGGCGGCGGTGTAACGCACCGCGTACGGGATCGTCAACATGAGTATAGCAGATTGCAACGTTTTTCACGCGCGTTGTGGTCTCGCAGATTGCAACGATCCCGCCTCCGTGCGCTTCGCCTCACGCCCGTCCGATCCAGCTTTGAAGGCCATTCTCGACCCGCGCCGGTTGCTGCGTTGGGTGTTCATTGGCCGTCTCTGTCTGGCCAGCGCGATCTTCATCGCCGCCATCTCCAAGTGGACGAGCGCCGACGCGACGAACACCCTCGTGGCGTCGCTCGCGTTCGCGCTCTCCGCGCTCGTGACCGTGGTCTCCGCCGGCTACGCCGAGTTCTCGCGCAAGCGCGTGGGACTCACATTCCTGTATCTCCAGGCGATCTTCGATCTGCTGCTCGTCACGGCCGTCGTGCACGTGACGAACGGAAGTACCTCGCCATTCTCGGCGCTCTACATCCTCGTCGTTGCGACGACGTCCTTGCTCGTGCCGGCGGGCGGCGGCCTGTTGATCGCCGCACTCGGCATCGTGATGTATTGCGCCGACGTCGTGATCCTGCTGCGCTCTCCGCTCGAGGATCCGGGCGTCTGGTTGCAGCTCGGCATCATCGCGATCGTCGCGCTGGGCATTCGCTACCTGAGCGCACAGCTCCGCGCCGGCGATGAAGGACGGAAGATCCTCGTCGCCGTGCTGCAACAGCGCCGGCTGCAGGCGGAGGACATTCTGCACAACATTCGCAGTGGCGTCGTCACCGTCGACGTGCACGGCCGGCTGCTCTACGCGAATCCCATGGCGGAGCATCTGCTCGGCGTAGAACTGATGGACCGCGTCGGCGAGCCGATTCTTCCCGCGATCGCCGGCGCCGCGCCGGAGCTCGCCGACGCCGTCCAGCGCGCCGCGGAGCTCAAGATGCGAACGACGCGCGGCGAGGGCATCGTGTCGACCGTCGCGAAACGTTTTCCCGTCGGCGTCACGACGACGTACACGGAGCACGACGACGATCCCGATGGCCGCACTGCGACGGCCATCTTTCAGGACATCTCCGATCAGAAGCGCATGGACGCGCTGCGTCTCCGCGCCGAGCGGCTCGAGGGCATCGCGGAACTGAGCGCGTCGCTGGCGCACGAGATCAAGAATCCGCTGGCGTCCATTCGCAGCGCCGTCGAGCAGATCTCGCGCATGCCGCAGGTCTCCGACGATCACAAAACGCTGAGCGTGCTCGTGATGCGCGAGTCGGATCGGTTGTCGCGCCTGCTCTCCGAGTTCCTCGACTTCGCGCGGGTGCGCGTCGCCCGCAAGCAGACGCTGGATCTCGGAAGCATTGCCCGCGGCGCCGCTGGTCTCGCCGCATCGCATCCCGACAAGCCGGAGAGCGTACGCGTCACCTGTCTCACGCCCGAAGGCGATCCGATCCGCATCGAAGGCGATGAGGATCTGCTGCATCGGGCGATGTTCAATCTCGCGTTGAACGCTGTGCAGGCCTCGCCGCCCGACAGCGAAGTGAGCATCGAGGTGGCGCGCGGCAGCTTCGATCCGCTGCCCAACGGCATCAACTTCGACGCCGACGCGGTGGCGTTCCGGATCAGCGACTCGGGGCCGGGCATTCCGGCCGAGATCCGCGACCGAATGTTCGACCCGTTCTTCACCACCAAGGCGAACGGCAGCGGCCTCGGGCTCGCCGTCGTGCATCGCGCCATCGAAGCGCATCGCGGTCTCGTGTTCGTCGACAGCGGCACGCGCGGTACGCGGTTCACCGTCATTCTGCCTTCCACGCAGCCGTCCGTGAGGACTCTCTCGTGAGCGACACGCCCACCAAGCCGAGCGTCCTCGTCGTCGACGACGAAACGGGCATTCTGGATTCTCTGAACATCCTGCTGCGCAACGAAGGCTTCACGCCAGATCTCGCGCATGGCGGCCGGGCCGGTCTCGAGCGCATCAGCGCGTCGACGCCCGACATCGTGCTCACCGACATTCGCATGCCCAACGTGAGCGGCGTGGAGATTCTGGCCGCGGCGCGACAGAGCGATCCGGATGTACCGGTGATCCTCATGACCGCGCAGGCGACGCTGCAGTCGGCGATGCAGGCGGTGAACGAGGGCGCGTTCTACTACATCCAGAAACCGTTTCGCAACGACGAGCTGGTGGCGATCCTTCGCCGCGCCGCGGAACATCGCAACCTGCGCGTCGAGAACAAGTCGCTCAAGCAGGCCATTCGACGACACGAACAGCGCGGCGTCGCGCGGCCGGTCGGCACGAGCAAATCGTGGTTGGACATTCTGCGGCTCGTCGAGACCGTTGCGCCCACCGATTCCACGGTGCTCATCCAGGGCGAGTCGGGCACGGGTAAGGAGATCATCGCCCGCTACATCCACGAGCTGTCCGCGCGCACGGAAGGTCCGTTCCTTTCGATCAACTGCGGCGCGCTTCCCGAGAGTCTGCTCGAGAGCGAGTTGTTCGGCCACGTGAAGGGATCGTTTACGGGCGCCATCAAGGACAAGATCGGTCTCTTTGGCGCGGCGACGAAGGGCACCTTCTTCCTCGACGAGATCGGCGAGACCACGCCGGCCACACAGGTGAAGTTGCTGCGCGCGCTCCAGCACCGCGAAGTGATTCCCGTCGGTTCCACGGACGCGGTTCCGGTCGACACGCGCGTGGTCGCGGCAACCAATCGCGATCTCGATGAGGAGATTCGCACCGGGAATTTCCGCAGCGATCTGTATTATCGATTAAACGTCATCTCGCTCCATCTGCCGCCGCTCCGGCAGCGGCAGGACGACATTCCGCTGCTCGCCGAACATTTTCTGCAGCGCGCCGCCACGCAGCGGAACGAGCCGGTGAAGCGCCTCACCGATTCGGCCCGCGAGGCGCTGCTCGGCTATGCGTGGCCCGGCAACGTGCGCGAGCTGGAGAACGCCCTCGAGCGATCGGTGATTCTCACGCCGGGCGACACCATTGGCGTCGATTCGTTGCCGGAGCGCGTGACCGAGCGCCGCATCGAGCCGCTCGTGTCGGCCCATACGCCGACCAATCCGACGCTCGAAGCCGTCGAGCGCGCGTACATCCTGTGGGTGTTGCAGAGCGAGAACGGCAACAAGTCCCGCGCGGCGGAAGCACTCGGCATCGATCCGTCGACGCTGTACCGGAAGCTGTCGCGGTACGGAGTCGAGGCGTGACCGTGCGCGCTGCGGATCGACTGGAGCGCGCGGCGCCGTGGCTTGCCGGCGCCCTCGTCCTGGCAATCGGTCTCGCGATCGTCGACCAGATGCCCGTCGGAATCGTGCACGACGACGGGCTGTACGTGATTCTCGCCAAATCGCTGGCGACGGGGCAGGGCTTCCGATGGCTGCAGGTGCCGGGTCATCCGGCTGCAACGCACTTCCCGCCTGGCTACCCGCTCGTGCTCGCGCTGCTCTGGCTGATCGGTCCCGCGTTTCCCGCGAACATAGTGCTATTCAAGATTGCCAATGCCGTGTTCCTGGCGCTGGCGGCGGTCGGCACGGCGCTGTTCGCGGAACGTCGCTTCGGATTCGACCGGCGCGCCGCGGCGCTGCTCGCGGTCCTCGCCTGCGTCGGTATCCCGACACTCGCGTTGAGCACGCTCGTGATGTCCGAGGTGTTTTTTCTGGCGATGCTGCTTCCGACGTTGCTCCTCGCCGAGCGCATCGTGGAATCGAAGGCCCGGGTGGCGGACGTCCTGCTGCTGGCGTGCGCCGCCGCGGCAACGACGCTCGTGCGGACGCACGGCATCGCGCTCGTCGGCGCGGTGATCGTCGTGTTCGCGCTGCGCGCCCGGTTTCGCGACGCGGCGGTGTTCGGGGCCGGCACGCTCGCGCTGCTCGCGCCCTGGCAGCTTTGGGCACGGGCCCACCAGGGCGTGCTCCCGCTGGCGATGCGCGGCAACTACGAGTCGTACAGCGAATGGTTCGCCGCGGGGCTTCGCAGCGATGGCCCACGCCTGATCGCGCGCACCGTGCAGCGCACCAGCGCCGAGCTCGTGAACATGTTCGCCATCTTCAGCGCCCCGTCGCTGCCGGCCGCCGTGCGACTCGTTGCGCTCATTGCGCTCGCCGTGCTCGCAATCATCGGCCTGCGTGTGGCGGCCCATCGCGCGCCGGTGTCAGCGCTGTTCACAATCGGCTACGTCGCGATCGTGATCGTCTGGCCATTCAATCCCGCCCGATTCATCTGGGCGATCTGGCCGCTGCTGTTCGTCCTCGTCGCAGTTGGCATTCGAGAAGCGCTGATGTGGCGTCCGGTGCTCTCGCTGCACCGACTGGCGCGCCTTGGCACGCTGGCCGGTGCGCTGCTGATCGGCATTGGCTACGCGCGCTACACAGTGCGCGGTTATCGCGGCCGCTGGTGGTCGAGCATTGCGCGCCAGCAAACGATGTTGCTCGCGCCGCTCGTCGCCTGGACGCGTACGCATACGGCTCCGGGCGACGTCGTTGCCTCGAGCGCCGAGCCGGTCGTCTATCTGTACGGCGGGCGCGCGGCCGTGTCGGCCTCCGCGTTCACCGTGCACAACTACTTCCGACCGCCCTCCGTGGCAGAGAGCGAAGCCGCACTGCGAAACATCCTCGGCGCGTACCACGTGAGCGTCGTCGCGGTCGTCGCGGCGGACTCGCTGCTCGTCGCCGCACGCCAGATGGCGTCCGAAGCGTCGCCCGAGCTCGTGCTCCGCGACAGCCTCGCCAATGGCCTGGTCTTCACGCCCGTACCGCAATGACTCCGTTGACTCCGCCGCGCCCGCGTCGTCCCACCGACGTGATGCGTCCGCGAACGCCGCTCGATCCCGCCGCCGTCCGCCTGTCCGTGCTGATCCCGGTCTACAACGAGCGCGAGACGATCGATCTCATCGTCGACCAGGTGCGCGCTGCGCCGATGGCGAAGGAGATCATATGCGTCGACGACTGTTCGTCCGACGGCACCGACGAGGTGCTCGAGACGTTGCTCGCGAACGGCGCGATCGACCAGCTCTACCGCCAGCCGACGAACATGGGGAAGGGCGCCGCCACACGGAAAGCGTTGTCGATGAGCAGCGGCGACATCGTCATCGTGCAGGACGCGGATCTCGAGTACGATCCGGCGGACTGGCCGGTGTTGCTCGAGCCGATTCTCGACGGGCGCGCCGACGCCTGTTTCGGTTCGCGATTTCTCGGCGGCCCGCACCGCGTGCTGTACTACTGGCACTCGGTGGGGAACGCGTTGCTGACGATCTACAGCAACATGCTGACGAATCTCAACCTGACGGACATGGAGACGTGCTACAAGGCGATGCGCGGCGACCTCGCCCGCTCGCTCGTGCCCAAGCTCACCGCCAACCGATTCGGCTTCGAGCCGGAGATCACCGCGCGCCTCGCGCGCGCCGACGCGCGGATCTTCGAGGTGCCGATCAGCTACTCCGGACGCACGTACGCCGAGGGCAAGAAGATCGGCTGGCGAGACGGCCTGGCCGCCTTCTGGCACATCACACGATTCAATCTCTTCTCATGAGCAATCGCACACGCAGCTGGATGGTCCCTGCGATCGCACTGCTCGCACTCGCGTCATCCGCGACCGGGATCGTCAACGGCTTCACGTACGACGACGTCTACATCATTCAGCGCAACCCCTTCGTGCATACCCTGCACGCATGGTGGAACGTGCTGGCGTCGCCGTATTGGCCCCGGGAATGGGGCGGGGACGGCTATCGTCCGCTCACCATCCTGTCGTTCCGGCTGGAGTGGGCACTGGGCCATGGCAGCCCGATGGTCTTCCATGCCGTGAACATTCTGCTCTACGTCGCGAGCGCCGTGCTCGCTTTCGCGCTGGCGCGCCGGCTGTTGCCGCTCTGGGCAGCCTGGGTCGCCGCGGCGCTGTTCGCCGTGGACCCCGTGCACGTGGAAGCGGTGGCCAATTTGGTTGGACAGTCGGAGCTCCTCGTGGCGGTCGCGGTGCTCGCCGCCACGGTACTGTATCTCGACGAGCGGCGAGCCGGCGCTTTCCGGCTGCGCATTGCCGCGGGGGTGGTCGGGTTGTACGTGGCCGCGTGTCTGAGCAAGGAGCACGGAATCGTGCTGCCGGCCATCCTGCTCTCGGCCGAGCTGCTGTTCGTGCGCGATACCGCCCCGATGAAAGAACGAGTGAAGCGCCTGCGTCCGTTCTATCTACTGCTCGCGGCCGTCGCATTGGCGTTCATGGCAGCGCGGTCACACGTCCTGTCGTCGGGCCTCGGCCTTGGCGGCTTCGCGCCGTACACGGCCTTCAGCTCGCTGCACATCTCGACGCCGGATCGCATCCTGACCGCGTTCTCGGTCGTGCCACAGTGGATTCGACTCCTGCTGTGGCCCGCCCATCTGTCGGCGGAGTACGGCCCGGCGGGAATCCCGATCGCGCAGGGCTTCGACATCTGGCAAGTCCCAGGAATGGTACTGCTCGTGGCTGTCGTCGCGTTGGGAGTCGTGCTGGCCCGGCGCCAAGCCGTGATCAGCTTCGGCATTGCGGTCGTGTGCATCGCGCTGCTGCCATCGAGCAACCTGATCCTGCCCGCCGGTATCATGCTCGCCGAACGTACGCTGTTCCTGCCGAGCGTTGGGGCGATGCTGGTGGTTGGAGGGGGGATCGTCTGGTTGGCCGATGTCCTCGCCGCGCGGCGATTTCGTGCATGGGTTCCGGCGATGGCCGGTGGTCTCGCCGGTGCGCTGATCGTTGCGGCCGGCGTACGGAGCGCGACGCGGAGCACGGTGTGGCACGACAACGGCCGCCTCTTCGCCCAGACCGTCCGCGACGAGCCGCTGGTGTACCGCGGCCATTTCATGTATGCCAACTATCTGTTCGGCCAGAAGCGCCGGCGCGAGGGAGAAGCGGAATACCATACGGCACTCACGCTCTTCCCGTACGACCCGAGTCTCTCTTACGCGATGGCCGCACAGTACTACGAAGCTCATAATTGCCCCGCCGCGCTTCCGCTGTTGCGCTGGACCCTGGGCCTCGATCCCGAGTTTCCGACGGGGCGCACCGAACTGGCCGTCTGCCTCCTCAATGAGGGACATCCGGCGGAAGCCAGGGTCGTTGCACTCCAGGCTACGCGATTTGGCCGCGCGCTCCCGCTCCTACGCTCCATCATCGCCGCCGCGGATTCCGCGCAAGCGGCCGACACTACAGGCAAGAATTCGGTGCCGCAGGCGGTGACCCTCGCGGGGCATACTGGCAGATCGCCAGAGACCATGCAAAACGCCGCGCGGCGAACGGCCAGTTCCGCTGGACCGTCTCGCTAAGCTGTTGAATGATAGAGCTTTACAAAGTCGTGCCCGGTTGGCCCGCCCGTTGCTTTAACCGTCCCCGAAGCTCCACCCGTTCGATTCCCTTCAACACGAGATCCCCAATGCTCAAGCTGCGCAAAGGCTTCACCCTTATCGAGCTTCTGATCGTGGTCGTCATCATCGGTATTCTTGCCGCGATCGCGATTCCGAAGTTCGCGAACACGAAGAACAAGGCCTATGTCACGGCCATGAAGTCGGACCTTCGCAACCTGGTCACGGCTGAGGAAGCGTTCTTCTCGGACAGCACCTATTACGTTGCGGACACTGCGGCGACCGGCGCGCAGGGCATGAAGTTCTCGCCCTCGGCTGGCGTGGGCTTCCCGGCGATCGTGACGGGCGGCGGCTTCTGGACGGCGACGAACACCCACTCGCAGCTGCCGGGTGAGACGTGCGGCATCTCGATGAACACGACGAACCCGCTGCTCGCGACGGCGAACGAAGGCGCGCCGGTCTGTACGTACGTGGCGCCATAATCGACAGTTGGTCTGCTCAACGAACAACCCGGTGGCGCTCGCGCCACCGGGTTGTTTGTTTGTGGCGGGACGATTCGGGACCGAGCCGGATTGCTGCCGGTATCATCCTTGATCGATTCCCGCCACCCGTCACGGAGAAGTACCCTATGCGCCGACTGTTTGCCGCACTCATGCTCGTCGCTGTCGCCGCGTGCGGCAGCGAGACCCTCGCGCCGGTCAATACCGTGGACGGTTCCTGGACGGGCACCGCCAGCGGGTATGAGTTGTCGCTCGCGCTGGCACAGAACGACTCCGGCGGCGTGAACGGGAACGTCGTCCTGGCGGGTCGTCTGGGCCAGGTATTCGGTACCGCCACTGGCGTGTTCGTCTATCCCGAGCTCCAGCTCACGATCAACGTGGAAGGCGCGGACGAGCCGATGACCTACGTCGGCGAGATGTCCAGCACGGAAGCGCGGATCGACGGCGTGTTGAACGGCTCCGGCTTCGACAATCTGCAAATCGGTGTGAAGAAGCAGTGACGCGGTTCCGGGCAGCATGATTTCGATGCTGCCCGCGTTGTTCTGGTGCTGGTGCCCGCGCGTGCCATCATACGTTGGCGGCCATGGGTCCACCACTCGGCAAGCGCCGGCCGCCGCGCACAGGATTCACGCTCATCGAGGTGATGGTCGCCGTCGTCCTCGTCGACGTCGGTCTCCTGGCGCTCGTCGCCGGATGCTCGATCCTCGTGCGGGCCATGGGCGACACGCGCGCACGCACAAATGCGGCGCGTGCGGCTGAGAGCCGCCTCGCCCGGCTCGGCGCACTGGCGTGCGCAGCTTCGACCGATGGATCGAGCGCCAGTGCACGCCTGAGCGAGCACTGGACGGTCCGCACCGATCCAGCCGGAATTCGCGAATTGCGCGACAGCGTGAGCTTCACGGTGCGCGCCGGCTCGTCGTTCCTCGTGCTCCGAACGCGCGTGCCGTGTTGACCAGCGTGCGCGCGCCGAGCTCGCGCCCGGGCGTCACACTGATCGAGCTGATCGTCGCAATGACGGTTGCGGCCGTCGTGCTGTCGACCATTGCCGCGATCTCGCTCCGCGGACAGCGTCTGTTTGCCGATCTCGCCGGCGCTCGCGCGGCGACGGCACGCGTTCGCGAAGGATCGGACATCCTGTCGCTCGAGCTGCGGGGCGCATCCCCGTCGAGCGGGGACATAATGGAAGCGCGCGACACAGCGCTGGAAGTTCGAGGCACCATTGCCGCGGCCATCGCGTGTGCCGCGAGCGCTGGCGCCCTGGCGCTCGCGCCGCCCGTCGCCGGCGCGGAGAGCTACGCTGGCGTTCTCACTCCAATAGACAGCGGCGACACCGCGTGGGTGCTCACGCCGACCGACTCGATTCCCTCGTGGGTGGGCTATCGCATCGTCGCCACGAGCACCGCCGCGCCACAGGACAGCGCGTGCGATTCGCCCGGTCCGTACCTCGGCGCAACGGCACACCCGGTACCGACGGTCAGCCTGATGCTGACCGGCGCGCCGCAGATCGCCAGGATGGTTGGAATGCCGGTCCGCGTCACTCGCGCCATGCGCTACAGTCTCTATCGGGCCGCCGACGGCAATTGGTACCTGGGTGAACGCGACTGGAATGCCGCACTCGCGATGTTCAACGGTATTCAGCCGGTGAGCGGGCCTTTTCCCTCGCCCGCGGCCAGCGGCGGCGGCGGCTTGGTGCTTTCGTATTTCGACAGCCTCGGCGTGGCGCTCGCCTCGCCGGTCGCCGACCCGCGCCGAATCGCAGCCGTAGAGATCGTGCTCCGCGCGCAGCCGGCGCCCGGCGGAGGACCGACTGCATCGCGCAGCGGGATCGTCACGTCGCGCGATTCGGCGCGGCTCTACGTGATGATTCACAACCGTGACTGATCGACGTCCGCCAGCCGGCGTGGCGTTGGCGAGCGCGTTGGGCATTCTCATGGTTTTGGGTTTGCTCATGGCCGGTGCGGTGGCCGCGTCGACGCGCGCGCGGCGCACCGCGCGCGTTGCCGACGACGAGGCCGGATTGTCCGCCGCAGCCGATGATGCAGCATATGGTGTGTTGCAGGGCTCAACCGGCGGGGAGCTGGCGGATCTGCCGCTCGGTCGCGCCACGATATACGACATCTCTGATCCCGCGGCCCGCGGCGTTGCGGCGCGCGTGGCGGTAACGCATCTGCCGGCGGATCTGCTCTGGATCGTCGCCGACGCGATTGCCACGCCGGGATTCGATGCCGAACGGCGAGTGAACCTCGTCGCGGCGTTCCCGGTCGCCGGCAGGCCGGCGGCGGCGGCCATCGTGTCGCGCGGGAACGTCTCGCTCGGCCCGCGCGTGCAGTTCGTGCCAGATGCCGTCGGAGAGGCCGATTGCGCGACGACCGGCGCGCCGAATCTCGTGATCGCGCCAGGCGCCAGCGCGTCGGCGGGTCCAGGACTGCGAATCGAAACGCGCGACGCTGCGTCCGATTCGTCGAGCTATCTGCTGACCGCCAGACAACTCGAGCTGCTGCGCGGCCGACCCGGCGTCTTGTATGTGGCCGGCGATACGACCATCGCCGATGGGGCATTCGATGGAATTCTCATCGTCATGGGCACGCTGACGATTACCGGCCCCGTGTCAGCGACGGGTTTGGTCGTGGCGGGCTGGGCCGTACACGCTGCGGGGGCCGCGCTCACGCTGACGGGTGGCCTGATGGCCTTTGCGCCGCCGGGAGCGGTCGGTGACACCGCCGCAGACGCTCTCGTCCTGACTGATGGAACCATCCGCTACGCGCCGTGCGTGATTGCTCGCGCGCTGCGACGTGCAGCACCGCCAAAGCCGCTCCGAGATCGGGGGTGGATCGAGCTGTTTTGAGTCTCGTGATACCTGTCACCGCGCGAAACGGCTGTTACCTGTAGGCGGGTTGGTCGTGTTCGGTGGGACGGGAGCCGCATGAGGCGGCTTCCTGTCGCGTCGTCACCGTTTCAGTGCCCTCCCTATGCGCCTGCTCGGCCGCAAGAAAACCACCGTCGGCCTCGACATCGGCTCTGGCCTGATCAAGGTCGCGGTCATCGACCACTCCAAGCGCGAGCCCGAGCTCGTGCGGGTGACGGTCACGCCCTTGCTTGCCGACGCGATCGTCGAAGGTGAGGTGATGGATCCCGGCATCGTCGCCGACGCGATCCAGCTCGCGCTGTCGGAAGCCGGCGTCAAGTCGAAAAACGTCGTCACCGCGGTCGGCGGGCGCGACGTCATCATAAAGAAGATTCAAATCGAGCGCGTCAAGGAGCAGCAGGCGCGCGAGTTGATGCGCTGGGAAGCGGAGCAGCACGTGCCGTTCGACATGGAATCGGTGGAGCTGGATTTCCAGATCCTCGATCCCGATGCCGACGGCGCCGAGATGAGTGTGCTGCTCGTCGCCGCCAAGCGCGAGCTGGTCGAGTCGAAGGTGCGCGTGCTGACGGACGCCGGCCTCTCGCCCACGGCGGTCGATGTCGAGGCGTTCGCGCTGCACAACGCCTTCGAGGTCAACTATCCCGACGCGATGACCGGCGTCGTTGGCCTGGTGAACATCGGCCACGACGTGACGAACATCAACATTCTCGACGAGGGCGTGCCGTTGCTGACGCGCGATCTGAGCGTCGGCACGCGCCGCATTCGCGAGGATCTGCAGCGCGAGCGCGGCTTGTCCACGGACGAGGCGCAGCAACTGCTGCAGGGCTACGACCGATCGCCGCATCTCGATGCGGTGCTCGAGAGCCGTGGCGAGGAGATCGCCGTCGGCATCGAGCGCGCGGCGGCGTTCCTCGCCCAGAACACCCGCTCCGGCAACGTGCGCGCGATCTACACCTGCGGCGGCGGTTCACGGATTCCGGGACTCAATGAAATGCTGGCGAATCGTCTGCGCGTCGCGGTCCGGCAGGCGAGCCCCCTCGCCAACCTGAAGGTGCGTGACGGCGCGCTCGAGTCGCTCGTCACCGACGAGATCGCTCCCCTCCTGATGCTGCCCATCGGGCTTGCGCTGCGGCAGGTCGCATGATTGAAATCAATCTCCTGCCCGGTGCAGGAAAAAAATCCGCCAGCCGCCGCCAGTCGGTGGATTTCGGCGCGCTGATCGCCGGCCTCTCCGGCCGCATGAAGGACAAGTTCCTCATCGGCGCCGTCGCGGCGGTGGTGGTGTCCGCGCTCACCGTGGGTACGCTGTATCTGCTGCAGACACGGCAGGACGCGCAGCTCACGGAGCATCGCGACACCGCGGTCCACGACTCGACGCGCTATGCGAATTTCCTCAAGGATCGCAACCGCGCCCAGGCCGTTCGCGACACGCTGCTGCGCCAGGTCAATATCATCCGCAGCCTCGACGAGGATCGCTTCGTCTGGCCGCACATCATGGATGAGGTCAGCCGCGCGCTGCCGCAGTACACCTGGTTGACGCTCCTCAGCTTCACCGGCACGCCGCAGGGGAGCAACAACGTCGTCGTCGCCCCGGTGGCTGCGAAGCCCAAGGGGGGAGACAAGCACCAGCCGCCGCCGCGGCTCCAGACGGACATCCCCCGCGATTCGATCTCCATGCGTCTGATGGGGCGGACCGTCGACATCCAGGCGCTCACGCGCTTCATGACAGATCTGGAAGCCTCGCCGTACTTGGGCAACGTGCAGCTGGATCATTCCGAGCTCGCGATGGATCAGGGCAAGGAAGTGACGCAGTTCCAGCTCACCATCAGCTATACCCGGCCGGACACGGCGTTCATTCGTCGCGTCCCGCTGAGCCTTTCGGTGAAATAGCCATGGGCCTTCTTCCGCAGGATCAACGCAGCCAGAAGCTCATCGCGATCGGACTGATCGCGGTCGGGCTCGCAGCGGCATACCAGCAGCTCGTGTGGACGCCGAAGAACGTCGAGCTGACCGCACTCGCCACGCGGGTCAATGTGCTCGACTCGCTCAACCGCGTGGCCAAAGTCGAAGTGGCCAAGGGAAGCGCGACCAGGATGAAGCAGGAAGCCGAGGCGTACGCGCGGCAGCTCACGATTCTGCGGCGGCTCGTACCGACGCAGAACGAGGTGCCGGCGCTCCTCGAATCGGTCGCCAACGCCGCGCGCCGCGCCGGTCTCGCCTTGTCGGACGTGCAGCCGGACGGCGTCGTGAACGGCGATCAGTTCGACACGTACCGCTACAAGATGGGCGTCACGGGTCCGTACGAAAAAGTCGCCGCCTTCCTCGCCAACGTCGGTTCGCTGCCGCGCATCATTGCGCCGATCAACATCTCGCTGACGCCGACTACTCGTATCGGCGAACTGAAGCCGAAGAAAGGCGAGCAGTTCCTCGAGGTCAAGTTCCAGATCCAGACGTACGTCGCCCACTCGTCGCTTGAGTTGGCGACGCCGTCCGCCAAGCCGGGAGCACCATGAGCCGCATCGTTCTTTCCATCGCCCTCACTGCCTTCGTCGCGAGCTCCGCGGCCGCGCAGGTGCCGGGTGCCGCCGCGAAGGCCGCGGCGCGCAAGGCTGCCGCCGCCACGGACGCGCACATCGCCGCCGAGCAGCGCGTGGAGGACACGCCCGTGACGGTGAAGCTCCAGGGCGCTCCGGCCGCGAAGTCGAAGGCTCCCGCAACCACGACAAAGACTCCCGCGCCGGCGATCAGGACTGCCGCCGCGGACACCAAAACCGCGCACCCGGCCGCCGACACGGTGCCGCCGGACGCGATTCAGCGCGAGCTGTTCGAGTATCCGCTCGATGGCCGGCGCGACCCGTTCGTCTCGCTCCTCACCACCAGCGAGCTGCGCCCGGCACTGAGCGATCTGCGCCTCACGGGCATCCTCGTCGACAACAGCGGCGGAAACCACAGCGTCGCCACGCTGCGGGACATCTCGACCGGCAGCAACAACAAGCAGTACCGCGTCACGGTCGGTTCGGTACTCGGCCGCATGCGCGTTTCCGCGATCCGCTTCAAGACGATCGTCTTCACCATCGATGAATTCGGTACCACGCGCGACGACTCGCTCGTGCTTGGCGATTCCACCAAAGTGAGGGACAAATGATGCGACACCGGACGCTTGCATCCGCGATGCTCGCTGCGTTCGGCGCGATCGGAGGATACGCGGCGCCACTCGCCGCGCGCCCGCTTCCCAACGACGCCACCGTGACTTCGCTCCGCGTCGTCCCGAAAGCCGGCCACGCCGACGTCTTGATCCACGTGGACGGCTCGATCACGCTCAAGCACTTCACCCTCACGAAGCCCGACAAGATCGTCGTCGACATGAGCGGCGCCACGCTCGGTCTGCCGCTCGGCGAAGTCTATGATGGTGTCGCGCGCGGCAGCATCACGCGCATCCGCTACTCGCAGTTCACGCGCACCGTCGTGCGCGTCGTGCTCACGCTCGACACGAACCATCCGTACACCGTCACCCAGGAAGGCGGCCTCGTACGCATCAGCGTCGACGGCGCCAACGTCTCGTTCGATCCCTGGCAGGTTGGCGAGGCGGCCGAGACCGATGCTGCGCCGTCGAATCCGCAGCCCGCGCACGTGGAGGTCGCTCCGGTTGAGCGCCGCGAGGCTCCCGCACCGCGTGCTTCGCGGAAAGTGGGGACGACGGTCATTCCGGTGAATACCGCGCATGGCGGCCGAGCGCTGCCCGAAGAGCCGGAGTTCCAGCAATCGCAGGAGCCACGCATCACCGTGAGCTGGGAGAATGCGCCGATCGCCGATGTCCTCGGCATGTTCGCGAACTTCACCGGCCGCACGATCCTGCCATCCAAGAACGTCACGGGCAACGTGACGGCGAATATCGTGAACCTCCCGTGGGACGTGGCGCTCAAGGAAGTGATGAACGCCAACGGCTACGACGTGAGCGTCAACCCCGACGGCGTCATCGTCGTCGACACCTTCCAGTCGATCGCGGCGCGGCGGGCTACGACGCCTCTCATCACGCGGACCGTCCGCCTGAACTACGCACGCTCGACGTCGGTGGCGGAAATGGTCATGGCGCGACTCACGCGCACATGTACGTCGCAGCCGGGCATCCCGAGCCTGCCTGCCGGCACGCAACCCCCGGGCACGGCATCCGGCACCGAGCAGCCGGAACCCGCCACCGTACAGGATGTCAACTGCCCGCACCGCGGTACGGTGACGGCCGATACGGTCACGAACAGCATCAGCATCACCGACGTCCCCAGCGCGCTGCCCGGCCTCGAGGAGTACGTCAAGACGATCGATCTGCGCCAGCCGCAGGTGAATATCAAGGCGAAGATCATCCTCGTCGACCGCACCTCGATCGAAGGCCTCGGTCTCCGCTACGACCTCGGATCGCAGACGCAGTTCTTCAACGACATCGTGCCGCGTCTGGATTCCACCGGCAACCCGCGAACGGACGCCGGCCAGATTGCGCTCGGCGGCAACACCGTGTCTGCCATTGCCAACGCAACACAGCGCGTGCCCGGCGCGGCGCTGCAGCTCGTGTACTCGACGGCGATGGGCAATTTCGACTTCACGACGTTCCTCGAGGCGCTCCAACAGAACACGCTCCTCGACGTCCAGGCGGAGCCGAGTGAGACGGTGATGAACAACTACACCGCGAACCTCACGGCCGGCACCCAGGTGCCGATTCGCGTCATTGACGCGGGTGCTGCGGGTGGCCAGCAGACGTCGAGCTTCCCGCGCGCAACGGTCAGGTTCCAGCAGACCGGTATCATCCTGATCGTCACGCCGCAGATCACGGCGAATCACCAGGTGATGATGAAGGTCCACGTCGAGAACTCGAGCGTGCAGTTCGAGTCCAACGACGTCGGCGCCGTGTTCCCGAAGCAGAGCGTCGACAATGTGGTACTCGTCCGGGACGGCGAAACGGCCGTCATGGGCGGTCTCACCCAGCAAACTCTGAACTCAACCCGCTCCGGCCTGCCGATACTCTCTGAGCTGCCGATCATCGGACGGTTGTTCGGTGTGACGAACCGCACAGAGGAGAAACGCGACCTGCTCATCCTGCTGACGCCGCACATCATCGACGACGGTGAGGATTTGCCGACGCCGAGTCGTCCTTAACCGCGGCCGGAGCTGAGACTCATTATGCGATCAACCATTCTTCGTATCGCCGTAGTGTGCGCGGGGATCGCGGCCGTCGCGAGCTGCGACACGCGCACCACCGGCCCGATCGGCGGTGGCGGCGGTGGTGGCGGCGGCGGCACGATCATCCCCGTCGGCACCGACAAGCCAGGCATCGCCATCGATACGCCGGCGGTGAACCAGCTCGTCAACGTCGGCGATTCCATCCTCGTCGTCGTGCGGCTGCACGATGATCATCCGCTCGCATCTCTCGAGATCACTGGTCTCGAGTTCTTCGGCAGCGCATCGCTCGGAACCCTGACGCAAACGACCCGCTACGTCGCACCGGGAGCGAGCTTCGGACCGGATATTCACGACGCCGTCGTGCGCCGGTACCTGCAGCCCGTCAATCTCAAGGATACGACGCTGGACAGTCTCGTCATCAAGGCGGTCGCGGTGGACAGCCTTGGCGGTACCGACAGCGTCACGAAAACCGTTCTCATCGTGTCGGGCCCGCACGTCGCGATCACCGCGCCGATCAGCGGGGATAGCACGCCCATCGGCATCGGCATGACCGTCACGGCGCGCGCGACGCATCCGAACGGCATCCGGACCATCGCGGTGCACGTCCAGGGCGATCCGACCTGGCCGACGCCGCTCGACACCACCATCACGCAGAACTTCGCCGGCGCGCCGCGAGATACGATACTCACCGCCGTCATACCGATTCCAGCGAATGCGAAGATCGGTACTCGCATCAGCATCTCGGCCACCGCGTTGAACGTCGATGGCCTGCCCGGCACCTCGGGCCTCACCACGGTCTTCGTGCGCGGCACGAACACCACCGAGCCGCTCGTCACACAAACGGTCCTGGCCCGCAGCGAGCTGGATGACTCCGTTACGATCAACGCGCACGGCGACGGCATCGTGTCCGTGGGTTATGTGGCGCTCGACAGTCTGGGCAACGTCCTCCTGCGTGACAGCGTGGTGCTTGCGGCGCCGTACACCGGCAACGTCGTTCGCGCGCTCAGCTTGCAGAACCTTGCGACGACGTTGCAGGGCCAGCGGATTTCGATCGTCGGCTTCGCGGTCGATCAGGCGGGACGCACGGGCTATGCGGTGCGCCCATCGCAGCTCTCGCCAGTGGCATCGCTTGCACTCGCGCACGCCGATTCCACGTTGATCGTGTATGGCCACACGTACGCCATTCCACAGGCGCGCACCGGTGTCATCGGCGACCTCGTATGGGATCCGGCGCGCGAGAACGTCATTCTCTCGAATATGAACTTCAATCGCCTCGAGGTATTCCACGAAGCGACCAAGACCTACGATCCGAATGGCGTCGCGGTTGGCTCGCTGCCCTGGGGCATGTTCGTCTCGACGCTCGATCCGAATACGCTCATCGTCGCAAACTCGGGCGGTACCAACCTGAGCATGGTCGACCTGTCGACCCTTCAGGAGATGAATGCGAAGCGCATTCTCACCCGTGGCACCTATCTGTACACGGTCAACGAGGTGCGTGACGACGGAACCGGCAAGCTCACGGAATCAGCCTCCGGTCCGATCATCTACTCCGACCGGCCGCAGTATGTCGGCCAGTTGTCGAACGGCACGGTCTTCTATTCGACCCGGCCGACCGCGGAGGCGCCGAAAGGCACGATTCGGTATCTGAACCCGGCCGAGGCAGTTCCCGATCCACACCCCATCATCATTTACCGTTCTCTCACGCAATCGACGACGCAGCACGTCGTCATCAATGCCGACTCGGTGTTCGCGATCAGCGGCGCGGCCACCAATACCTCCGACGCACTCAGAATCTGCGACCACACGCCCGGCACGGCGCTGCCGTCGCAGTGCGTCACCACGAACCAGGGTCTCGACGTCACGATCGCACAGTTGAACGCGCTCAACGGGAGCGACGTCACGTACCAGACCGGCGTCGACATCACGAACGCCGGACTCACTGACACGACCTATGTCGCGGTCAGCGGCGACCGCAACTGGATCGCGTTCGGCGAAGGTCACACGGCGGGTTCCGGTATCATCTTCATGTCCGAGGCGAACCCCACGTTCTTCTCGCCGCCGATTACGCAGATCGACCTGACGACCAACGCGTCCGACCATGTCAACGGCCTGGCCCTCGACCTGAATGGGGCCACGGTCGGCGCGCATGGTAACGAGGCATTCTTCGCGACGGTCGACAATCCGTTCCACCTTCGGCTGCAGGGTGTGTTCTCCAGCGGCGCGGGCGGCGGCGGCATCGCCTTCCATCCGCAGGCCAATGGATCCGCCGGCGACGTCGAGCGCACCGCGTTCGTAGCCTCGGACAACCAGGCCATCGACATCGTCGACATCTTCCACTACATCAGCCGCGGCCACCTGCCGATCAAGACCAACCTGTACGGGCCGTTGCGCGCCGTGCTGCCCGGGCCGAGCGA
Organism: Gemmatimonadaceae bacterium; assembly: GCA_025928185.1. Taxonomy (GTDB): domain Bacteria; phylum Gemmatimonadota; class Gemmatimonadetes; order Gemmatimonadales; family Gemmatimonadaceae; genus JAQBQB01. The sequence continues at coordinate 19,638 of JAICKA010000032.1, forward strand.
TGCCGGTTCCGGGATCGTGCTCAAGCTCTTCGGCCTCTCGCCACAGGGGCTGGTAGTCATCGACCTTCACGCAGGCGATATTCTTCCATCGCCCTGATCGTTTCCCGTTTCGATCTTCGCGAGCCCGGCCCGTTGGCCGGGCTCGCGTGCATTCTGGTCGTAGTCTGTGGTCCGTGGTGAGGGTGGCGCGCCGAATCCGCTTGGATTGATTTTGAAACACGGATTTGACGGAATGGACTGACGAGGCAGCGATGGCCTCCACGGGCGCACTGAAGCCCGAGCGCCACGACCGCAAGAAATAGTTTTTGACCACGGCGCCTCGAACTCGGTGCGCCACGCCGGACCAGGTCCGTGTTTTGTCAGTCCATTCCGTCCATTCCGTCAAATCCGTGTTTCCCTATTCAATCCAATCCAACTCGGCGCGACACGCTCGACCCGCGCTCGACGTGTCGACGGACCACGGACCACGGACCACTGACCACTGACCAACCAATGATCCACTTCACCACCGCCGGCGAATCGCACGGGCCGGCACTCGTGAGCATTCTCGAAGGCATGCCCGCCGGCCTGCCACTCGTCGCCGCCGACGTCGACGCCGAGCTCTCTCGCCGCCAGCAGGGTTACGGCCGCGGCCGGCGCATGCAGATCGAAAAGGACGCCATCGAGTTCCTCTCCGGCGTTCGCGCCGGCGAGACGCTCGGCTCTCCGATCGCAATGCTGATCCGGAACCGGGATTGGAAGAACTGGCAGGAGGTGATGAGCGCGGAGAGGACAGAGATTGGAGGACAGGCGACCGAGGGCGACTCGCCTCCATCCTCTCATCACTCGCCTCTGCGTAAACGCGCCGTCACTCGCGTCCGTCCCGGGCACGCCGATCTCACCGGTATCCTCAAGTACGACCGCGACGACGCACGCGACATCCTCGAACGTGCCTCGGCGCGCGAGACCACTGCGCGCGTCGCCGCGGCCGGCATCTGTAAGCGTTTCCTCATGGAATTCGGCGTGCGGATCGGCAGCCACGTCGTGCACCTTGGCGGCATCGACGCCGTTCGGCCCAATCCGATGCCCCAGGACCTGAATGCCGCTGCCGACGCATCGCCGCTCCGCACGCTCGACGCCGCGGCGGAGGCGCGCATGATCGCGCACATCGACGAGATCAAGCGCGCGGGCAATACGCTTGGCGGCATCGCCGAAGTCGTTGCCGACGGGCTGCCCGCGGGACTCGGCTCGCACGTCTCGTGGGACCGGAAGCTGGATGGCCGTATCGCCGCGGCGATCATGTCCATTCCCGCCGTGAAGGGCGTCGAGATCGGCATGGGCTTTCAGGCGGCGCGCCTTACGGGCGCCGACGTTCACGACGAGATCGAGCTCGCGCCGGGTCGCGTACTCGCCGGCAACGTGCGCCGCCGCTCCAATCGCGCGGGCGGTCTCGAGGGCGGCATGACGACGGGCGAGCCGCTCGTCGTGCGCGTCGCGATGAAGCCAATCAGCACCTTGATGCGTCCTCTGAATACGGTGGACGTGGCGACGCGGCAACCGGCGACGGCCGTCGCCGAACGAAGCGATGTGACGGCGGTACCGGCAATGGGAGTCATCGCTGAAGGAATGCTCGCACTCGTACTCGCCGACGCGTTCGTGGAGAAGTTCGGCGGCGATTCACTCGGGGAAACGAGGCGGAATTATGACGCCTACCTTTCGCACGTCGCGGCCCGGCTCGGCGGCTGATCCGTCGCTGCCGCATCTCATCCTGATCGGCTTGCCCGGCTGCGGAAAGACCACTGTCGGTCAGGCCGTTGCCGACAAGCTCGGCCGAACGTTCCTCGACATGGATCTCGAGATCGAGCGGCGCGAGGGTCGCTCGATCAGCCAGATCTTCGGCGAGAAGGGCGAGCCGTATTTCCGAAAGAAGGAGCGCGAGCTGACGGAGGAGCTCAAGCTCGTAGGCAACATGATCGTGTCGCCCGGGGGCGGCTGGGTGACGTCCGACGGGGCCATCGACCTGGTGCGGCCGCCGAGCAAGCTGGTGTACCTCAAGGTGCGGCCAGCGACTGCGCTCAAACGATTGGGACCCATGCGCATGATGCGACCGTTGCTCAGCCGGCCGAATCCTGAGGCCGAGTTGGAGCGTCTAATGAAGGAGCGGAAGGCCCGGTACGAGTCTGCCGATCACGTTGTAGACACGGAACTCTATGGACTACAACGGGTTATAGATGACGTCGTGACGCTTGCCTCCGCGCTCCGCTAGGAATACGTTACGCGGTCGCGAGCCAACTGATGGCTTCGCGGCTCGGATCAGAGCTGCAATCGTTTGGTTATACAGGGCGAGGATCGATGCTGGACGCATCGCCGATCCTCCCCTTCTTGCTTTTAGGGCGGTCCGAGCGTCCAAAGGTTGGCATTATGACTATTCGCGTATTAGGACCCCACGAGCGGGGCCGTTTCGCCCCTGACGCCTGGGGACATTTGCTGGCATTGACCGGCTCCGGCGCGCTGAATGCCGCGGAGCTGGAGCACATCATAGAACGCGCACTCCTACAGATTGACGGCCGCATCGCGCTGGATGACCTGCGCTCTCTCATGGAAGGAGCGGGTTTCATCGACCGGGACGACGGCGATCAACACCAGACGGTGCACTGAACATGGCAACCCGAAAGAGCGCCGCGAAGACGCGGGCATCGGCAAAGAAGAAGGCCACGACGAAAGCGACGGCGCGGCGGGGCAAGCGCGCCGCTGCGGTCGTCGAGTACGAGGGCTCGTCGAGCGACGGCGCGTCCGACGGTCCGACGCTCGTCATCGTCGAGTCGCCCGCCAAGGCGAAGACGATCGGCAAGTACCTCGGACGCGGCTATCGTGTGCGCGCCACGGTCGGTCACATCATGGATTTGCCGGAGAAGAAGCTCGGCATCGACGTGGAGGACGGCTTCAAGGCGGATCTCGTGCCGATTCCGGGCAAGGAAAAGACAATCGCCGAGATCAAGAGCGCCGCCAAGGAGAGCAGGGAAGTTCTGATCGCCACCGACCCTGATCGCGAGGGTGAGGCGATCGCGCAGCACGTCGCGACGCAGATCAAGCCGCGGCGCGGTGCGCCGAGCATGTCGATCAAGCGCGTGCTCTTTCACGAGATCACGAAGGATGCCGTGCGGCGTGCGATCCAGAACGCCGGCAAGATCGACACGAAGAAGGTCGAGGCGCAGCAGGCGCGGCGCATGCTCGATCGGCTCGTCGGCTACAAGGCGAGCCCGGTGCTCTGGAAGACGGTGAAGAAGGGCACGTCGGCCGGACGCGTGCAGACCGTCGCGCTGCGCTTGATCGTCGAGCGCGAGCGGGAGATCCGCGCGTTCAAGCCGGTCGAGTACTGGAGCATCGAGGCGCAGCTCGAGCGCGACAACCAGCCGTTCACCGCCAAGCTGCACCAGATCGACGGCAAGAAGACGGAGATCGGCAACCAGGCCGAGGCCGAGCGCGTTCTGGACGACATCCGGCGCCGCGGCCCCGATCGCACCGGGCGCGCCGGCACGTTCAAGGATTTCGACGTCACCGAAGTGAAGCGCCGCGAGCGCCGCAAGAATCCCGCGGCGCCGTTCACCACGTCCACGCTCCAGCAGGAGGCGGCGAAGAAGCTGTCGTTCGGCTCCAAACGAACGATGCGCACCGCGCAGAGTCTCTACGAGGGCGTCGACCTCGGCAACGAGGGCTCGGTCGGTCTCATCACGTACATGCGTACGGACTCCACGCGTGTCGCCGAAAGTGCGGCGCAGCAGGCGCGCGACTATCTGCGCACGTTGTTCGGCGAGGAGTTCGTCTGCAAGACGCCGCAGCTCTACGGCGACTCCAAAGGCAAGAACACCCAGGATGCGCACGAAGGCGTCCGGCCGACGGATGCCACACGGCGACCCGACGAAGTGAAGCGGTATCTCAGCGCCGACCAGTTCAAGCTCTACCAGCTCGTCTGGCAGCGGTTCATGGCGTCGCAGATGACGCCGGCGATCTTCGACACGACGACGGTCGACTTCGACATCCAGCCGCCGGCCAGCCCGGCGCAGAGCAAGGGCGTCGTCGGCAGCATCGGCCGCCGCAGCTATCTGTTCCGCGCCACGGGATCGATCGTGAAGTTCCAGGGCTTTCTCGTGCTCTATCGCGAAACACGCGAAGAGGGCGATTCCAAAGCGCTCGA
>JAICKA010000247.1 GCA_025928185.1 Gemmatimonadaceae bacterium
AGGATCGACCGTGACCGCGGCGGGGTCGGGCGGCGGTGGTGGGCCGGCTTCGGTGATGCACTCCCCGCTGCAGTCCACGGTTCCCGCGCATCGGCCGAGGAATTGATTGCGGGGATGGCCCCCAACTGATGGACCGAGCAGCGCGTGCAGCATCTCGTGCCGGATGATTCTGCCGCCGAGGTTCGCGGTGTCGGCGAGCACGATGCGATTGCTCACGGGCGAGTAGTAGCCGGCGAGGTTGGCGTCCTTGCCATCAGAGATCGATAACGAGCCGGTGGCGACGTACCACGTCACGGCCGACATATCGCGATGGAGGCCCGAGCAGGCCTCGGTCATCGCCCACCAGCGCGCGTAGACCGGCGGCGGGGTGAGGACGGTGGCGGCGCTGGGGAGTGCGGGGGTCTCATAGTCTTACCAAGTCGCGGGAGCCGGCTCCGGGCTCGTGATCGCACTTGTCGAGTCGCGCACGTCGCCGATTATACGCCATTGACGGATAGTACCTCGGGCCTTATCTTGACCCATGGAGATCATCGAAACCGCGGTGTTCTCGAAACAGATGGCAGCAGCGTGGACGGACGAGGAGTTTCGCACCTTCCAACTCCATCTGCTGGTCGCGCCGCATTCCGGCGTCGTGATCCCTGGCTCTGGCGGTCTCCGAAAAATTCGTTGGCGGATGCCGGGGCGAGGAAAGCGGGGCGGCGCGCGCGTGATCTATTATTGGCAAGAATCAGCCCGGCAGATCTACCTACTGTTCATGTACCCGAAGAACGCGCGCTCGGACCTGAGCCGAGCGGAGCTCCGCGTGCTTCGCCGACTCATCGAGATGGAGTAATTCGGTATGCGAAAGGTTCTGTTCGACGAGCTCGTGGCGAGCGTCAAGGAGATGAAGTCGATTCAGCGCGGAACGGCGCGGGCCAGCCGTGTGACGAAGGCCGAGGACGTGATGCGGAGCGGCACGCCGGACGTGGCAGCGTTGCGCGCCCGATTCAAGCTGAGCCAGGCGAAGTTCGCCGCGCTCCTTGGGATCAGCGTGGACACGCTTCAGAACTGGGAACAGGGCCGACGTGAGCCGGAGGGGCCGGCGAAGGTGCTGCTGCGGATTGCGGCGACCAACCCTGAGGCTCTGCTCGCGGTGTCGCCCACCGCACGCTCGTCGTCGAAGCGCACGCGTCGCTCAGCGGCGTAGCCACATGGTCGCCTGCAACAATTCGCCCTCAATCATTTCGCGATCGGCGCCGGCATATATATAGAGGACGTCGTGTGGGCAAGAACATCATCACGGCCCCACCAGCACCACGACCGGCTTCGACGCGATCCGGGCGGCGGGTGGTCGCCCGAAAGAGCCGGTGAATGCGTACGCGCCGACGGGAATTCCGGCGCCTTCCTGGTTCAGGCGATCGACCTGCTGTCGGACGACGTACCGTTTCGTTTCACCCGGCAGGAAGTATGGTGCGTCCAGCGTGTCGGGCGCGGGGCTGCTACCCAACCATGTCTTCAGGCTGCCGCACGGCCCGATAGTCGGCCGACAATCCGCACGCCAGCTGAAGCTGATCGCCTGACTCGGGCGTTCGCGCGCTTTGAGGTCGACGGTCCGCACCGAGCGTGAGCCTCGTGTCACCAGAGGCGTCGTACCAGAGTATCTCGAGACTGTCATGTTGCTGAAACTGGTAATAGCCGCTCCGGTACATCGGGATCGTGTATCCGGTCACTCCCTGGATGAGGTGGCCCCGCGACTTCGGACGCAATTCTGCGCCGAATGGTCCGGGCAGCGAGTCGAATTTGACGATCGACGGCAGCGTCGTCTGGCCCGGGTCGACTCCGGCGCCCGTCGATCCTTTGCCGGTGAACGGACTGGCGGTGACGTTCCAGCAGCCGAGCACCATGTGCATCGCCGAGCGATCCGCCTGCTGGGCATTGCAGAGAGATGGTGCGATCCAGGTTGCGCAGACGACGTCGAGCAGCAACGCGCGCGCAAGTCGAGTAGAAGACATTGACGAGGAGAATCTGACAGGTGCCCGGCCGGCCTCTGAAGCGCCGGCCGCAATGATCGCACCATCGTGCACGCCTCGGCGGTGCTGCGATCTGTCGAATGGCGAACATTAAGGCAGGCGGGATAACAGAGAAGCGCGCCTTGAAGGACGGCGTCGCGCGGCGCATTCTCCGTCGAGTGGCGCGCTCCCGTGCCACTCGTCTGACCTTCAGAATGACATCACTCCTCATCACCGCCGCCTTTCTCATCGGCGCCCTAGTCGGCGGCAGCATCGTCTGGCTCTTTGCCGCTCGGCTACGCGATGCGCTGATCGCGAAGGCGGTAGCCGAAGCCACCGCGCAGGCGAACGCGATGCGCCAGGCTCAGGCCCAGCTCACGCACACATTTCAGGCCCTGTCCGCCGAGGCGCTCAAGTCGAACAACGAGCAGTTCCTCCA
>JAICKA010000182.1 GCA_025928185.1 Gemmatimonadaceae bacterium
CCGGTGGTGATCGGGACAGGCGAGCACCAGCGGATACGAGGCCAGCGGGATGGTCGTGAGGCCGCCGGGTGCCTGGCCCGGACCGATGGCGATGTCGAATTCGCCGTTCTTCACCTGCTCGTGCGTGGGTGAATTGACTTCCGTCACACGCACCGAGACCGCCGGATGATCGCGCGTCATCACGCGAAGCAGCTTGGCGAGCCGCAACTCGGGCGGAATCGTCGCGACCAGGCCCACGTGCAGTGCACCGCTCAAGCCGTTCTCGGCGGCGCCGATCGCCGTGCGGGCAGCGTTCATCGCAGCGACGACGCGACGGGCCTCTGTGAGGAGCACGCGACCGGCCGGGGTCAGCTCGACGTGTCGCCGGGAGCGCTGAAAGAGGGGGACGCCGAGCTCGCGTTCGAGGGCGCTGATGGACGTGGAGATCCCTGACTGGACGATGTGCACGCGCCGGGCGGCGCGGGTGAAGCTCCGTTCCTCAGCAACGGCGATGAAATGCGTCAATTGACGGATTTCCATGCCATTAATCTCCAAAACAGATAACTGTCATCTGTCGTCCATGTTTGACCATTTCGCGATCCGAAGCCGAAACTTCCCAATTGACGTCAATCTGGCTTCGCGGGAGGCCCCGAATCAATCCGTCCGCACGCGCGGCGCCGATGCCGCGCACGAAATTGGCCGCAACCCCCGCCAGCGGGTCGCAACCGGATGCTGCCGGCGCATCAGCCGGCCTCTCGCGCACGATGGAGACGCAGATCCGAGTCGCGGGGGCCGAGCACGCGCAGTCCCGCCGGTTTCTCGACCGCGTGTCGTGGGCGATCGTGCTCGTGCTTGGCGCGATGGCGATCGACATGTGGGGCGCGCCGTACGCGCAGCACGCGAAGCTTCCGCGCCTGCTGGCCGCGATTCAAATCACCTTTCTGCTGGAGTTTTTCGCGCTGATCGCGCTCGTCGTGCTGCTGCGCATGCGGCTGGCGAGCAATCTGCGGCGCGACGCCGCCCAGCAAGCCGTGCTCACGCAGCAGAACGAGCGGCTCACCGGCCAGAATGACGAGCTGGCGCAGCAGACGGAATTGCTGCAGGAACAGGCGGTCGAGTTGGAGGGATACGCCGCCGAGCTGGAAAATCGAGCGCTCGAGCTGAATCGCGCGAACGGCGTGCTGCAGGAGAGTGAACGCCGCCAGCACGCGCTGGCGGACGAGCTGCGGCTGCTCACGCGCCGTCTCGGCGCGGGCCAGAAGGCCGCGCACCTCGGCTACTGGGAAATTGATTACGGGAGCGGAGCCAAGTTCTGGTCGCACGAGATGTACGATCTCTGGGGCGTGCCGCGGCGCGCCGCGCCGCCGTCGATGGCCGACGTGGTGGATTTTCTACATCCCGAGGATCAGCAGCGCTTTCGCCGCGTGATGAAGCGGGCGCTCACCGAGCGTGTGGAGTTCACGGAGCTGTACCGCCTGATCCGGCCCGACGGCGAAGTGCGTACGCTGCAGGCGCAGGGGCGCGTGGTGGTCGAGGGCGATGGGCCGGGCAAATTGATCGGCACCGTTCAGGACGTGACCGACCGCATGCAGCTCGAGACGCAGCTCCGCCAGGCGCAGAAGATGGACGCGATCGGCAAGCTGGCGGGCGGCGTCGCGCACGACTTCAACAACATCCTCACGGTCATCGAAGGCTACGCCAACCTGCTCGCGTCCGCGGGAACGCTGGAGGGGGCGGACCGCGACGCGATCAAGGAGATTCTCGAGGCCTCGCATCGCGCCGCGGCGTTGACGCGGCAACTCCTGGCGTTCAGCCGCCAGCAGGTGTTGCAACCGCGGCTGCTGGACGTCAATGAGGCGATTGCCGGCGTCGAGCGAATGCTGCGCCGGCTGATCGGCGAGAACATCGAGTTCGTCACGAAGATGCAGCCGTCGATCGACATGGTAATGGCGGATCCCGGACAAGTCGAACAGGTGCTGCTGAATCTGGCGGTGAACGCGCGCGACGCGATGCCGCATGGCGGAGTGCTGGAGATCGAGACCGCGAACGTGGTGCTCGGCGAAATGGACGCGAAGAATCATCGCGTGCGGACGCCGGGGCCGCACGTCATGCTCTCGGTGACCGATACGGGCAGCGGCATTGCGCCCGAGCTGCTCGATCGGATTTTCGAGCCGTTCTTCACGACGAAGGAAAGCGGCAAGGGCACGGGGCTCGGGCTCGCAACGGTGCACGGCATCGTGCAGCAATCCGGCGGACACTGCTCCGTGGCGAGTGAGCCGGGGCGAGGTACGACGTTCAGCGTGTACCTCCCGTCGCGGGCCGGCGAGCGCGACGTGGCGGGCGAGAGCGGCCAGGAGGATCGCCCGACGCTGCATGGCGACGAGACGATTCTCTTCGTCGAAGACGACTCGTCGCTGCGCACGATGGCGTGTGCCGTTCTGCGCGGCGCGGGCTACGAGGTGATCGAGGCCTCCGACGGGCTCGAGGCGCTCCGCCTCTGTGGCGACGCGAGCGTCGAGATGGATCTCGTGATCAGCGACATGGTGATGCCGGTCATGGACGGCCGAGATCTGGCCACGCACGTCCAGCGGCTGCGTCCTGGCGTTCGAACGCTGCTCATGTCCGGCTACACCCGCGATGCGCTCGTGCACAACCCCGACCAGAATCCGGCCGCCTGGTTCCTGGAAAAGCCATTCACGCCCGACGCGCTCCAGCGAAAAGTTCGCGAGGTGCTCGATCGGCCGAACACGCCCGAGGCGGCGTGATCGACGACGCGGATCTGATCGGCGCGTACGACCCGGAACCGTCGAACCGGATCCTGGTCGCGGACGACATCGTCCCGAACGTTCGGCTGCTCACCACGATCCTCAATCGCGCCGGCTACAACGACGTGCTGGCGACCACGCGCGCGCAGGACGTGCTGCGGATCTATCACACCGCGCGGCCGGACATCGTGCTGCTCGACCTGCACATGCCGGAAGTCAACGGCTTCACGCTGCTCGGCGAGCTGCGCGCCGCCGCGGCGGATGAGCCGTATCTGCCGATCGTCATTCTCACGGGCGACAGCTCGTCGGACGCGCGCACGCGCAGCCTGAGCGCCGGCGCGTCGGATTTCGTCACCAAGCCGTACGATCCTACGGAAGTGACGCTTCGCGTGCGCAATCTGCTCGAGGTGCGGCGGCTGCACCTCGCGCTGGCGCGCGAGAATCGCACGCTCGAGGAGCGCGTGCGCGAACGGACGGACGCGCTGCTGGCGTCGCGCATCGAGGTGCTCGAACGGCTGGCCATCGCGACGGAGATGCGCGACGACGTGACGGGCGATCACACGCGGCGCGTGGGCGTGCTCGCGGCGGAGCTGGCACACCGCATTGGCGCGTCCGAGGAGCTCGCGGAGCTCATTCGCCGCGCCGCGCCGCTGCACGACATCGGCAAGATCGCGATCCCGGACGACATCCTGCGCAAGCCTGGTCCGTTGACGGAAGAGGAATACGCCGTGATGAAGACGCACACCACGATCGGTGCGAGCATTCTGGCCGGCGGCGACAATTCACTGATCGTCACGGCCGAACGCGTGGCGCTGACGCATCACGAGCGCTGGGACGGCCTCGGCTACCCGAACGGCCTCTCGGGGGAAATGATCCCGCCGGAGGGTCGCGTGGTTGCGGTTGCGGATTTCTACGACGCGCTGGTGCACGACCGGCCGTACCGCGCCGCGCTCGCGCAGGATGCCGCACTGCGGATGATCGAGCAGGGCGCCGGCTCGCGTTTCGACTCGCGTGTGGCCGCGGCGATGCTGGACATCGCGCACGAGATGGAGCTCGACTGATCTCGCGGGCGGCGCTGCGCGCCGCCGTCACCGCTCGTGCATCCACACGTCTTCGAGAACTCTGATCGGCGTCGTGTAGGTATGACCGCCGACCGTGAGCCTGGCGACGTACGTGCCGGCGGCGATGGGCGTGGTGCTGGTATTTCGGGCGCTCGCGCTGCAGCTCGTGTCCGGCGTTGCGCCGCCGCGGCTCGGCGTGAGCATCGGCGTGACGAGCGTCCATTGCACGCGATGAATGCCCGGCGTCGATGCGCCTTTGGCGGTACACAGCGTCCGGCCGGTCGGGTCGACCACCGACACCGTCACGGCGCCGGAGGCGGCGGTCTTCAGGTAGTAGTTGATCGCCGTGCCGCGCGGCGCATCCTCTCCGACGAAGCGCTTGTCGCCGCCGACGTCCGCATCGGTGCGATAGTCGAACAGATACGCCACGGCCGGACGCACCTCGAACAGCGCGACATCATGCGCCGCCATGGCCGGGGTGAATTGCTGGAGCGGCGTGATGTCGTCGGCGATCCAGAGACTGCGGCCGTGTGTGGCGACGATCAGATCACCGTCGCGCGGGTGGATGAGAATGTCGTCGGTGCGCACCGTGGGATAGCCGTTCATGAA
>JAICKA010000197.1 GCA_025928185.1 Gemmatimonadaceae bacterium
AGTACACACGCTGACTGAAACGGTGGGGCAGCTGAGTTGGTAGCGGTGGAACGGTGGAACGGTGGAACGGTGGAACGGTGGAACGGTGGAACGGTGGACCGGTGGAACGGTGGAACGGTGGAACGGTGGAACGGTGGAGCGGCGCCGCTCCTCCGCTCCTCCGCAGATCAGTTGCAGCAGTCAGGTCCGCAGCATGTCTTGGCTGAGGCCTTGGTGCCGAGCGGCGTCGGCTTCACGCCGCGGATGAACGCACTCATGAACTTGCCTTCGATCTGCGACGCGAACGTCTCCGGATCGAGGCCGCTCCCGGTGAGGAACGCCGCGGCGTCTTCGGCCTTGTAGACCCGCGTCGGCTCGATCTCCACGCGACGAAAGCCCGCGTCGGCGAGCAGGTCGCGATACTCGAGCTCCTCGAGCGCGCCGGCGACGCAGCCGATCCACAGCTCCATGCTGCGCCGCACTTCCGGCGGCGCTTCGCCGCGCACGACGACATCGGACACGGCGAACCGTCCGCCGGGCTTGAGCACGCGGAATGCCTCGCGCAGCACGCGCGACTTGTCCGCCGAGAGATTTATGACGCAGTTGGAGATGATGACGTCGACGGAGCTATCGGGCAGCGGGATGTGCTCGATCTCGCCCTTGAGAAATTCGACATTCTCCGCGCCGGCGCGACGCTTGTTCTCGTTGGCGAGTGCCAGCATCTCGTCGGTCATGTCGAGGCCGTAGACCTTGCCCGTGGGCCCGACGCGCTTTGCCGAGAGCAGCACATCGATGCCGCCGCCGGAGCCGAGGTCGAGGACGGTCTCGCCTTCGTGCAGCTGCGCGAGCGCCGTGGGGTTGCCGCAGCCGAGCGAGGCGAGCAGCGCTTCGGCGGGGACACCGGACTTTTGACCTTCCTCATAGAGGTCGGACGTGATCGGGTCCCAGGCTTCAGTGGTCGAGCCGCAGCAGCCGCTCGAGCCGCAGCACGACGTAGCGGTGTTGCCTTCGATGACGCGCTGGGCGGCCTCGCCGTACTTCTGGCGCACCGAGTCCTTCACGGTGGTCGACTGGTCCTGCGCTGGCGTGGACATGTGAGCTCCGGACAGAAGTTGATCGAGATTTCTTGATGCTTTAGAGAAAAGAAAAGCGGTTCAGTTGCAGCACGACGACCGGACGGCGAGCCGCCGTGCGGGTTTGAGCGACTCGAGAATGCCGCGCGCTTCGGCGAGCGCGTCGGCATTCAGCGAGTAATAGTTCCAGCGGCCCTCGCGGCGGCCGTTGATGATGCCGGCGTCGCTGAGCGTTTTCAAATGCCACGACAGCCGCGATTGCGCGAGGTCGAGATCGGCCATCAGATCGCAGACGCACCGCTCGCCGTCCATGAGCAGCAGGACGACGTCCATGCGGATCTGGTCGGAGAGCGCGTGGAACAGCTCAGCGGCGCGCGCGGTGTCGATGTGGGTCGAGGTGGTCACGCGGGGAAATGTATCTGGTTTTCTTGATGAGTCAAGGGCGGTGGAGCGCTGGAACGGTGGAACGGTGGAACGGTGGAACGGTGGAACGCTTACGGTCCCGGAGCGACGATGGTAACGCCGTCCATCGAGTCGAGGTGCGCGCGGAAGCCCCAGCCGAAGGCCTTGTCGGTGATTGCCAGGACGATGTCGGTCGGGCCAGCTCTGAGCGGGAGGTCGACGAACTCCGTTTCGGGTCCGAGCGCGCCAAGGAAATCGGGCGACTTCGAGCCGTAGTCGTTGCGGCCCGTGTAGACGCGCGTGCCGTCGACGTAGACGCCGATGCCGTCGCTATATGAGAACCATAAACGGCGCGTCTGGGCATGGTTCGACACGAGCCGGAGCTTCGCGTACGCGATGCCCCACCCTGCTCCGCCGAATACGTTCATCGGTTGCGGTCCGGCGGCGTTGCCGAGCTGTTTCGTCAGGTCGATCAAGCCCGAGGCGTCGGGCTGCGACGGGATCCAGCGAGCCGTGTCGGATGCCACGAATTCCGGCGGCGTGGCCGGCGGCTCGATCGACGGTGCCGGTTGGCGCGGCGAGAGTAGCCAACCGGTGAGGCGGGTCGACGAAAAGCGGTCGAACGCCGGCGCGAGCGGCGCGAGCGAGCCGCGCACGTTCGCGTCGATGGACAGTCCGCGCAGCTCGGCGGGCTGCTTGTACTGATCGGGGATCGCCCAGAAGCCGACGCCGCCGGCAATCGGTTCGCGCACGAGGCGGGTGCGCAGCACGGGGCGCTTGTCGGCGCCGAGGTAGACGTCGGCGCGCGAGCCGGCGAGGGCGATGCGCACGGCGAGATCGCCGCGGCGATGCGACCGCGGCACGACCGCGGTGTACGTGGAATCGTTGTACAGCTGCCAGGTCGTCTCGCCCTGGAACACGGGCTGGTACTGCATGTCGATCCAGCAGCCGCAGTCCGTCGACGAACGGAAATACAAGATCTCGTAATCGGCGGCCGAGGCCATGCGGAAGGCGACGCCGGCGAACTGTCCGGCGGGCGGGGCGAGGACGAAGCGCAGCTCGCCGTCGAGCAGCTGCACGTCGGGACGATAGGCAATGCCGGACACGAGGGCGATCGCGTCGGTGCGCGGCCTGGCGTCGGCGGCAAGCGTGGCGCGCTCGACGTGCCAGCCCGATGGGTCGGCGAGCTGCGCGCGGGGTGCGGACGCGATCGTCGTGGTGAGAATGCCTGCGAACACCACCAGGCGGCGGACTGCGGATGCAGCGGTCATCGTTACCTCCGGTGCAAGGGTGTACCTGCGACCGGAGACGCATGCTGCAAGAAATCCCCGGCAGCAGGCGGCCAGGGATTCCGTCTTATCGATCGTGTCGAACGCACTCGCGCCAAAGCGCGTGCCCCTGTCCGAGACGATCAGAATCGAGTTGTGACGGGAGAGTAGGTTTGGGGGAGCGGAGAGTCAATCGGTCGAGATGAGAGTTGGCATAATCCGTACAGCGTCGTGACTCGATGCAGCTGAACAGCGTCAGCGGCGGCTTCTGCCGCTGTCCACCGTTCCACCGTTCCACCGTTCCACCGTTCATCCACTGGTTATGCTCGAAGAGATGGACTCTCGCGCCCCGTGGCGCTTTGCTCGACCGCGACAAGCGGCGCGCTTCATCGGGCGCGCGCTCACGCTGCACTGCCCGAACTGCGGCGGTGGGCCGGTGCTGCGCGACTGGTTTCATTTGCGCGTGCGCTGCGGCAACTGCGGCGTGCGGCTCGAGCGCGGCGAGCACGACTACTTCAGCGGCTCGATTCTCCTCAACTACTCGATCGGCACGCTGGTGTTCGCGATCGTGCTGGCGATCATGATCATCGTCAACTGGCCGGTGGTGCCGTGGACAGCGCTCGAGATCGTGCTCCCCGCGCTCATCCTGCTCTTTCCGATCGTGTTCTTTCCGTTCTCGAAGCTGCTCTGGCTATCGGCGGACCTGATCATGCGTCCGGTGACGCCGGAGGAGCTGGAGTGGCATCGGTCGACGGACGCGCAGTTCTCGACCGAACGCCATGCTCCAACCGAGTCCGTCAAACGCCGAGGCTGATCTCGTACAGCTCGGCGTCGGGGCGCTGGTGCCAGTCGGCGGGATAGCGGCGCACGCGTCGCCAGACGTCGTCGGCCGAAAAGAGGAGCGACGGACCGCGGCGCCGATCGTACGACGGCGGCGGCAGCTCGCGCACGGTCCACTCGCGACCGTCGTCGCCGGTGAAGATCCTCGTGACGTTGCGGTCGGCCACGCGCTGCGCGGCCGATTCGGCGGAGCTGGATGAGCTCGACCCGCCAGACTCGCCAGCGCTGTCGGCGCCGTCCGGAGGATCGGATGGTTCCTGAGATTTATGGGACACGGGAGTCCTCGCGGCGCCTTGCGAGCTCGCCTTG
>JAICKA010000100.1 GCA_025928185.1 Gemmatimonadaceae bacterium
AGTCCTCGCCGCCGTTCTCCGCGGTTCTCCGCAGTTCTCCGCGGCTTCGCGATTCTCTGCAATGAAATGATGCTGGTCCTGCCACGCATGCCGGCTACATGCGAAGGACAGTAACGGGGCTGCGGAGAACTGCGGAGAACCGCGGACAGGCGCGGAGAGGCGTTGATGGGAAAACAAGAACTCCTGCACCACGAGATCACGCACGAGATACTCGGCGCGTTCTTCGAATTGCATTCCCTCCTCGGCAGCGGCTTCCTCGAGAAGGTCTATGCCAACGGCCTGGTCGTGCTGCTCCAGCGGCGTGGCCTCGCCGTGCAACGCGAACAGTCGTTCGACATCCTGCTGCACGACGTGCTCATCGGCCGCTACCGCGCCGATTTGATCGTTGAATCGAAAGTCATCGTGGAGGTCAAGACCGGGAGACAGATCGATCCGCCAAATGTCGCCCAGTTGCGCAACTACATGCGGGCATCGGGCATCCAGGTTGGGCTGCTGTGCAACTTCGGACCATCGGCGCTGTTCAAACGGCTGATCGACACCGACGGCCGAATCAGCATCACGGCTTGACGTACCGCTTCAGATCTCGCTGCCCCACCTCGGCGCCGTAGATCACCCCATTCTTGTCCACCGCCACGCCCTCGGCGCTGCTCGTGCTCGGCGGGTTCACTGCCGGGTCGGGGATGAATGCGCGCACGGACCCATCCCGCGCGCTGCCGACGCGGATCCCGCGCTTCCAGTCGGTGCGCGTGCGGGCGACGGAGCCGGACTCCGAGTCGGCGACGTAGATGTCGTCGTTCGCGTCGATCCAGATGCCGCTCGGGCGGCTGAACTGGTACCAGGTGTCGAGCAGCTTGCCGTCCTGATCGAAGATCTTGATGCGGTTGTTGGCCCGGTCGCCGACGAACAGACGGCCGCGCGAATCCATCGCCAGCGCGTGGGGCTGATCGAAGTCGTCCCGGCCGTGCCCGAGCTGGCCCCATGACTTGATGAGCGTACCGTCTTTCGAGAACTTGAATACCCGTGCCGAGCTGCCGGGGGCGGACGAGTGGCCCTCGGCCACGAAGATGTCGCCGTTCGGCGCGACGAGCACCGCATTCGGCTGCCAGAAATATTCGTCGCCGCGCGCGCCGCCGGGCGTGCCGAGCGTCATCAGGAGCTTGCCGGTCGGGCTGAACTTGTAGACCTGATGGCCCTGGCGCGGACCGGCGGTGTCCGTCGCCTGCGCCGCACCGCCCCGTCGCCCGCGGCCGAGCGTGCAGGAGCAGTCCACCACCCAGACGTTGTCGTCACGGTCGACGAAGATGCCGTGCGGCGACTGGAGCAGCCCCGAGCCGAAGTGCGCGACGAGATTGCCGTTGGCGTCGAACTTCAGGATTGGATCGAGCGTCGAGCCGACACACGCGTTCGCCCCGCAGCGCTCGGCCACCCACACGCTCTTGCCGTCGCGGTCGATGGCGACGGCGCTCGTCGAGCCCCAGGTGCGCCCCGGCGGCATCTTCGCCCAGCCCTCGATCGTGCGATACGGATTGGGCTGGCTGTTGTTCGGCGGCATGTCCGGCGCGTTCGCCTGCGCGGCGAGCAGCGCCGGAATCGCCGCACACACCGCCAGCGTGCGCAGCAGCGGTCGAATGGCAGGAGTCATTGCGCGGCCCCCACGCTGATCTTCATCTGCTTCAGCGCCGCGCTGTCGGTGCGCAACGCGACGGTGCTCGCCGGCATCGCGTTCATCTGCAGCATGTACGCGACGACGTCGATGTACTGCCTGTCGCTCAAGCTGCCCGGCTTGTCCTGCGGCATCGTGTTCCTGACGATGGAATACAGGTCGAACACCGGCCGCTGGTCCCACGCCGTCGCGAACGACGCGCCCGACTGCTGGCCGGCGGGATGGCAGTGCGCGCACGTCGATTCATAGACCGTCTTCCCGCGCGCCGCCTGCGCCACGGTGTACGTCGCCGGCGGCAGCTTGGAGTTCGCCGCGCTCGGCGGCGGCAGCAACGGCGCCCCCGATGTCGGAATGAGGTGCACCTTGTACGGATCGTCGGAGGTCGCGCGACTCCGGTTGCAAGCCGCGCCGAGCAGAGCGACGGCGATGACAGCGTACGTCAGGGACGGCACGTGGCAGGGCTCCCGAGAATGAGGCTTCAATTATACGCCGTGGGGCGCGATTGGCGACCGTTTGATTTCGCGCCCGGCCGCCCGCATGTTTGCGCGGCGTTGCCTGAGCGGTCCGCTGTCTCCCCTCCCCGACACTCATCCGAGCGAGCGCATGGCAAACGATCCCGCCTCTGGTCAGGATTCCAAGGACCCCCGCAGTGGTGTGCCGCGACGAGAGTTCTTGAAAGTCGCCGGCGCCGGCGCGGGCATGCTGCTCCTCGGCGGCTGCGGCCCGACGGACAATCCCGAGGTGCCGGGCATCCATCACCAGCGGCGGCTGCCGTTCATCGGGCGCTCGTCGGCCGACGTCATCGTGATCGGCGCCGGCATCTGGGGCGGATTCACGGCGTATAACCTCCGGCAGCAGGGTGCGAAGGTCACGCTCGTCGACGCGTACGGGCCCGGCAACGGGCGCGCGACGTCGGGCGACGAATCGCGCGGCGTGCGCTCGTCGTACGGCGACCGCGCGAGCGGCGAGCACTGGATGCTCTGGGCGCGCGAAGCGATGAAGCGCTGGAAGAGCTTCGATCAGGAGTGGGGACGCGATCTTCGCCTCGGCCTCTTCTTCACCACGGGCGACCTGATGCTCCGCCAGTCGTGGGAGCCGTTCCTCGTCAACACCAAGAAGTGGTGGGACAAGCACCACATTCCCTATCAGCAGCTCGCGCCGGTCGACGTGCGCAAGGCGTTCCCGGTGATCTCGATGGACGACATCAACGTCGTGCTGTACGAGCCCGACGCCGGCGTGGTGCGCGCGCGCCGCTCGGCGCAGGCGGTGGCCGCCGCGTTCGAGCAGCTCGGCGGCAAGATCGTCATCGGCCGCGCGAAGACGCCGTTCGTTCCGGTGAACGGCAAGCTGCAAGGCATCGAGCTGGACACCGGCGAGAAGCTGCACGCCGACACGTACGTCGTGTGCCCCGGGCCGTGGATGGGCAAAACGTTCCCCGAGCTGTTCACGAAGAATCCGATGCGCACGCCGCTCGGGTACGTGTGCTACTACGGCACGCCGCTCAACGACGAGCGGTTCACCTTTCCGCACCTGCCGAGCTTCAACTTTCCCGGCGTCACCGGCTGGCCGGCGCTGCCGGTGGACAACGTCGGCTTTCGCGTGCGCGGCGGCGAGCGCGCGCCCACGCCGCCGAACACGCCGGCCGCCAAGGCGCCGAGCGCCAGTCAGCGCCCGCCGCAGCCCGCGACGCCGCCCGAGCAGCTCGATCCCGACACGAGCGACCGCTGGGCCGACGCGCAGCACCTCGAGGGCCCGCGCCGATTCGTCGCCCACCGCTTTCCGCTGCTCGCCAAGGCGCCGCTGCTCAAGACGCACGCCTGCCACTACGAGATCAGCCCGAGCGGCAACTTCATCGTCGACTGGCACCCGCACATTTCGAATTTGCTCATCGCCGGCGGCGGCAACGCCGAGGGCTTCAAGTTCGGGCCGGTGATCGGCGACTACGTGGCGCAGCGCGCGCTGGGCGAGACGGGATCGGCGGAAGTGGCGAAGGCGTTCAAGTGGGACGCGCCGCCGGATACGACGCGCCAGCGGAATCGTACGCCGGCGGCGGACAGCGCCACCCGTGGTCGAGCTGCGCGAGCTGCCAAGACGTCGTGACGAGGGTCTTTGCAGAGTGCTGATGACGAGACCCATGTTGCGCCTGTCGCCATTGGCCCACTGCCTGTGTCTCGCACTACTAGCCAGCTCGGTCCAGGCGCAAACGCGCAGTCATTCGCCAAGGGAGATCGGGGAGATCATCGACGCGGCGTTGCAAGCCGTCGTCCCGCCCGAGAAGCTCCTGACGAGACGGACCGTAGCGGACCGCGGAATCCAGTTCGACTTTCACCGAACTTTGACTGCGTTCGGCCTGGCGGACGATTCCGACGTTCGCGCGAACCTCGGCCTCACTCGCGCGATGACCGAAGGTTCAGCTGCGCTGCTCGAGGGCTGCGATCAGCTTGGGATGGAAGCCTGCGAGCGGCTCGGTCAGTCAGTCTATGTCTACCTGACACCGATCTCCGTTTCAGACTCGGCGGCGGCCGTATCGGTGCATGTGTTGTGGGCGACCCATTTCCCAAAGCGATCGTTCCTGTCTGGCTCGTTCACGGAAGTGTTCCTCACGCGATCGGGCGCGGGCCCCTGGAAGTTCCTGAGGACGGGCAGGTACTTGATTTCCTAGGCAGCCGAGCTCCTTACGGCAGCGCGAGATCGGCGACCACCGGCCGGTGGTCCGACGCCTGGGTGTCGATCACCCGGACATCGCGCACGCGGAACCCAGGCGACGCGAGCACATAGTCGATCCGTTCGCGCGGAACGTCCGCTGGATAGGTGAATCCCGGTCCGCGGGACGCGTCCCACAGATCGTGCAGTCGGGCGAGCAGCGGCTGAAGCTCCGGCGCGTCGGGCGACGCGTTCAGATCGCCCAGCAGGAGCGTCGGCATCGTCGACGAGCCGATGTACCGCAGCATGTCCGACACTTGCTGCACGCGCACGCTCGGGTCGCGCCGGTAGTCGAGGTGCGTCACGAACACGCGCACGCGCGTCCCGTGCGCGTCCAGCTCGGCGTCGAGCAAACCCGGCATCTGCGCGGGAACCGGATTCGCCTCCTGCGTGGAGAGACGCGTGATCGTGTCGTTGCGAAAGCTCAGCACGGGAAGACGCGTGAGCAGCGCGACGCCGAACTCGCGCGGCGGCGCGCCCGGAGCCCCGGGCAAGCGATAGATGCCCGCGAAGCGCGCCTGCATGCCGAGTCGCGACGCGAGCTCCGTGGCCTGATCGGCGAACGCGCTCCGATCGGCCCAGTGCACGTCCACCTCCTCGAGCGCCGCGATGTCCGGCGCCTGAGCGCGAATCACGTCGGCCGTGCGTGCGAGATCTCCGTTGCCAGATCTGATATTGTACGTCATCACGCGCAGCAGCGTCACCGGCTGCGCGGCATGCGGCGACGACGTGCACGCCGCCGCCATCGCGGCCAGCGCCGCCACCCGGACCCATCTGGAAGCGCTCATCGCCGGCGATCCGGCGCGGTCGTCGCGCTGCGCTGCACGCCGTCGCCCAGCTTGAAGAAGCCCGGCAGCGAGACCGGCGCATGTCCGGTGATCGCCTGCCGGCCGAGTATCGCGTCGGCCGCCGCCTGCTCGAGCGCGTCGCTCACGCCGTACGCGTCGATGTACGTGCGCACGCTCGGGAACTGGCCGATCAGGTATGGATTGCCGAACGCGACGACGATCGTGCGATGGCGCTGCGCAAGCGTATCGATCCAGGCGGCGATCGGCTGCGGAATCGCGAACCGTCCCTGCCCCTCCACTCGGCGTACGTACGCCGTGACGATGACCGTCGACGCGTTGTCGGCGAGATGCATGACGCTGTCGAGCGCCTGCTGATTCGAGTTGGGCGCGATGCGAGTGGTCACCGTCATGTTGCGGCGCGCGCGCTGCTGGAGCACGCGGTTGAACGTGCGTCCCGCCTTGAGCTCAGTGTACGGCGCATACTCCACGACGAGCGTGCGGCTCGTGTCGGCGAGCGGGATCGCGTTGTCGCCCTCGCGCAGCAGCGTGATCGCGCGGCGCGCGACGTCCTGCGCCAGCGCGCGATGTTCCGGCGAGCCGACGATCTCGCGCAGCGAGGCGAGTGAAACCTGAGATCCGAACGCGACACCAGAGCGCACCTTGAGCTCGAGAATGTGTCGCACCGCCAGATCGATGCGCGCGCGGCTGATGCGCCCGTCCTGCACGCCCGCCACCACCGCGTCGATCGCACGCGTCGGATCATCCGGCTTGAGCAGGATGTCGGCGCCGGCCTGCACGGCGAGGACTGAGCTCTCCTCCGTCGTGTAGCCCTTGCCGATGCCGCCCATCGTCATGGCGTCGGTGATCGCGGTGCCCGTGAAGTGCAGCGTGTCGCGCAGCAGTCCTGTGATGATCTTTGGCGCGAGCGTCGCCGGCGTGGTGCTGTCGCCCTCGACGGCGGGCAGCGCGATGTGCGCCGTCATGACGAGTGCGGCGCCCGCGTTGATCGCGGCCCTGAACGGCACGAGCTCCACCGTGTCCAGCTCCGCCATGTTGCCGGTGACGATCGGCAGCCCGACGTGCGAGTCGACGTCGGTGTTGCCGTGTCCCGGGAAATGTTTGGTCGTCGGCAGCTCGCCGCCGGCGAGCGTGCCGCGCACGGCGTTGGCGGCGAGCACGGCGACGTGCGCCGGATCCTCGCCGAATGAGCGAACGTTGATGACGGGATTCGCCGGATTGTTGTTGACGTCGACGACGGGAGCGAAGTTCACCTCGATGCCGACCGCGCGTCCCTCCTGCGCGATGGCTTTGGCAACCTCATATGCGTCCGAGTCGCGCCCCGTCGCACCGATGGCCATCTGCGGCGGAAAGACCGTCGCGCTGCCCGCGTCGAGCATGTAGTTGGAGAAGATGCCGCCCTCGAGCCGTCCGAGTCCGGGCTCGAGATCGGCCCCGACGATGAGCGGCACGCGCGCACGGCGCTGGATGTCGTTCAACTTGGCCGCGACCTCGACGGGCGTGCCGAGCGACATCGCGATGCCGCCGACGTGATCCTGCTCGACCCATCGGATCGCCTCGGCGTAGCTCGAGTCGTGCGCGTTGGTGTAATCGCCGAGCATCCAGATCATGACCATCTGGCCAACGCGGTCGTGAAGATCGAGCGAGGCGAGGGTGCTATCGACCCAGTGGCGCTGGCGTGATGTCAGTGGGGCAGTGGTCGAGACGGCGCCGGGGGCGAGTGGGGGACTCGCGACGGGCGACGGGGAGAGGGTGGGGTGGCAGGCCAGGGCGGCGAGGGCCGTGGCGATGGCGAGCGCGGATGGAGCCGGGTAGCGAGGCATGCACACATAGTATCGGATTTCGGGACGGCAGCGCGAATCGAGGTGGCTGCCGCATGGCTGAAAGTAGAGATCGAGCCAATGTCAGCTATGGCGTTCGTTAGGTTGCGGCTAATCGGAGTCAACGGTCTGCGCGCGCTCAAGCAGCCGGTGTGTATGCGTCGCAAGATTCGCGACGTTCCTTCCCAGGCTCTCTGCGATAGGATATGAAACTATACCTGGTCTAGAAGTGGCTCTGAGATGTAGAAATAGTTGGTGTGACGTCTCACGCTCGAGCTAGAGCCGCGGGCGACAGCAATAAGAAGCGAATGCGAAGCGTTCGCAAATCCTCAGATCGCCCGCCGGCTTCAGCGCACGTTTAGACGTCCAGCGCGCTCAAGCAGGCCCGGGCAGCAGTTTCGGGAGAAGAAGGACAAGGTTGACCAGCGCTGCCTGGGCCTTTGGTCCGAGGTCCGGTTGGACGTGAACGGCGTCGTTGCGCCAGTCGATGAGTTGACTTACAAGTTCCCGATGCGATTCATCCAAGACCCGGTGGCGAAGCTCGTATTTCAAACGCTGGCCGACGGAGAAATCGCCTGTCCGCTTAAAGATTGGGGTTATACCGTCTGCGGCGAGCTGGGCTTGCCCCGATTTAATGGACGCGTAAGTGATAGGAACTACGCGGCCTCTCGTAACTGTTCTTCATAGGCGGCCGGACTGAGATACCCGAGCGTCGAATGCCGGCGCTTCGGATTGTACCACGTCTCGATGTAGCGGAAGATCGCCCGCCGCGCGTCGTCCCGCGTGTGCCAATCGTGCTTCATGAGCAGCTCGAACTCCAGCGTCGAGAAGAAGCTTTCCGCCACGGCGTTGTCGTAACAATCGCCCTTGCCGCTCATGCTGGCAATCATCCCGTGCGCCGCCAGCTCCGCCCGATAGTCGCCCGACGTGTACTGACTGCCGCGATCCGAATGGTGAATCAGCCCCGGCTCGGGTCGCCGCGCCATCCGCGCCATTCGCAACGCGCTCAACGTGAGCTCGTCTGCGATCGTGTCCCGCATCGCCCAGCCCACACAGCGGCGCGACCCGAGATCCAGCACGGTCGCCAGGTACACCATGCCGTCGCGCGTGGGCACGTACGTGATATCCGCGACCCACACGCGGTTGATCCCCACGCCGTTCACATCAAAGGCGCGGTCCAGCAGGTTCGGTGCGATCGGATGCTCATGCTTCGAGTCGGTCGTCGAGACGCGATGGCGTGTCCGCGGCCGGGCGACCAAGCCCTCCTCCCGCATGAGCCGCGCGACGCGCTTCGGGCTCGCCGGCAAGCCCTCGGCCTGCAACTCCTGATGGACGCGCGGCGCCCCGTAGGTCTCACCACTCTCCTGATGGATGATGCGGACCCGGGCCATCAAGATTTCATCAATCAGCGCATGCCAGCTCGGCGGCCGCTTGAGCGAGACATAATAGCCCGACGGCGACACCTCGAGCACCCGGCACATGAGTCGCACGTTGAACTCGTCGCGATGGCGAGTGATCACGGCGTACCTCAACGCGACTCCTTCGCGAAGTACACCGCCACTTTTTTTGCAAAGGCTTGCTCCTGGCGCAGCACCGCGACCTCGCGACGCAGCCGGCGATTCTCCTGCTCCAGCGTCTCGCCCGGCATGCCGGAGCCGGTGCCGCTCTCGTGTTGCTGCTGCCGCACCCACGCCCGCAATTGGTCCGGACGCACGTCGAGCTCACGACCGATTTGCGACAACGGCACCCCGAGCGCGCGACGCTCGCTCACCAGACGAACGGCTTCAGCTTTGAACTCCGCGCTGAATGACCGTCGTTCACGTCGTGCTGCTGCTCCTGCCTTCCTGTTGGATTTCATGCGCCACCTCCGCCCCGAACTTAGAGCGAGTAAGGCGTCCACGA
>JAICKA010000198.1 GCA_025928185.1 Gemmatimonadaceae bacterium
ATCGCGGCCCGCTACGCTCCTCCACGGCGCCGGACAGAGCGCGCGCGGCGGCGCGGTTCTTCAGCGGACGCTCATTGCCGTGGAGCTGGGCTTGTCGGTCGTCCTCCTCGTCGGAGCGGGGCTCCTCGCGCGAACGCTCCAGCGGATCACGGACGTCGATCCCGGATTTCACGCCGAACATCTCATCGTCGACCTGCCGTCGTTCCCGCACGTGGTGGCTCGCGACAGCACCGTGACGCAGGCGTTTCAGGCGGAGATCGTCCCGCGTCTCGCCGCTATACCCGGCGTGATCGGGGTGACGGCGGCCGACGCGCCGCCGTTCAGCGGACGGTCGTCGAGCAGCATCGTCCAGCCCGAACGTGAAACGGCGGGAGGCGGCGGCGCTCGAGATGCGGCGCCACAGCGCGACGCGCAGCAGCGCGTGACGATCCCGGGCTACTTCGCGGCGATCGGCATTCGGCTGCAATCCGGCCGCGACTTCAGCGAGGCCGACCGCATGGGTGCGCCGTTCGTGGCGATCGTCAGCAACTCGCTGGCGCAGCGAGACTTCCCCAACGAGCCCGCGCTCGGCAAGCGCCTGAAATATCAGGGCGAGTGGCGCACGATCGTCGGCGTGGTGGACGACGTCCACTTTCAACAACTGTCAAAGGACGTACAGCCGACGATCTACACCCCAGTCGCCCAGCGCCGCGGCGCGTGGGTGCTCTCGCTGCTCGTGCGCACGGCGAGCGATCCCGGCCTCGTCGCACCGCAGATCCGCAAAGTCGTCGGCCAGCTGGCCCCGCCCGCCACATCGCAGCGGATCGAGACGATGTCGACGATGGTGAGCCGGTCGTTCGCCGAGGAGCGGTATCGCGCGCTGCTCGTGTCGCTGTTCGGCATCATCGCGGCGATTCTCGCCGCCGTTGGGATCTACGGGGTGACGGTGCGCGCGGTGTCGCGGCGCACGCGCGAGCTGGCGATTCGTTCCGCGCTTGGCGCGAGCGCGCGGTCGATCGCGACGACGGTGATGGCCGGCACGACGATCGGGGGCGCGATCGGGGTGGGCGTCGGCCTCGTCGCGGCGCGAATCAGCACGCATCTACTCGCGCCGTTCCTGTTCGGCATCAGCGCGACGGACGGGGCGACCTATGTCGCGATCTTCGCACTGCTCGGCTGCGTGACGCTGGGCGCGAGCTGCGTGCCGGCGGTGCGAGCTGCGCGGGCGGATGTTGCCGGCGTGTTGCACGGAGAGTGAGGGCGGCGCGTCGGACACGATTACGGCTCTCCCAACACTCGCCGCGACACCGCCCTGAGTCGCGAACTATCGCCGGCGGTCCCGAATCCATCACCGCACGCCGTCACGTAGAAGACCCAGCTCGATCGCACCGCCCCGATCGTTCCGCACCGCTGCTTCGTGTCGATCATGAGCTCCGCCGCGTCGCCCAGGCCGGCGAGCGCGATCGCCCCCGGGGTGCGGCGCAGCAGCGACATCGCCGCGGAGTCGCTGGGGCTCGAGCTGGCGCTCGCCCAGAGATCGCGATGCGGGGTGTCGTGGACGTAGTGACAGACGGATGTGTCCTCCGACTCCAGCTTCGTTCCGCCGCCGAGCAAGTCCGTCGCGGTGGTCAGCGGAAGCTCGGCGCACATGCCCTCGAGTTGGCGAAGGGCGAATGCCGTCCGCGCGTCCGGCACCCAGCTCGTGTTCGGTGCGCGCGTGATCTCGCGCGTCGCTCGAACCACGCCGGTGGAATCGTCGACCAGCCAACCGGCATCGGCGCGCGGTGCACCGGAACTGGACGGCGACGTGCGGCGATCGAGCAATGCTTCCGCCCAGTCGCGCGCCGCGGGTCCCGCTTCCACCAGTCCGTCGATCGAGAGATGCGGCTGCGCGAAGTGATCGACATACGCCCAGGGCGCGCCGCGCGCCCGAAGCGCACGCCAGAGCGCGCGGGAATCCTCGCTGCCCGCAATCTCGTCGCGAGCGCCGGCGACCGTGAGCGCAGGAATCGAGACCAGCGCCGCGGTGTCGACCGCGAGACCGCGAAGGTTCGAGTGGTAGCGAATGAATCCGATCGTCCGATCCGGGTGCAGCGCCGCGAACGTCGGGCCGAAGCTGCCGGCGGCCGAGAAGCCGAAGAGAATCAGCCTGGCGCCGCGCAACTCCGGGTGTGCCGTGCGCTCGGCGCCGAGCTGCAGCGCCGTCACTACTATAGAATCGCCGCCGAGCGCGGCGTTCCGCACGCGCTGCCGCTGTGGAGGCACGCCGTCCTGGCGGGGAAAGCCCACTCGCAGCAGCGCACATTGTGCACGGCGGCACATCGTCCGCCAATCGCGGTCGTCGTAGGCATAGCGGTCCAGGTTCCGGTCGATGAAGACGACGGCCGCGCGAACGGCCCTGACGTTCGGCGGCACGTACACCTCGGCCCAGGCGGTGTCGCGCGAGCCGGGGATGTGGAAGCCGAACGACGTCTCGATGGCTGCCGCCGTCGACGGCGACGCCACGTTTCGTGCGCCGCGCGGCATGCACGACGACGTGAGGACGAGCGCCGCGGTCAGCGCAATGCGATCTCGGACGCACATCGAGAATGGATGTCTCAATTGCCGGAGGTTTGAAGCAGTGGCGTACAACCTCGACGCGCCGTGCGCGGACTTCAACCTGCAGGCTGGAGCTGGAATTCGCGAGATCCGGCATCTCACGTCGACGAGTCGCGATCTCGCGTCGACGTATCCCAATCTCGGCTCGACGTGAACGCATTGCGCCGGGCAGTGCACACATTTCCTCGAGCATCGCACACGCGTGCGACGGCGATGTTTCGATCGGGCCGCCCGACGCAGCGATCTCGGCCCAACAGCAGGTCGTTTACGGCCGCGTGGCTGAGCTCCAAATCCGTCGAGCGACGATCGCGCCGAACATTTCACCCATCTCCGACCGAAGATCGCCGATCCCGGCTCGAACCGCCGTCGTTCGCCTCGCGGAGGTGCTTGGCTCGCGTCGACGATGCTCGATCTCCAGTCGTCCGCGTGCGTCTTCGCGTCATGCATTCGCATTCTCGCGTCGCGGTCGCGCGAGCTCACCACGTGACAGCGGAAGATCGGATCGACTGGCGTGCGTCTCGGCGAGGCTTACCGCGTTTCGATGAGCGCTGATGCCATTCCTTGCGCGAACGTCGTCGTACCGACAACCGCGGCGTGGAGTCTCGTGGAAGCGATGCGCCGTCGTCCGACGCCAACGCCCGATCTCGAAGCGCGATCTGACGACCTGGCGACACCGCGCGACCGCGCGCGGCGTCGACGCAATGACTCTCGGCTCTCCATATCTCATAACGCACGAGACCGGGGAAATGTCAGGCCGGCGTCGAACGAGCCACGCGTGCGGTGATTCGACACGATGATCTCGTGGTCTCGTGCGTCTAGTAGTCAGGAACGTTTCGCGAAACGAGGCCGGCGATTATCCTTGCGCTGCAGGCGTTTCGACGACGGTTCGGCCAGTCGCCGGTGCGGTGCGGGCGAGTGAGCGCGGCGAAAGAGCACCGTGTGCAACGTTTCGATGTAGTCATTTCGCGTTCGGTGTCGGCTTAGTAAATAGAGGGGACGCTCTCGCGATGAACTGACCGTTGGCGGCCGGGTGAAATGCGACATTCATCGGCGCAGCCGACCCTCGCCACCAGCGAACACTCCCTTCGGAGCGGATCATGCCCAACGAACCTGCACCGCCGACCCTGGACGATTTGCGCCGCGAGCTCGAGGCGGTGGGGATGGTCGTCGTGCCGTTCGGCGACGAGATCCACATTCGCCGGTCGACGCTCGAGTTCATCAAGGTGCGGGTCGACGACGACGTGCTGCATTGCGAGCCGCGAATCGGC
>JAICKA010000125.1 GCA_025928185.1 Gemmatimonadaceae bacterium
TCCCGACGATCGCCATCACCGCCGACACACCGGCGAGCGTCATCGGATCGTGCGGCTGCACGCCGAATAACAATCCCTGCATCAGCCGCGACAACGACAGCGCACCGATCACGCCGATCGTCAGGCCGAGCACGACGAGCAGTCCGCCCTCGGAGATGATCATGCGCTGCACGCGTCCGGCGTCTGCGCCGAGGCTCATGCG
The DNA here is from genome assembly GCA_025928185.1 of Gemmatimonadaceae bacterium. Lineage (GTDB taxonomy): Bacteria > Gemmatimonadota > Gemmatimonadetes > Gemmatimonadales > Gemmatimonadaceae > JAQBQB01. Next base: position 203 of record JAICKA010000125.1, read on the forward strand.
AATGCCGATCTCGTTGGTGCGCGCGCCCACCGAGAATGCGAGCACGCCCGCAATGCCGACCGCAGCAACGAGCAGCGCGAGCCCACCGAACGACGACACCAGCATCGCATTGAGCCGGCGAGGCGCGACGCTCTCGTCGCGAATCTGCGCCACCGTCATCACGTGCTCGATCGGTTGATCGGGCGCGACCTGGCGCACGGCCTTCGTCGCCGCCGGGGCGAGTGATGCTGCGTCGCCCTTGGCGCGCAGGACGAACCCGCCGATCGGGAAGTCGCTCTGCGCGAAGGGAGTGAACACCACCGGCAACGGCATCGCGTCCAGACCGCCGTCCTTCGTGTCGCCGACGACGCCGACGACCGTCCGCCATTCGTCGGACACGCCGATGAATCGCAGCACGTCGCCCGTCCACGCCACGTGCTGGCCGATCGGATCCTTGTTGCCGAACAACCGCTCGGCCAGCGTCTTGTTGAGGATCACGACGGGCGCCGACTTCGCGTCGTCGTTGTCGGTGAACACACGTCCCTTCAGTAGCGGGATGCCGGATGCGTGGAAGTAGTCCGGGGCCGCCGTGCGGTACTCGCCGTGCGGCTGCGCTTCGCCCGGCGCGAGCGGATGCGTTTCGGCCTTGACGTCGAGCAGAATTCCCGCCGAGCGCAGCGGCATCGTCGAACCGAGTCCCACTTCCTGCACGCCGGGCAGGGAGGCGAGCTGCCGCCGCATCCGCTCGTAGTCGGCGATCATCTCGTCCTTCTTCACGCCGTTGAAGTCCTTCGGCACTTCCATCGTCAGCATGTTGTCGCTCGTGAGGCCGGTGTTCACTTCGGACAACTGCTGCATCGTCCGCATCAGCAGCCCCGCGCCCGTCAGCAGCATCACGGACACGGCGACCTGCGCGACGACGAGCGTCTGCTGCAGTCGCTGTCGACGTACGTTCGTCGACCGCCGCGCGCCGGCCGAGAGCGACGCGCTGAGCGTCGCTTCGCTCGCCAAACTCGGCGCGAAGGACAGGATGATCGACACGATCACGGCGAGCAACAGCGTGAATGCGAGCACGACGCCGTCGATGCGAATCTCGTCGGCGCGCGGACTGTAGCGTGCCGCGAGCGCGGTCAGCATGCGGACACCGCCGAACGCGATGGCGAGTCCGAGCACGCTGCCCGACAACGCGAGCAGCAGGTTCTCGACGAGCAGCAGCTTGCGCAGGCGCGCCACGCCGGCACCGAGCGCCGCGCGGATCACCAGCTCGTGTTCGCGACGCACACCGCGCATGAGCGTGAGGTTCGCGACATTGGCGCAGGCGATGATGAGCACGAACGCCGCGGCGCCCATGAGCAGCCAGAGCGTCAGCTCGGCCTTTTGCCCGAGCACTTCCTTGTACGGCGTGACCGTCACGTGATAGTTGGAGGCCGCATCGTACGATTCCGGATATTGCTTGTGGACGCGGTTTGTAATCCCGGCGACTTCCGCACGCGCCTGCTGAATCGTGGCACCGGGCGCCAGCCGCGCGATCATCTCGGTCATCCGATGCGTGCGCCCGGTGATCATCGTCGCGCTCAAATGATGCTCGCTGATCACCATGTTCATCAGCGCGTCGATCTTCGCCGGGAAGTAGGGCGCCGGCTGCAATACGCCGACGACCGTCGCCACCTTGCCGCCGACGCGCAGCGTCTTGCCGACGATCGACGGATCACCGCCGAATGTCTTTTCCCAGTATTCGTGGGTGAGGATCATGACCGGCGCGGCTGCGCGGCCGTCGTCCTGCGGTCCGAACGCGCGGCCGAGCACCGGCGAGAGGCCCATGACGCTGAAGTAGTTGCCCGTCACGAGGCCGACCGAGAGGCGCTCCGCCTGGTGACCGCGGATGAGTGTGAGCGTGAACGGCGAATATTCGGCGATGCCACCGAGCGTCTTCGACGATTCTCTGAAGTCGTTGATCTCGGGCACGGAGAACGCGATGTTCTCGCCACCGGGTCCGTTCATCGACTGGCGCAGATACATGAGTCGATCGCCGTCGCGATTTGGTAGCGGACGAAGCATGACACCGCGCACGACGCTGAAGATTGCCGTGTTGGCGCCGATGCCGAGACCGAGCGTGACGATCACCGCGAGGGCGAAGCCGCGCGAGCGGGACAAGCTGCGCAACGCGAAGCGAAGATCCGACATCAGCATGGGACCACACCGGTTGAAGTGGAACTGGGGTGCGCTACGCCTTCATGAACCGAGGAGATCGACCTGTTCGGGTCGTCTCCTTACGCTTACGTCGAACGAAGGTGTCGGAAATCGACATTCCGGCGATGGCGGGCGCCGGAAGGCTCGAGGTTGTGGCCGGCGATCGTCGTCAAGACGAGCCCTGTTGCCTGTCGGGCACGGCACCCGCCGGCGGAAGGGTGAAGTAGAAGGTCGTGCCATTTCCCTCTTCGCTCTCCACCCAGATCCGACCGCCATGGGCGTCGACGATCGCCTTCGCGATCGCCAAGCCCAAACCGAGCCCGCGACGGTCGGCTCGATCCGCCTGCCAGAACCGGCCGAACACCTGATCGAGGCGATCGGCGGGAATTCCAGGCCCTGTGTCCGATACGGCAATTTGCACGGCTCCATCCCCGCTCGTGGCGCTGATGCTGATGCGGCCGCCCGCTGGCGTAAACTTGACGGCATTGCCGACGAGATTCGATAGAATCTGCTGAACGCGTCCCGGGTCGACCTGGACGGCCGTCAGGCCGGGCGCCACATCGGTCGTCAGTCGTATCGACTTGGCGTCGGCTATGGGACCGAGCGTGTCTTGTGCTTCGGCCGCAATTGCTGCGACGTCGACCTGTTGCGTCTTGAGGGCGAGTCGTCCCGCCTCGAGTTTTGCGACGTCCAACAAGTCCTGCACGAGGCGATTCATTCGTTCGCCGGCGCGTTTGATCGCCCGCAATTGACGCGCGCGAATGTCCGGCGTGAGCTCCTCGTCGAGCATGAGCGACGAAGCCATGGCAATCGTGCTCAGTGGATTGCGCAGGTCGTGCGACACGATCTTGAGTACATCCTCACGTGCCGCGATCGCTTCCTGGGCCTCCTCGTAGCGACGCGTGATGTGCATCTGGCCGATGCCGTGCGTGACGACTTGACGGATCAGCGTGGGCGAGCGGCCGACGACCAGCCCGGTGATGCCGATGAGGGCGGCGATGAGCAGGGCCACGGCGAGGTTGAGCTCGACGGCATGGGCGGCGGCGAGGACGATCGCCACGGCGAGAACCCCGCTGAGCTGGGCCGACGATCGAGACAAACGCGGTCCCCCGGTGCCGGCGAGAAAGGCGCAGAGTGCGACGACGAATCCGAATACGCCGCGACGCGGCGCCGGTGCGAGCGAGAGCGACTGCACGGCGACCATGATCGCGATCGCCGTCGCGTCGACGATCGGTACGGCATGGCGCAGCCAGAGGCGGTACCACCCGCCGCGCAATGCCACGAGGAGGCCTACCGACCAGACCGCCCATACCAGTGCGACGACGACGACGAGGAGGCCGTCGTTGGTGAGCGAACCGCCATGCGTGCCGATCGCAACGCCAAACAGGCCGCAGAAGACGACCACCGGAATTCGGAACGCTGCGATCGAGAGCTCGCCCAGGCGCGCTTCCTCGAGCAACGCACGCTGAATTGCCGCCGATAGGCCCTCTTCAGGGGCTTGCCGCATTCCGCTACGCAGCGCACGTTCGATCGACGCGGCCAGGACGTCGTAGGAATCCGATGACGACATGAGTACTGGTTGACCTGTTGGAGACAACGTAAGTTTGCGGGCGCCTACGGGGAGGATGTTCGGTGGGCGATATCCGGGTCTCGACGGAATTCGATTCCGCGTGGCTGGCGCCGTCGGGCGTGCTCGACGACCGCTACGAGATCACACGCGTGGTTGGCCGCGGCGGTGCCGCGATCGTTCTCCTCGCGCGCGACCGGCGCTACGACCGCGAGGTGGCGATCAAGGTGCTCAAGCCCGAACTGGCGGGCCTGGTCGCTACACAGCGGTTTCTTCAGGAAGTTCGAATAACCGCGTCGCTTCAGCATCCTCATATCCTTCCCCTGCTCGACTCGGGAGAGGTGCGCGGCCTGCCGTATTACGTGAGCCCGTACATCACCGGCGGCTCCCTTCGTGATCGGCTGAGCCGGGAGCGGCAGCTTCCGCTCGGCGAAGCGCTAGGCATCGCGGCCGATGTCGCGTCGGCCCTGGCCTACGCCCACGAGCGAGGAATTCTTCATCGGGACATCAAGCCCGAGAACGTACTCATCTCCGGGAGCGATGCGATAGTGGCCGATTTCGGCCTGGCGCAGGCGCTCGTCAGAGCCGGTGGCGATCGGCTGACGTCGTCCGGAATTGCCGTCGGGACGCCGGCGTACGTCAGTCCCGAGCAGGCGCTGGGTGACCGCACACTTGGTCCGCCGACGGACGTCTACAGTCTCGGCTGTGTGATCTATGAAATGATTGCCGGGGTGGCGCCGTTCGTTGGACCGACGGCGGAATCGGTGATCGCGCAACGCTTTCGTGGGCCGCCGCGTCCGCTGCGCTATTATCGAATTACGGCCCCGCGCGAAGTCGAGCTCGCGGTTTCGCGTGCGTTGCTCACGACGCCGGCGGATCGATTCGGCTCGTCGAATGACTTCGCGACGGCGCTTGGTGTCGCCCGCACAGCGACGCCGCCCGGCGGCACGCATCGCCTGGAGGGACGTTCACGCGTTCGCGCCCGCACCCTCACGGTGGTGGGGTGTGCCGTTGGAATCCTGGTCCTCGGTGCGCTCGTTTTCGCGCGGTACAATCCGTTGCCATCCGCGGCGAGCTCCGTCGATCGCGGCGCGATCGCATTGTCGGAGGGCAATGTCGACAGAGCCGTGGCGTCGTATCGCCGAGCGGTTCGGCTTGATCCACGGAACGCGGTGGCACAGCTCGGTCTCGCGCAGTCGTTGTTGCTCGCGGCGAGCGACACGACGGCTGAGTGGCGCAGCGCGGTGCGCCTCGCTGCGGCAGGGCAGTCGACGTTGTCCGCGGCTGACCGCCCTCGGGCCGAAGCGTTTGGTGCGCTGCTCGATCAACGGTTTGGCCAGGCGTGCGACCTGTTTCGGAAATTGCGCGCCGACCATCCAGCTGACATCGCGGCGGCCGTCGGGCTGGGGCGCTGCATTAAAGAGGATCCGGTGGTTGTTCCGGATTCGTCGAGCCCGTCCGGTTGGCGGTTTCGCAGCAGCTACGACGAGGCCCTGCGAACGTACGAGAGCGTGCTCGATGCATTTCCCGCTGCGCAGGCGCTTCATCAACAGATGCTTCCCTATCTCGTGCGACTCGTATCGTTCGATTGGGGACAGTATCGACCCGGAGTGGCTGTCAACGACCACGCTGTCCAATTTGGCGGGTGGCCAGCGCTCGAGCGCGATTCGTCAGGGGAGCGAGTGACCTTCGTTCCGTACTTGCTGTCGGAGCTCGCGGTCGCTCGGCCCGGTGGAGAGGCGCTGCGCAATACCGCCGATGCGATCGAGGAGGAGCGCCACGAGCTCAGGGCAATTGCGCAGCGTTGGACCCACGAGTTTCCGTCCGACCCGAGGGGACACCTGATTCTGAGTCGCGTGCTGGAATTGCTCGGAGCCATCGAATCGACGCGGCCAGACGAGCCTTCCGCACTGACAGAGATCCGGGTCGCGAGACGACTGAGTTCCGACGAGCACCGCAAAGTGTCATATGCGCGCGACGAAGTCCGCTTGCTGGTCAAGGCCTTCGATTTTCCGCGCGCGGCGGCGCTTGCCGACTCGACACTGAACCTTCCTCAACCAGTGAATGTGGAGGATCGTGACGCGTTGGCAAGGCTGGCGCTGTTGACCGGCAGGCTTCAACGGGCGGTGATCCTGTCTCGTCCGACCGCCGACAGCGCACTGTTTCAATTGCCTGACGGTTCCATCTATCGACCGGTCGCTGATCTCGCGACCGCTGCCAAGACCTTCGCGGTCTTCGCCGCCGCCGGCGCACCGATTGACAGTGTCCGGTCATCGCTGAGGATCTTTGATCAGTTGCTGGAGAGCCGGGTGGAACCGGGCAGGCGCGACTCCGTTCGCGCCGGGATGATCGGGCAGGCGCTCAGCCTCGCCGCTCCCGTCCTGGGAGCGCAGATCGTCGAGCGGTTGCCAGCGCGTACGACTACGCTCGCGGCGCTATGGCAATCGGTCGCGCGCGCCGACACGTCCGGTGTACGCCGCATGTTGGACTCACTCGAGCGCCTCCGGCGTTCACAGTATCCTGGCGCGCTCCACATCGACGAAGCATATCAGGAGAGCTTGCTGCGTCTTGTGACCGGGGATACCGTCAGGGCGATCCGGCAGCTCGATGCCAGCCTTGAAGCATTGCCGACTGCGCCGACCTCGGTGTTGACGGAGATGTCCGAGGCAGGAGCAGTAGCGCCGGCGATGTCCTTACGATCCGTTCTCGCACAACGACGAGGCGATAGCGCGACAGCACAACGGTGGCGCAGCGCCGTCCGTCTGCTACGGCGCAACGCCGACCCGGAGTTGCGTCCACATTAGAAGAGTTGGAACGTAGTAGTCAGCCACCTTTGCCAAAGGAGGAGACGTGCTGCTTCCCGCTGAACGACCCACCCGGGCGATGTGTTGTGCAGTCGCGGCTGTCGTGATTGCCGCTTTGATGAGCAGCTGCACCAACGCGGAGCAGCAGCCAACTGATACCGCAGCTTCTGTCGCAATGACTCTGCGCGCACAGAAGGGGCAGCGTTCCCACGGCCCCGCGTCAACCGGCGATACGCCATGCACCGAATCGACGGGCACCGGTGTTCACCCATTCGTGGTGCGCGAGCCCAGTGCCGGCGATGACTTCTCCGTGTACCGCGACAACCTGTGCTTCGCTTACGACAAGCCCGGTGCCAAGCCCGAATGGTCCGACAGGAAGAAGACGACCGTCGGTGGAGTGGAACTGTGGATCATGCCCGAACATCGAATGCTTCA
>JAICKA010000113.1 GCA_025928185.1 Gemmatimonadaceae bacterium
ACGAACGGAACGGATCGAACTAATAAACAAGCCAAATGTCTTTGGGGTGTGGCGCGACGGACTCGGCGCGCCGGCAGCCGCCAGTCCGTGCCTCGTCCGCCAGTTTCCGCCCTCGTCCGCGTCCCCAACTCAGTCCAACCCAACTCGGCGCCATGAATTGACCTTCGAACAGGACCGACTGTTCTTTGCACTACAAAGTACTTGCTAATATTCGCGCAACCCATTAGCGTTTCCGCATGACTCCCGTGCTCCCGCTTCGGCCCAACCGTCCGGAACCGCCCGAAATGCAGGCGCGCGCCATGGACAACCTGCGATATATCCGCGGGATCATGGAGCGCGCCGGCACGTTCACGGCCGTCTCGGGATGGGGGCAGGTCGTCATTGGCCTCACGGCCATTGCCGCCGCGCTGATTGCGGTGCGGCAGACACTCCCGTGGGCGTGGGTCGCGACGTGGCTTGGGGAGTGCGGGATTGCGGCCGGAATCGCCGTGGCATCGATGGCAATCAAGTCGCACGCCGCCAACATGCCGCTCATCTCCGGTCCGATGCGAAAGCTGATTTTGAGCTTCTCGCCGCCGGTGCTGGTCGGCGCCGTGCTGACCGCGGTGCTCGTACATCAGGGACTGTATGGGCTGCTGCCGGGCATCTGGATGCTGCTCTATGGCGCGGCCGTGGTCACCGCCGGCACGTACTCGGTGCCGAGCGTCCCGTTCATGGGAGCGGGATTCATGGTACTCGGCGCACTCGCCTTTCTCGTTCCGGCGTCCTGGTCGACAGGCCTACTCATCGCCGGCTTCGGCGGCCTGCACGTGGTATTCGGATTCTGGATCGCCTGGAGGCATGGTGGCTAAGGCTCAACGGCGGCGCGCCGCCGAACCAGTGGCAAAACACGAGTCGACACCGCTCCGCACGGTGCCCGGCAACGCGCCGGACCTGGCGGACGGGCCGTTGGCGCTCGATCGGCTCATTCACGAGCGCCTGCGCCTCGGGATCCTCAGCGCGCTCGCGGTCAACGAGTCGCTCAGCTTCAACGATCTGAAAAAGCTGATGCGGACGACGGACGGCAATCTGAGCGTGCACGCGCGCAAGCTCGAAGAGGCGAAGTACATCTCGTGCACGAAGTCGTTCGAGGGCCGGGTTCCGAGAACCGAATACACGATCACTCCTCCAGGCCGCCGGGCGCTCGAGCGGTATCTCGATCACATGGAAGCGCTCATCCGGGCGACGCGCGAGCGTTAACGCGGCGTTCCCTCACTCGTCTCTCTCACATGAAGCGAACCACCGTTGTCCCGTCGGCGTACCGAGGCATGCACGTCGGGATAATCATGGATGGCAACGGCCGCTGGGCAGCCTCGCGCGGATTGCCGCGAACGGCGGGCCATCGTGCCGGCGTGCGAACGGCACGCAAGATCGTCGAGGCGGCCACACGCGCGGGAGTCGGCACGCTGACGCTGTACGCGTTTTCGGCGGACAACTGGAGCCGGCCGACGCCGGAGGTCGGCGCGCTCATGCGGCTGTTCCGCCGGTCCCTGCTCGGCGAATCCAAGCGCTGCGTCGACAACGGCGTCCGGCTGACGATCGTCGGCCGGCGCGACCGGCTGCCGTCGTCGCTCCTGTCGACCATTCAGGAAGCCGAGGCGATGACGGCCCACGGCCGCAACCTGCATCTGCGTGTCGCGATCGACTACTCGGCCCGCGAGTCGATCCTCCAGGCTGCATCGGCCGCCGGCGGCGAGACGCTCACGCGTGAACAGTTCGGGCGGCTGCTCGCTCAGGTGAACCACGATCCGTTCCCGATCGCCGATCTCGATCTGCTGGTCCGTACCGGCGGCGAGCAGCGGCTGAGCGATTTTCTCTTATGGGAATCGGCATATGCGGAGTTTTATTTCACTCCCCGCATGTGGCCGGAATTCACCGAGGAGCAGTTTCTCGGAGCGCTCGGCGAGTTCGAGCTGCGCGAGCGCCGATTCGGCGGGGTGCCGGAGCAGGTGGCAAGCTGATAAGGCAGAGGGGAGAGAGGAGAGGGGAGAGGGGAGAGAGGATAGGGAACTGCCGAGGTTTCAGTAGTCAGAGGTCAGATGCCAGATGGCTCACGTCGCCATCTGGCATCTCCTTTCTCACGTCCGGCCACTCGGTGGTTGCTCTCCTCTCTCCTCTCTCCCCTCTCCTCTCTCATTCAATGCACATGCTCGATCGCCCACGTCCAGTACACGGCGTCCTCCGGACTCATGGTGCCGCGGGGCTGGAGCCGGGCGTCCTCGTAGCCGTAGCGGCCGATGTCGAGCAGGTACTGGGCGCGTGAGGTCAGCGTACCGCGGCACACGCGATCCGCGCTCGGCGCGCTGTTGAGCTCCTGTTGCAGGCGCGTCGTGAGATCGCTCATCACGCGGGCCGGAATGCGGTGCCGGTCCGCCGGGTAGATGAACGCGAACAGCACGAGATACGAGAGCAGCAATTGCCAGTGCGGATCGAATCGGCGCACGACACGATCCCAGTCGAGCGTCTCCGCGCAGGCGCGCAGGATGTGGGCGACGTCGGCGCCGTCGTATCGCTCGCGTTCCATGACGAACGATTTCTGCCAGAGCAGCTCCTCCACCGGCGCGATCTTGACCGGCATGCCGAGGACGTCTGCTTCGAGCGCGAACTCGAACCACGCGTCGTCCACCGCGCACACGCCGTTGCCGGAGCTGAATACGAGATCGACCACGTCGGTGCCTTCTCGCGCCTTGGCGAGCCAGTGCGGGAACGTGGTCTCCGTGTGATAGCCCGCATCGCGCAAGGCCTCCAGCGCGTCGGACAGCTCCGCCTTGCGTACGAACAGATCGAAATCCTTGGTCTCGCGAACGATGCCCGTGTAGTTGAGCAGCGCGTGCGATCCGCCAACCAGAAAGGGCACGCGCGCGTCGCTCAGGACGTGGAGCGTGCGGCGGTAGAATGCGTTGGTGTCCCGCCCCGGATCGTCGAAGGTCGATTGGTACGCCATGGGTCGTCGCGGCTGATTCGTTGGGCCCGACAAGTGCAAGTCCAGGGCTAGGACGCGTCCGTCGCGGCGCCGTGGCCCGAATCTGTCGGTAGTGGCGGCCGTCCAGAACGAAGGAGCGGGAAGTCCGTGCCCATGCCCATGAACGACGACGTCGTCCGTCTCGCCGCCCTGAGCGACATCCACTATTCGAAGAGCTCACAGGGAAGCATGCAGCCGCTCTTCAGCCAGATCGCCGAAAATGCGGACGTCTTCGTGCTCGGCGGCGACCTGACGGACTACGGCACCGCGGAAGAAGCGCGCATTCTCGCGAAGGATCTCGCGTCGGTGAAGATCCCGGTGGTGTGCGTGCTGGGCAACCACGACTTCGAGGGCGGCCAGGAGCAGCAGATTTCACAGATTCTCACGGACGTCGGCGTCCACATGCTGGACGGCGACACGTGGGAGTACCGCGGCGTGGGGTTCGCCGGCGTGCGTGGGTTCTGCGGCGGCTTTGGACGCGGCGCGCTCGGTCCATGGGGCGAGCAGATCATCAAGGATTTCGTGAACGAAGCCGTGCAGGAATCCCTGAAGCTCGAAGCGGCGCTGGCGAAGCTGACGTCGGAGCATCGCGTCGTGCTGATGCACTACGCGCCGATTCGCGAGACCGTCGAGGGTGAATCGCCCGAGATCTTTCCATTTCTCGGATCGAGCCGCCTCGAGTACCCGCTGACGCGGTTCGAGGTGACGGTCGTCTTCCACGGCCACGCGCACAAGGGCGCGCCGGAAGGCAAGACGCAGACGGGCATTCCCGTGTTCAACGTCGCCCACACGGTGCTCAAGACGAACTACCCGGATCGGCCGCCGTTCAGACTATTCGAAATCAATACCGGCGAGCGTACACCGGCGGCCGTCAAGTCGATCGGCGACCGGCGGACGCGCGGCCGCCGGAGCACCGATCGCAAGGACGCCGACGCTACGGCGTGAGTCCGTGGGCCGCGACGTCGCCCGTCTCGACTCGCGCCTTGAAGCGCCGGAGCTCGTCCTCGATCACGGCCTCCGGCGCCTTGCCGAACAGGCGAGTGAACGCGGCGACGAGCATGCCGAGTCGGCCGCCGGGCGGCTCGTAGTCGACGACGACGCGCATGACGGTGCCTCCGCCGGGGGCATCACTGAAGTGCACCGATCCGGCGTGCGCGATGTCGGGATCGCCGACCGTCTTCCAGGCGATCAACTGCCCCGGAATTTCGTTCACGATCTCTGAATCCCACTCGACACGCTTGTCGCCCGGCGCGCGTGCGACCCAGTGTGTGCGTCCGCTGCCCAGCCGGTGCACGGACTCGATGTGGTCGACGTACTCCGGCAGATGCTCGAGGTCGCGCCAGATCGCGTACAGCGCCTCGCATGGCCGGTCGATGGTGATGCTGCGCTCGATCTTGATCGCGCGGCGGGCGTCGACCGTCGCCGCCTTGCCCGTGAGATCGTCGGCGGTGCTCACGCCGAGCGCACTGTAGACGTCGCAGTGTCCCGTTGTGCCGCGTCGCACGAGCGCCGCTCCCAGTCCGGCCAGCGCCAGGCCGCGGAGATCCCGCCGCTGCAGGCCGTAGAGCGCGAGCGCGCCGCCCGAGAGCACGGACAGCACGCGCTCCGAGTCGCCGACGTTCCTGACCGGCTCCGCGCCCGGTGCCTTCGCGGCGTGGTGCACGCCCGCCATTGCCATGTCCATGAGTGTCCTCCAATCAATGGTACCGCATGCGGGAAAGAGCCGTGCTGCGTCGAGCCGCGACTCAGGCGATCGGGCGCTCCGGCACGCGGGCCGGCAGCGATTCGATATAAAACCGCGCGTGGTCGAGATCCGCGCGAAGCTGCTCCAGCGGTGCCGGTGCGATCAGGGCGCGCACGGCGTCGCCCAATCCGCTCGGAGCGGCCCGATAGGTCACCTCGAAGCTCAACCGCGTACGCGTGGGTGAGACGGGCGCGAATCGAATCAGTCCCGTGGACTCCACCGGACTTCCGGCGACGCTCTCCCATGCGATCACGCTGTTCGGCACGTACTTGGTCACGACCGCGTCCCACGCCGCCAGCTCGCCGGACGGCGTGTACGCCTCCCAGTGCGACAATCCATTCTCGTAGTCGACGATGGAGTGAATCGCGCCGATGATCCGGGTGAAGTTCTCGAAATTCTTGAAGAATTCGAATACGTCGGCCACGGGCCGATCGATGTCGATGGACTCGCGCAGCGCAAGACTTCGGCGCCGCTCGCCGGCGCCGATCACCCGCCGCTCGAGGAGCGGCTCCGCGGCGATGGCGAGAAAGGCCACGCCGGCGAGCCGCGCGAACAACCCAAGCCGTCCACGTGGATTTGCCCCGAGCAGCGCAGCGCCGGCGAATGCGGCGGCGACATGTTTCGAATCGACTTTTCTGGCCGAACCTGCTACCGAGTTCGCGTCTGTCATCGCCGCTCACCGGCGCAAGGCCGGTGCCGCGAGCACGACCGGACTACGAAGTCCAGCTCGCCACGAACTCCCGCATGCGCTCGAGCGCCGTCGGCATGTCCCGCCGCCCGAAGCCAAGCCGAAAGTGGTTTCCCGCGTACCCGAATTGGGAGCCGGGCAGCACCAGCACGCCGGCGCGTTCCACCAGGTCGGCGGCGAACCGATCGACGTCGCCGGCGAGAAATTGCGGGAAGCCAACGCTCCCGGCGCGGGGCCGGATCCACGTGAACCGATCGTCTGCCGCGAAGAACGCGTCGAGCACTCGCAGGTTCGCCGAGATGATCTCGTGCGCGCGGTCGATGATGCGCGAGCGGGCGCGCAATCCGATCAGCGCGAGGATCTCGCTCGGCGCGCTGCTGCAGATCGTCGTGTAGTCGCGCACGGCGGCGAGGCGAGCTCGCAGCGACGGATCCGGCGTCGCGATCCAGCCGATGCGCGCGCCGGGCATGCCGAACGCCTTCGACATCACGCCAAGACTGACGCCGCGAGGCGATGTCGCGGCAGCCGTGGGCAGCGGCCGGCCGTCCTGCTCGAGAAAGCGGTACACCTCGTCCGAGAACAAATGGACGCCGTGCAGCTCGGCGATCGCGATCAGCCGCGCAAAGCGATCGGCCGGGAGCTGCGCACCGGTAGGGCTGTGGGGAAAATTCACGACGATGACGCGCGTGTTCGGCCGCATGGCCGCGGCGACCGCGTCGACGTCGAGCGACCAGTCGCGCGGATCGAGCGGCACGAACGTGATCGATGCACCGATCGATCGCGCGATCTCGAACAGCGATTGATATGCGGGCCAGACGACCACGGCGTGGTCGCCCGCCTCGAGCAGGGCGTGCATCGCGACGAACACGCCTTCTTCCGCGCCCGCGAACGTGAGCACGTCGTCGGCGCCGAGCGGCTCGTGAAGCGATGCGATCTCGGCGCGAAGGGCTGGCAGACCCGCTGTTTCGGTGTAGCCGAGGCTCAACGCGTCCCAGCGCCGCCGGCTGTCGTCATCCGCCAGCGCGAGCACCTCGGCGAGCGAGAACGGCTCGACGTCCGACGCGCCGAGCACGTGCCGCACCGCGAATTCCCACCGGGCGAAGTACCGCTCGAGGGCGAAGTCCGCGATGCGCACCGGCTATCGTGCGACGATGACGCCGCAGGCGATGCGGCCGCCGGAGTTGCCCGCCGGATCGGTCATATAGTCGTCGCCTTCGGCGTGAATGACGATCGAGGCGCCGTCGGCGTCGAGCAGGCCGTGCGGGCCCTCAAGCGTGAGCCCCGGAACGAGGTACTCGAACCGGAGATGCGCGGCGGGCGGCGTATAGATGTTCGGGAGATCACCGAGGTGCGCGCCATGAGCATTCTTGAAACCGTGCGCGCGGTCGGTCGGATTGAAATGCCCGCCCGCCGTCGCGAACGGCGGCTCGCACCGTCCGACCGCGTGCAGGTGAATGCCGTGGACACCCAGGCCCATCGACGACACGTCGCCGGAGATGAGCAGTCCCGAATGCGTATCCGTGAAATTGACCGTCCCGACCTGCCGGCTGGCGAGATCGTGGACGACGGCGGATGCAGTCGTGAAGGGGACGGGCGCCGGCGGCGGCGGGGTCGGCACGATAACCGGCGCCGGAGCGCGCGCGGGCTGCGCGACGGGATGCGAGCACGCCGCGCAGGCTGCCGCGGCAAGGAGTGCGAGAGTGCGCTGCAACGTCATGTCAGTGCCTCGGAGCAGAAGAGAGATCCCGGGAGAGCGTAGTACCGACGGCCGCACCGGCGCGGCGGAGCCGTTCCAGCGCTTCGGCCGGGGTATCGCCGGTCGCGGAGAGATGGCCCATTTTTCGGCCGGCGCGTGCACCGTGCTTTCCGTAGAGATGAAGGCGAACTCCAGCCTCGGCGAGCGCCGCTTCGAACGGCGGCGTGCGGCCGTCGAGCCACAGGTCACCAAATAGATTGAGGATCGCCCCCGGACGTAACGCGCGCGTTTCCCCGAGCGGCAGATCGCACACCGCGCGCACGAGCTGCTCGAACTGGCTGGTGGAACAGGCCACTTCGGTCTCGTGAAAGGAATTGTGCGGCCGCGGCGCCAGCTCGTTCACGAGCAGCGTGCCGTCGCGCAGCAGGAACATCTCGACGGCAAGAATCCCCTCGAGCCGGAATGCGTCGGCGATGCCGCGCGCGATGGATTCGGCGGCGCGCGCGACCTCGGCCGGCAGCGGCGCCGGCAGCACGGACCAGGATAACACCTGGTTGTCGTGATGATTCAGCGCCGGCGGATAGACGCGTACCTCGCCACTCGGCCGGCGCGCGACGAGCACCGACAGCTCGCTCTCGAGATCGAGGGCGCGTTCGGCGACCGAGGCGCGGCCGCCGAGCGACTGCCAGGCGGATTCGATCGCGGACGCAGACGTCACTCGCACCTGACTGCGGCCGTCGTAGCCGCCGTGACAGGCTTTGACGAACAG
>JAICKA010000141.1 GCA_025928185.1 Gemmatimonadaceae bacterium
ATGCGCGCCGAGATCACACCTGGCAACGTGGCCAGCAGCTCTTCGGCGCGCTGAATTGGAAGTACGCTGCCCGCGATCAATGACGAATCGGCGGACGCAGAATTATTGGCGGGCAACGACACACGTGCTCCAGCGACGAGACATTGTTTCCGGGAGTTGACGACGCCCGGCGCTGAGCGTCACGGTCGGCTTCGACCGACAGGAGGGATGCTGTCGCCAATATGCTGCGCCGGACGCACTGTGGCAAGGATCACAAAGGGCCCGATCAAAGAACGCCGGTGCCACGACCGGCAGGCTGCCACAAGAAATTCCGGTGGCGCTGGCCTGGACCCCGTGGTATCTTCCCTCTCGTTTAGAGGGGAGGAGGCGTGCGCCGGGTCTTTCGCATTCCGTTCGTGAAGCACAGCAGGCGCGCCCTCGAGCGCGACGTCGACGACGAGCTCGCGTTCCATTTCGAGATGCGCGAGCAGAAGCTCGTCGCCCTGGGCCAGTCACGCGACGACGCACAGCGCGAAGCCCGGCGCCAGTTCGGCGAGCTGAATCCGGTACGCGAATCCTGTGTCATCCTCGATGAACAACGCGAACGCGCGAGGTTGAGAATCGACATGCTGACCGAGGCCAGGCAGGACGTCCTCTACGCGCTGCGCGCCTTGCGCCGCAACAGAGCCTTCACCGCGGTGATCGTCGGGGCGCTCGCCACCGGCATCGGCGCGAATACCGCCATCTTCACGCTGATTGACGCGGTGATGATGCGAACGTTGCCCGTCTCGCATCCGGAGCAGCTCGTCGCCATCGGAAACCCGGCGCTCGTCGGCGCGAGTTGGCATGGCTCCGTGCAGACAGACGTCGTTTCGTATCGCCTGTACGAGGATATCCGCGACCACAATCAGCTCTTTTCCGGGCTGCTCGCATCCGGCGTCGCGCCGCGGCTCGACGTGCAAGTGGACGAGGGCCACCCGGAGCTCGAGCATCCGAACGGTCGCTTCGTCTCGGCGAACTATTTCAACGTGCTGGGCGTCCCCGCCGCCCGTGGTCGTACCTTCGACGCGCACATGGACGAAGTAGCAGCGTCGCCGGTCGCCGTCATCAGCCATGGTTACTGGGAGCGGCGGTTCAATAGTGAACCGTCGGCGCTTGGTCGGGCGGTCACGATCAACGGCGTCAAGATCACAATCATCGGGGTCGCGCCGGCATCTTTCACCGGGGAGATCGTCGGCACGTCGCCAGACCTGTGGCTGCCGCTTACGATGTACGACGCACTCGAGCCCAGCCGGAAGGTCCTAGACGATCGTCGATCGAGTTGGCTGTTGCTGCTTGGGCGACTTGCCCCAGGAGTATCGCTCGAGCAGGCGCAGCACCGGATTCCTGTCCTGATGAAGCAGGCAATCGTCGCCGCCGGTCCGCCCGAGCTTGCTCGGGAATTCGCCGCCGACAAGAGCAGGTATTACGTCAGCGACGGGTCGAAGGGCTTCTCCGGTGTGCGCTACACCTCTCGCGCACCGCTGTTCACGCTCATGAGCGGCGTCGCGCTGCTGTTGCTCATCATCTGCGCGAACGTCGCCAACCTGCTGCTCGCCCGCGCCATTGCGCGCGGACGCGAAATGAGCGTGCGTCTTGCCTTGGGCGCCGACCGGTCGCGCCTCGTCCGTCAGCTGCTCACCGAAAGTGCGGTGCTGGCGATTTTAAGCGGCGCCGCCGGGTTGCTTGTCGCCTGGGGCGGAAGCCACGCGCTGCTCGCGCTCGTGTCGAACGGGAGAGGCATTCCGATTCGCATCGGTGTCGACGGTCCGATGCTCGCGTTTACGATGCTCGTCTCCATCGGCGCGGTAGCGCTCTTCGGGCTGCTGCCGGCGCTGCGTGCGTCACGTGTCGATCTTGCGTTGATGCTGCGCTCGAGCGCGGGCGCCATCGCGGGGTCTTCCCTGGGCCATCGTCGCGGACGCGCGCCCCTGGGCATGCTGCTCGTCGTCGGTCAGGTCGCGCTCTCGATTGTGCTGCTCGTCGGCGCGTCGATGCTCGTGCGAAGCTTGCGCAATGTCGAGGGAACGAACCTGGGTATCGATCGCGATCATCTCGTCATCGTCGACGTCGACGCGGTGTCGCGCGGCGACGGAGGGGCACGAATCGGTCCCTTCGCGAAACGACTCCGCGATCGCCTTGCGGCGGTTCCCGGGGTCGCGGCGGTGAGTTTCTCCGAAAATGGAATCTTCTCGGGAACGGAGTCGGATGCGTCAATCGAAGTGCCGGGATTTCCGATGCGGCAAGCGGCGGACAGCATGATCGCGTTCGATCAGGTCGGCGCCGACTATATGCACGTGGTTGGCGCGCATCTCGTCGCGGGTCGCGACATCTCGCGCAGCGACGAGATGCGAGCGCCGCGCGTCGTCGTGGTGAATCAGGCTCTCGCCCACTTTTACTTCGGCGACACGGCGGTCGGCAAGTTCCTGTATTTCAGCGATACCATCGCGGTACAGATCATCGGCGTCGTCGCCGATGTGCACGACCACGATATCACAGCCGCGGCGCCACGCCGAGCGTACTTTGCGTATGTGCACGCGGACGACAGCCGCAACGGCCTCGGCTGGCCGGAGTCGCTGCGACTCGAAGTCCGTGCAGCCGGCGATCCAGCCCATCTCGTGCAGCCGCTGCGCAAGGCGGTGCGTGACTTCGACCCGTTGCTCCCAATCGACGGTATCGATCCGCTCACGACGCTGCTGCGCGACTCGATCGAGCAGCAGCGGCTGCTCGCGAATCTCGCAACCGCGTTTGGCACACTCGCGTTGCTCCTTGCGGCAATTGGGCTGTACGGTGTCATGACGTACGCCATCACGCGGCGCACCGGGGAAATCGGTTTGCGCGTGGCACTTGGAGCGAGGCGCGAAGACGTCGTCACCATGGTGCTTGGCGACGCCATGCGCCTCGTCGGAGGTGGACTGCTGATTGGACTGCCGGTAGCACTGTTGACGGCTCGATTCCTGGCTGCCCAACTTCACGGCGTGACGGCGACTGACCCGATCTCGCTCACCATCGCCGTGGCGGTGCTGATCGCGAGCTCCGCGATTGCCGCGCTGGTGCCCGCGCTGCGCGCCTCGAGAGTATCGCCGATGGTCGCCCTCAGGACCGGCTAGTCGTTTCGCTTAGCGGATCAGGATGGCACGCCGCCCATGGCGTACTCCTCTTCCGGCACCCGATACTCCTTGATCTTCCGGTACAACGTCCGCTCGCCAATGCCGAGCATTTCGGCGGCGCGACGGCGGTTGCCGCGCGTTTCCTTCAACGCCGCCTCGATCGCCGCCCGCTCGATATCCGCCATCTTCGTCCCCGGCACGATCGTCAGGACGTTGGGCGGCGCCGCCTGATCGCGCGCCTCGATCGCCGGCACGATCGGAGCGCCGAGCGGCGTCGTCATGTCGCCGATCCAGGTGCCATGCGGCGCGCGGTCCTCGTCCATCCGCCGCCGCAGCTCCTCCACCTGGAGCTTGAGCTCGAGCAGGCTCCGTACTATGAACTCCAGCTCGCGCCCCGCCGCCCCCTCCTGGCCGCGCACGATCGGCCCGACGTGCACCGGCAACAACCGCGCAGCACCGCCGTCGCGAATCTGCCGCGGCAAGTCGCCCGGCTGAATCTCGTGGCCTGGCGCCAGCACCACCATGCTCTCGATCAGGTTGCGCAGCTCGCGCACGTTGCCCGGCCAGGCGTAATTCACGAGGAGATGCATGGCATCCATGGAAATGCCATGAAACGGCCGATCGTGCTGTTCGGCGTACATCTGCACGAACCGGCGGACGAGCATCGGAATGTCGTCGGGCCGCTCGCGCAGCGGCGGCAGATAGATGCGCAGCACGTTGAGCCGGTAGAACAGATCGGACCGGAACTGCCCCGCTTCCACCGCTTCGCGCAACGGCTGGTTCGTCGCCGCCACGACGCGCACGTCCACCTTGATCGGATGCGTGCCGCCGACGCGCATGAACTCGCGCTCCTCGAGCACGCGCAGAAGCTTGACCTGCGTGGCCGACGGAATCTCGCCGATCTCGTCGAGAAACAGCGTGCCGGTATCCGCCAGCTCGAAGCGGCCGAGCCGGCGTTCCGCCGCGCCCGTGAACGCACCCTTCTCGTGGCCGAACAACTCGCTCTCGAGCAGCGTCTCCGGCAGCGCGCCGACGTTCACGGCAATGAACGGCTTGTTGCGCCGGTTGCTGAGCAGCCGGATGGCGCGAGCGACGAGCTCCTTGCCGGTGCCGCTCTCGCCTTCGATGAGCACCGTGCTCGACACGGGCGCCATCTGCTCGACCTGCACCATCACCTCGCGCATCGCGTCGCTCTCGCCGATCAATCCGGTGAGCCGCTGCAGGCGCCGACGCTCGAGAATGCGCCGCAATCCGCCGATGACCTCGTCGACGTCCACCGGCTTCGCGAATACCTCGACGTATCCGTTGGCGCGCAGCCGTTCGATGGTCGACGGGTCCGTGGTGTCGCACAGCCCCACCACGGCGGCCCCCTCCCAGAGCTGCTCCTTCACGATGGCCTGCGTCGACGCGTCGGCCAGCTCACCGGTGAAGACGATGATGTCCGGCTTTTCGCGGCGCAGCGCGCCGCGGATGTCGTCCAGCGGCGACACGAGCGCGGTCTCGAGGCCTTCGCGCTCGAGCACCGCGTTGATGCGCACCGCGGGTTCGACGTCCTGCAGCGTCAGGAGGACCTTCATGGACGGCGGAACGGTGGAACGGTGGAACGGCCGAACGATGAGCCGGCGGAGTGTTCGTGCGTTCCACCGGTCCGCCGTTCCACCGTTCCACCGTGATCCAGCGCGTCGCCCCGGAGGACTGCGAGCGCGTGGTCGACGATCGGCTCGAGGGCCTCGAGACCGTCCGTCACACCGCCGGGAGAGCCTGGAAGATTCACTATGAGAGTTCTCTTGCGAGTGCCGCTCAGGCCGCGCGACAGGGCGGCGCGCGGGAACTTCGCCATCGAGACGATTCGGATCCGCTCGGCAATGCCGGGGGCTTCGCGTTCGAGAACCGCGCGCGTGGCCTCGGGCGTCACATCGCGGGCGCTCAGACCGGTGCCGCCGGTGGTGAGGACCAGATCGGCGGCGCCGCCGTCACACCACGCGATCAGCGTCTGCGTAATCTGCACCGATTCGTCGGGCACGAGCGCCCGCGCGGCGATCTCGTATCCTCGTCCGCGCGCCCACCGTTCCGCCGTGTCGCCCGACACGTCCTCACGCTCGCCGCGCGCGCCGGCGTCGGAGATGGTGAGCACGGCGACGCGCGCCGTCGCGCCGCTCCCCTGCGCCACCTCGGCCGCTGGCCGACGCGGCTCAGAGATGGGAGGCATCCTTATAGAAGGGGGGCTTCACGACCGTGGCCGGCACCCGCTTGCCGCGGATCTCGATCTCGAACGTCGTGCCTTCCTTTGCCGCCGCCGCCGGCAGATAGCAGGTGCCGATCGGCACGTTGAGCGTGGGGCTCATCGTGCCACTGCACACGAAGCCGCTCGGCTGGCCGTCGTAGAACACCGGGTAGCCGTGCCGCGCGATGTTGCGGTCGCCCGTCGTGAAGCCGACGAGCTTTTTCGCGACGCCGTTCGCCTTCTGCGCGTTGAGCACGTCGCTGCCGACGAACTCTCCCTTCTTCAATTTCACGAGCCAGCCGAGGTTGGCCTCGAGCGGCGTGACCGTGTCGTCGATGTCGTTGCCGTAGAGCGCCATGCCCATCTCGAGGCGCAGCGTGTCGCGCGCGCCGAGTCCGCAGGGCGTGACGTCGCCGGCGCCGACGAGCGCCTCCCAGAGGCGCGTGGAGTACTTCACGTCGTGATACAGCTCGAAGCCGTCCTCGCCGGTGTAGCCGGTGCGCGAGATGATCATCGGCATGCCGGCGACCTTGCCTTCGGTAAAGTGGTAATAGCCGATCTTCGACAGGTCGGTGTCGGTGAGCGTCTGGAGAATCTTCGCCGCGTTCGGGCCCTGCAGGGCGAGCAGGCCCATGTCGTCGCTCACGTCATCGATCGTGACGCCAAAGCGCTGCGCGTGCTTCGCGATGCGCGCGTAGTCCTTGGCGACGTTCGACGCGTTGACGACCATCATTATATGGTCGGCGAACCGGTAAACGAGACAGTCGTCCTCGATGGTGCCGCGCTCGTTGAGAATCGTGGAGTAGTGGACCTGCCCGATCTCGAGCGCCGCGACGTCGTTGGTCGTGACGTACGTCGTGAACTCCACGGCGCGCTG
>JAICKA010000250.1 GCA_025928185.1 Gemmatimonadaceae bacterium
CTCCACTCTCCTCTTGACCGTCTGAAGAACCGACCATAATCTTCCTTCAGCACATCTGAAGGAGCCCGTCCGTGGCCGACGATCGCGGCGACCTGCTCCAGGGTACCCTGGAGCTCCTCGTCCTCCGCACCCTCGACTTCGAGCCGATGCACGGCTGGGGCATCGCCCAGCGCATCCAGGCCATGTCGAGTGGCGACATTCTCGTGACGCAAGGCTCGCTGTATCCCGCGCTCGTGCGCATGCGGCGGCGTGGATGGGTCAAGTCCGCCTGGCGCGTCACCGAGAACAAACGCCGCGCGCGCTACTACGAGCTCACTGCCGCCGGCCGCAAGCAGCTTGCCGCCGAGCGAGCCGCGTGGGACCGCGCGGCGTCGGCCATCTACCGCGTGCTCGACGCACGCGCAGTCCCCGCCGGCGCATGACCGTTCACGATCTGTTCGAACAGGTTCGTCACCTGTTCGCTCGCCGCACCGACGAGCGCGAATTGGACGAGGAGTTGGCCTTTCACCTCGAGATGGAGCAGCAGGCGCGCATCCGATCGGGCGTCGATCCCGCCGAGGCGCGGCGCGCCAGCCACATCGCCCTCGGCGGCGTCGATCGAACCAAGGAGGACGTGCGCCAGGCGTTCGGCACGCAGTGGCTCGAGCAGCTCGTCGCCGACGTCGCGTTCGGCGTGCGCATGCTCCGGCGCTCACCCGCCTTCACCACCGTCGCCATCCTGACGCTGGCAATTGGACTCGGCGCGACCACCGCGGTATTCAGCGCCGTCAACGCCGTGCTGCTGCGACCGTTGCCGTACGAGCAGCCTGGGCAGCTCGTCCGCCTCTATCAGACCGTCGTCACGCAACCGAATGGCCGCAACTTCGTGACGCCGGTTCACTACCTCGCGTACACCAAGCGCATGGCGGCGTTCGCGTCGATCGCTGCGCTCGGCACGTACGATCGAGAGGGAGCCGATCTGGGCGTCGGCGGCGGCGTCGCGCGCATTCGCACCTTCGGCGTCAGCAGCGGCTACTTCGACGTGCTTCGCATGCCGCCTGCGCTGGGTCGTCCATTCGATGCCGGCGACGATTTTGGTGCGCATGAAATCGTGCTTTCGCACCGGCTGTGGGCCGAGCGCTTCAATGGCGATTCGACCATCGTCGGACGCGCCGTGCCACTTGATGGCGAACCCTATGTAGTGACAGGCGTGATGCCCGCGGACTTTCACGACCTGATCCGGCCGGATGTCGATGCGTGGAAGACGATGGACCTCACGCCCGGCCGCGACGCCAGCAATTACAACAATCATTATCTCGGCGTAATTGCCCGCCTGCGGCCGGGCGTCACGGTGCCGCAGGCGCAAGCCGAGCTGAATGCCCTCAGCCAGCAGCTCAATCGACAGTACGACCAGACATCATGGCGCGCGACGCTATATCCGCTGAAGGAAGACGTTGTGGGCGGCTCGGGTCACGCGCTCGGACTCATGTTCGGCGCCGCGCTTTCCGTGCTCGTGCTGGTGTGCGTCAATCTTGCCAATCTGCTGCTGGTTCGCGCCTCCGAGCGTGATCGCGAGCTCGCGCTTCGCTCCGCCCTCGGCGCTGCGCGCAAGCGGCTCGTGCGGCAGCTGCTCGTCGAGAGCGTCGTGCTGGCACTTGTCGGCGACGTGCTCGCGCTCATCGTCGCGCAGCTTGCCATGACGGCCATCGTCGCGTCGGCCGCGGGTTCCATTCCGCGTCTCGCCGGCCTGTCGCTCGACGGCCGTGCGCTCGGCTTCTCGCTGCTGCTCGCCACGATGAGCGCTGTTGGTTTCGGTCTGTTGCCTGCGCTTCGCGGGGGCCGAACCGATCCGAACGCCGCTTTGCGAGGGGAAACGCGCGCCTCGACCGGCGGCGTCGCACCGCGGCGGCTTCGCAATCTCCTCGTCGTCGTGCAAGTCTCGCTTGCCCTCGTGCTCCTCGTCTGCGCCGGCATGCTCATCGCCAGCGTCCAGCAATTGCGCAATGTTCCTCTCGGCATCCAGCCCGCCAACGTGCTGACCTTCGAGCTGCATCTGCCCGACGCACGCTACGATTCCACGGCGCGGGCGCGATTCTATGAGACCGTCGCGCACACGCTCGAGGCGCAACCCGGGATTCGCGCCGCGGGTGGCATCTCGAAGCTTCCGGCGACCGGACCGTACAACCAGTGGGATGTCACCGCGCTCAGCGGACCGCTGGCGCATGATCACGAACGGGGCGGCGTCATCGCCGAAGAGCGCGTGATCTCCGGCGACTATCTGCGCGCCGTCGGCATGCGTCTGCTGGAAGGTCGCGCGTTCAATGCAACCGACGTCCCGTCCGCGCCGAGGCACTTGCTGATCAGC
>JAICKA010000170.1 GCA_025928185.1 Gemmatimonadaceae bacterium
ATCGCTCGGGCGCGACAGACGACCACTTCGACACCCGGATCCGCCGCTGGTCCGCGCGGTCGAGCCGCAACGCGCTCTGCGCCAGGCATTCACACGCACGTTCAACCAGGAGACCGCTATGAGACTCATCGAGGCTGCCGTGCTCACCACACTCAACCGCGCCCGCGCCTTCATTGACGCGCACCGCCAGCAGTTGGGCGAGCTGGAATCAGCCGGATATCGCCGGAAGCTCGACGACGTCATCGCCGCGCTCCAGAATCACGCCATCGATCAGGACGCCGCCATCCGAATCGGCGCCGGGCGAACGACTCGTCAGCGTGCGCTGCGATCGGCGCTGCGCCTGAATCACATGCGTCCGATCGCCATGGTCGCCGCCGCGCGACTCCGCGACACGCCGGAGTTCAACGCGCTTCGCATGCCCTCCCGGAAGACGCTGCCGGCGCAACTCGTCGTCGCCGGAGAAGCGATGGCGAAGGTGGCGACACAGCACGCGCCCGTGTTCATCGAGTCCGGTCTCGCCCCGGACTTCGTCGAGCAGCTCGAGGCCGCGGCCCAATCGCTCGCGGACTGCATGACCGACCGAGGGACGACCGCGGCGATGCAGGTTGGCGCGT
Organism: Gemmatimonadaceae bacterium; assembly: GCA_025928185.1. Taxonomy (GTDB): domain Bacteria; phylum Gemmatimonadota; class Gemmatimonadetes; order Gemmatimonadales; family Gemmatimonadaceae; genus JAQBQB01. The sequence continues at coordinate 615 of JAICKA010000170.1, forward strand.
CGGCAGGGCTCCGGACCGAAGCCTCACGCGCCCGCCAGGTGCTCCGCGTGCTCAGTGCGCTGATCGAACCGCGACTCTCCGGCAATCCTGCACTCCTCGCCGAATGGCGCACCGCTCGCCACATCCGGCGACCACCAACGCCGCAGCCGGTCGTGTTTCCATTGCTGGGACTTGCGGTCAACCCCAACATTGCGACCAGCACTCCGACGGCGAATGCTCAGGCGACGAGCGGCGCGGCCGCTACGCCGCCGGTTCAACTGGCGCTGCCGCCGGCGTCAGTAGCCGAGCGCGTCGTCAACTCGGCCGAGCGCGTCGTCAACTCGCCGGGCGCGCCGCTGCGCGACGCATTCAGTCGCGCAATTCAGATCATCGCGGGTCGGAACGATGTGGTAGTGTGACGTGACGAACGTTCGTCCGTGGTTCGTGGCCCGTCGAGGGGCCACGAACCACGAAGCACGGACTACAGACCGCTCGCCAGTTCGTAATTCGTGAACCCCTTCTCCTCCGTCACCTCCCGCTCCACCACCGGTGCGAGCCAATCCGGGATCTCGACGGGGGAGTCGGCACGCGTGAGCTCGATCTCGGCCAGCACCAGCTGGCGGTCGAGAAAATCATCGATCTCCCAGTCTCCGCCGGGCGTCGCGACCGTGTAGCGGCGCTTGCGGATGCGCTTTCCCGCCGTGAGGGTCCAGAGCACGTCGAAGACCTCGCGGCTCGTCTCCTCCTCGACCTGGATGCGCTCGACGCCGGCGCCGAGCTTCACGGTTCTATAGTAGCGCGTCGTGCAGCCCGCCCGAATGCGGCGCACGCGCTCGATGAGGCGGGTGCCCGGCAGATAGCCCTGCTCGATGTCGGCCACCGGCGCCGCGGTAGCGCGCGCCGGGACTCCGCGCAGCAGGTACTTGCGCTCGATCTCGCGGTCAGCCGTCATGCGGTGGCGCCGCGGGCCATTTCCGTCGGCAGTTCCCCGCACCACATTGTGAGTGCGATCACATTGACGCGAGCACTTGCGGTCCAGCGCAGCGAATGATCGAGACGCATGGCCGGAGTGTAGTGCCGCCGACAAGCGGCCACAACGGGACGACGACGAACCGGCACTCTGCTTGCCACGAAACGAGGCGCCAATGCCCACCCAGGTACTGAATCAATATTCCGCGCCCCATCCTGAGGCGCTCGACGCGCTGCATCCGCGCCTCGACGCACTCGAAGAGAAGTCCGGGGCGCGAGCCCTCGCGGTTGCCGTCTACGACACCGAAACTCGTGCGACCTTTCAGCACCACGCCGACCGCTGGTTCCACGCCGCGAGCACGATCAAGGTCGCGATCCTGCTCGGCGTCTACGCGTCGATCCATCATGGGTGGCTGCTGCCGCACTCGCGGCTGCACGTGCGCAACCGGTTCTTCAGCGCTGTCGACGGCTCGCCGTTTCGCGTCATGCCCGACCGCGACGCGAACGCCGACGTCCACGCCGCGACGGGCAAGATGATGCGCATCTCGGAGCTGGCGCTGCACATGATCGCGACGAGCAGCAATCTCGCCACCAACCTGCTGCTCGACCTCGTCGGTCTCGACACGGTGCAACGAAGCCTCGACGAGCTGGGCATCGACGGCATCGACATTCGCCGCGGCGTCGAGGACGAGCGCGCGTTCGAGCACGGCATCAGCAACCGCGTCACGGCGAACGGGCTCGCGTCGCTGTTGCGCCTCATTGCCGAGGAGCGCGCGTTCACGCCGGAGCTGTCGCGCGAGATGCTCGACATCCTGCACGCGCAGGAATTCCGGAACGGCATTCCGGCGCGGCTGCCGCGCGCGGTGCGCGTGGCGCACAAGACGGGCGAGATCTCGACGATCGCGCACGACGCCGGCGTGGTGTATCCGCCGGACCGCAAGCCGTACGTGCTGGCGATCCTCAGCGAGTGGTCGCCCGAAGGATCGGGTCGGTCGGCGACGATCGCCGAAGTGTCTCACGCCGTCTACGAGCTGCTCACGCCATCGCCGGAGGTGCCGCGTGGGTGAGGCGTACCGCTTTCCGCTCGCGATCGTCGACGGATTGCGTCTCGACAAGCCGCTGCGCGACGCGCTGCTTCCGGGACGCATCGTCTACGACGCCGCGGGACGCGCGCGCCGGCTGCCGCGCTACTTCTACGAGATTCCCTCGTGGGAGCAGGCTCGCAACCTCCAGCTCTCGCCGAGCTTTGCGTTGTGGGAGTTCATCCAGACGGACGTACGCGAGGCCGCGCCGTTGCGCGCCTTTCCGCGCTACGTGCCCTGCGCCATCACGATGCTCGCGCTCTGCCTCGAGCGCCTGCGCGTCGCGCTCGGCACGTTCGTGCACATCGCGGCGAACGGCGGCTATCGCTCCCCGCGCCACGCATTCAGCATGAACGCGACGCCGCACAGCTGGGGCACGGCGGTGAACGTGTATCGCATCGGCGACGTGTACCTCGACGATCGCGAAGCGATCGAGCGCTACGCCGCCGTTGCGCGCGGCGTGCTGCCAGGAGCGTGGACGCGGCCGTACGGCACGCAGCGCGGCGAGACGGACGACCACCTGCACATCGACTTCGGGTACGCGCTGCTGCTGCCGCGCGACGTGCCGGACGACCACCTCGGCTTCGACGCCGAACGGAGAGCGTCGTGACCGTTGCCAGTCTGTTGAAGAATTCGAAAGGCGGCGAGGAGCACCGCCGGCCGGCCAGCGCCGGCCTGGCGGCTGTCGGCCTCGAGGCGGAGTTCGCCGTCGTCCTCGACGGCGTCCCCGTGAAGCCGGAAGATATCTTCGGCAGTCCGACGCGCATCGTCCGCGCGCCCATGATGCACCGCACGGGCCGCTCGTATCACCTGCCGACCGGCGGCGCGGTGTACTTCGACACCGGCGTGATCGAGCTGGCGACGCCGGTCATCGAGATCGAGCGCGGCTGCGCCGCCCGGGCCGGCCGCTCGCTGTGGGAGAGCATCCGCTTTTTGCGCCGCGAGCTGGACGCGTGGGAGGAGCGCGAGGCCCACACGGTCCATCTGTCCGGGTTCAGCACCCATTACAATGTCTCGTTCGAGCTTCCTCATCACCAGCGCGGCACCAGCCGCACGGTCGAGAAGCTCGCGATGCTGCTGACGCACATCGTGCCGGTGCCGGTGATGCTGCTGGCGGCGAACCGCCGCTCGACCGGGATCGGCGTGCGGCCGCGCATCAACCGCATCGAGATCACCGCCGACTTCACGCCCGACGCGGCGCTGATGATCGCGACGATGACGTTCATCGTCGGTGTGGCACGGCAGGTGATGACGTGGCCCTCCTACGAGCTGGACGCGCTCGCGGCGCACGATTTTCCGCTGCTGCGCGACTTCCGGCCGGAGCCGCACAGCTCGCGGCATGGGTGGGTGGCGCGGGTGTCGTCGTTCAGCGAGAATCCGTTTCTCGTCGACGTCAACGAATCGAAGTGGCCGACGCGCGACGGCGACACGCTGTCGCTGCGCGAGATCGCCGGCCGGATCACGCGCTACTTCTGGCCGTCGATCACGAGCATCGCCGACCCGCGCTCGCAGCGCCTGATCGGCGCGGTAATGAGCGGCCGCACGCCGTCGCTCCTCGAGCTGGACGATCGGCCGCCGTCGTACGACAGCGTCGGCCGGCTGTGTACCTGGGAGAACCTCTTCCCGGTGCGCGCGCTGCCGCGCTCGCGCTACGAGCGGGTGTTCATCCGCGCGATCTCCGGCCGCAAGCTCCGCCTCGACGGCGATTGGTTCACGCCGACCGGCATGCGCGGCTGGTCGCACGTGATCTTCCGGCGCGACCGCGACGACTCGCGCCACGTCTTCTCGCTCGACTTCCTGCTCGGGCACCTGGCGAACTGGGGGCCGGTAGGGCCGCGGACGACGCGGAGGTTGGAGCGGACGTTGAGGGAGAGGGGCGAGCGGAGGAAATAGGGTCCGTGGTCCGTGGTCCGTGGTCGTCGTCGTCGCGCGGGGTGAGGCTGTCGCGCCGAATCGGGTTGGACTGCCTTTGGGACGCGGATTTTGCGGAAACTGGCGAACGAGGCGCGAATTCTGTCCGAGTGGCGCCCGGAGCTCCGCGCGCCAGGTCAAAAAACGATGATCACCTTGCGGTGTTGGCGTCCCGGCCAACTCCCCCATCCGCTAATCCGCGAACTCCGTAGCTCCGTTGGACTCTCCGTGGCGCGAGAGCCTGTCGCGGCCTGAGACCGCGGCCTCAGGCCACATCTCAGGGAGAGGAACGGGGTCGCGGAGCACTGCGGAGAACTGCGGACAGGCGCGGAGAGGCGTTGCTGGCGGTGTTGATGAATGATGAACAACCATCGCACCGCA
>JAICKA010000143.1 GCA_025928185.1 Gemmatimonadaceae bacterium
CATGTCGACCGTGCTCCTGTCCTCGGCTGGTCCGGCGCCCTCAGGCGCATCGAACGCGCCAGCGCCGCTCGACAGCGTCAGCCTTGTGACGCCGACCGGCACGATCTACGGAACGCTCGAGGTGCCCGCCGGCAAGGGGCCGTTCCCGCTGGTGGTGATCGTCGCGGGCTCCGGACCCACCGATCGCAACGGCAACTCGCCGATGCTGCCGGGCAAGAACAACAGCCTCGAGCAGTTGGCGGACGGGCTGCGCGACCGTGGAATTGCGTCCGTTCGCTACGACAAGCGCGGCATCGCAGAGAGCGCGAAGGCAATGGTGTCGGAGGCCGATCTCCGCTTCGACATGTACGCCGACGATGCCGCGGCGTGGGTCAAGCAGTATCGCAACGATCCGCGTTTCACGACGATCACGATCGTCGGCCACAGTGAAGGCTCGCTGCTCGGCATGCTCGCCGCGCAGCGCTCGCCGACCGACGGCTACGTGTCGCTGGAGGGCGCGGGGCGTCCGGCCGACGAGGTGCTGCGCGAGCAGTTGGGCAAGCAACTGCCGCCGGCGCTCCTCACCGAAGCAAACAACACCCTCGACACGCTGCTCGCCGGCCACACCGTCGCCAATCCGCCGCCGGCTCTTGCCGCATTGTTCCGGCCGAGCGTTCAGCCATATCTGATCTCGTGGTTGCGCGTGAATCCGCAAAAGGAGATCGCGCGGCTCACGATCCCGGTGCTGATCGTGCAAGGCACGTTGGACGCGCAGGTGCCGGAGAGCGACGCGAAGCTGCTCGCCGCGGCGCAGCCAAAGGCGAAGCTGCTGATCATCCAGGGGATGAACCATGTGTTCAAGCAGGTGCAGGCCGACGCTATTTCGCAGCAGCGCTCGTACATCGATCCGTCCATTCCGGACGCGCCGGAACTGATCGAGGGAGTTGCGAGTTTCGTGAAGTCTGTCCCGCGGCATCGCTGAGCGCGGATCGACGGCGTGGCACTTACGGCGACGGTCTACAACTTCGACGTTCAGCTCTCCGATGTCGATCGAAACGTCTACGAGACGTTGGCCATCCGCGCCGCACGACAGCCGTCGGAGACCGAGGAGTACCTCGCGACGCGCGTGCTCGCCTACTGTCTCGAGTACACGAACGGCATCACTTTCACGAAAGGCCTCGCCGAGCCTGACACGCCGGCGATCGAGGTTCGCGACCTCACTGGCGCGCTGCAAGCCTGGATCGAGGTGGGCTCGCCGGACGCCGCCCGGTTGCACAAGGCGAGCAAGGCCGCGCCGCGCGTCGTCGTGTACACGGCCAGGGACCCGGCGCGGCTCGTCAACCAGCTCGCCGGCGAGCGGATCCACCGCGCCGAGTCGATCGAGATCAGGGGCTTCGATCCGGCGGTCATTGCCGGGTTGCTCGCCCGTCTCGACCGGCGTACTACGTTCGAGCTCACCGTCACCGAGGGGCAGCTGTACCTCACGATCGGTGGAGCGACGGTCGACGGTCCGCTGACCACCGCTCGCCTCGGTGAGCCGGCCGCCTGACTCCTGCGGCGGCGCATGGCGGACGCGCGACACGCGCGCCATTATTTGCCGACCTCACCTCGCTCTCTTCGGAGACCTCAGATGCTTCGACGCGCGTTCGCTCTCGCCGCCCTGATGGCGGCTCCGGTTGCCGCACAAAGCCGGCGACCCATGACGTTCATGGACGTTCAGAACATGCGGTCGGCCAACAGCGAGGCCGTGAGCCCCGACGGCCGACAGATGCTCTATGTCCTCACCACGCCGGACTGGGCACAGGCCCGCCGTCAATCCGATCTCTACGTGGTGTCCACCGACCGCGGAATTTCCAGCGCTCGGCAGCTCACGTTCACGACCGATCGGAACGAGACGAGCCCGAAGTGGTCGACCGACGGCAGCTTCATCGCCTTTCTGTCCGACCGCGACGTGCTTCCAGCCGCCGGTGGCCGCGGTGGCGCCGGCGCCGAAGCCGGCGGTGGGTCGCGCAATCAGCTGTTCGTCATGCGGCTGGACGGCGGGGAAGCCCGGCGCGTGACGGCGGCCCGCGACGGCGTCAGCAATTTCGAGTTTACTGATGACGGTCGTTCGATCGTCTACACGGCCGGCCGGTCGGGCGACGAGCAGGTCTTCGCGCTCGACGCTCACTCGCTCTGGTCGCCGGAGATGCCGCACGCCGCGCAGTGGACGCACCACGCCACGGGCGTCTCGCGCTGGAGCTTTTCGCCCGACCAGCGGCACATCTACTTCACGTCGCCCGACAGCATCGATCGCGACGATCGCGTGCGAACCGACAAAAAGTTCACCGTCACGCCACGCAACCCGGCATCGTCGCTGGTCAGCCTCTGGGTGTTCGACGTCGGCACGGGGCAGGAGCACCGGCTCACGAACGACTCGAGCTACAGCGTCGGCGAGTTCACCATCTCGCCGGACGGCGCGTGGGTCGGCTTCCACGGCATGTCGCCAAGCCGCTACCAGCGCGGCAATCTCGAGCAGATGGACTACGCGGATCTGTACCTGCTCAACGTCGGCAGCGGCCACATCGAGCGCGTCACGAAGAACGAGCTGATCGCCGAGGGACCGATCAGCTTCTCGCCCGACAGCAAGCTCCTGGCGTTCTCGGCGTCGGACGATTTCAAGTTCATGCACAACGCGAAGACGTACGTTCGTCCGGTGGCTCAGGCCGGAGCTCCGCTCAGGAAGCTCGGCGAGAACGTCGATCTGGATGTGCGCGTCGTCGGCGGTCGCGGTGGTGCCGAGGGCGAAGAGTCGTCGTTCTGGTCCGCTAACGGCGATTCGATCTATTTCGGCACTGGCGATCGCGCGACGACGCAGTTCTTCGCCGTCTCGACGCGAACGGGTGACGCGCGGCAGATCACGGACGTGAAGGGCACGATCGCGGTGCTGCGTGACGAGCACTCGGGCCGCTATCTGATCAACTACACCGATCCGACCACGCCTTCGTCGACATACACGATCTCGTCGCTCGCCGACCTGAACGATCGCGGCCGGTGGGTTCGCCTGATCGACGCCAACGCGTGGCTCGAGCGCGACGTCGCCGTCGGCAACAAGGAGGAGATCACCTGGAAGTCGGTCGATGGCACCAAGGTCTCCGGCCTGCTGATCAAGCCGGTGGACTATCGTCCGGGCCAGCGCTATCCGCTCATCGTCGCCATCCACGGCGGTCCCGCCGCCGCTGACATGCTGACGTACACCGGCGGATACAATGCGCAGGTCTACGCGGGCGCCGGCTACATGGTGCTGCTGCCGAACTACCGCGCGTCGACTCAGTACGGTGACAAGTTCAGAACGGCGACGTTCGGCGACTATTTCACGAAGGGCTATCAGGACATCATGACGGGCGTCGACTACCTGATCGCGCAGGGACTCGTCGACAGCACGCAGATGGGCGCACTCGGCTGGAGCGCCGGCGGCCACTACTCGAACTGGATCGAGACGCACACCGACCGCTTCAAGGCGATCAGCTCCGGCGCCGGCGTAGCGAACTGGATCTCGATGTGGTCGCAGAGCGACACGCAGCGGCTGCGCGAGTGGTATCTGGGCGACCACATGTACTGGGAGCCGGGCCAATTGGAGAATTGGTGGAAGCAGTCGCCGATCGCCACGGTGAACAAGGCGAAGACGCCAATCTTCATTCACGTCGTGTACGGCGACCCGCGCGTGCCACGGCCGCAGAGTGAGGAGATGCACATGGCGCTCTCCAACCTCGGCGTGCCGAACGAATTCTGGGTCTATCCCGGCAACTCGCACGGCATTCCCGACGCGCGCAACCAGTACCTCAAGGCCGTGGCCGAGAAGGCGTGGATGGATTACTACGTGCGGGGCAGCGGAAAGAAGTTCGCCTGGCGCGACGTGCTGACGTCGGTGCAGTCCGGCGGCCCGCAACTGGCCGGCGAAGCCGCACCGACGCCGCAGCCCTAACTATTCCTGCGAGGCGCCCACGGACCGTCCATCCGCATTGCGGTTGGGCGGTTCGACGCCGAGCAGGTGGTGCACGAAGAAGTCGTCGCGCTTGAGACGTCCGTAGGGGCCGCCGTCGGTGTGATCGGCGCCCGGAATGACGAGCAGGTCGAACCGCTTGTTCGCCTTGATCAGCGCGTTCACCACCTGCATCGTCGACGACGGATCGACGTTCGTATCCAGCTCGCCGACGATGAGCATCAGATCACCCTGCAGATTGCCCGCGTGCACCACGTTCGACGACGCGGCGTACTGCGGCCCGATCGGCCAGCCCATCCACTGCTCGTTCCACCAGATCTTGTCCATCCGGTTGTCATGACAGCCTGCGGCCGACACCGCGACTTTATAGAACTCTGGATGGAAGAGCATGCCACCGAGCGAGTTCTGGCCGCCGGCTGACGTGCCGTAGATGCCGACGCGGCTGATGTCGTACCACGGATGAGTCGCCGCGAACGCCTTGTGCCAGAGAATGCGATCGGGGAAGCCGGCGTCGCCGAGGTTCTTCCACGCCACGTCGTGGAACGCCTTCGAACGGTTCGAGGTCCCCATGCCGTCGATCTGCACGACGACGAAGCCCAGCTCGGCGAGATTTCGCATCCCGTTGTTCACGGCGAAGCTCTTCGGCACGAACGAGCCCTGCGGGCCAGCGTAGATGTTCTCGATTACCGGGTAGCGCCTGGTCGAATCGAAGTTGGTCGGCTTGAAGATGACGCCCCAGATGTCCGTCTTGCCGTCGCGGCCCTTGGCGACGAACACGTCCGGCGCGCGCCAGCCCGCTGCCTCGAGTGCCGCAATGTCGCCGTGGTCGACGTTCATGACGATCTTCCGATCGGACGAACGGTGCAACGCGAGCACCGGCGCGAGGTCGATGCGCGACCAGGTGTCGAGGTAGAACGTGCTGTCCGCCGACCAGTCGACCGTGTGTGTTCCATCCGCGGTAGTGAGTTGAGCGAGGTCCGTTCCGTCGAAATTGATTCTATAGTATTGGGTGAAGTACGGGTCCTCCCTGGGGTTCATGCCGCTGGCCGAGAAGTAGATCTGGCGCTTCGCTTCGTCGACATGTTGCACGGCGCGCACGACCCACTGGCCCTTGGTGATCTGGTTCTTCACCTTGCCGGTGACGCCATCATATAGATAGAGGTGATTCCACCCGTCGCGCTCGGACATCCAGATCACTTCCTTCCCGTCGGCGACGTCGTACCGGAATTTCTTGCCCGAGTCCGTGATGTTGCCGCTCGCCGGCCGGTAATCGAAGAACGTCGGCGTTTCCTCGTCGATCACGACGCGCGGCGTGCCACGCTCGGCGTCCACCTCGATCACGCGATAGGCCTGATGGCCGCGCTGGTTGTACTCGAACGTGAACGCGCGACTGTCCTTGCGCCATTCGAAGCGCGAAAGCTGATATGCGTTCGGGAACGTCGCCGGGTCGACGTGCGTTGCATGGGCGTGCTCGACGTCGACGAGCACCGGCTCGCGCAGGTCGAGCACGTCGCCCGGCTTGGCGTACACCCGCTCCATGTACTTCGGCTGCACCTGATCCGCCGGCGACGAGATGACGTAGCGGACCAGCCGCCGGTAGCCGGGCGTCACGCGATACACGGCGAGCTTCTTCGAGTCGGGCGACCAGACGATGGATCGGAGCTCGTACGCCGCGCCTTCTGATCCGTCGTACGTCATGGCGGTGCCCTCGTGTTCGGCGGTCGCGCGGACATGGACGTTGTGATTCTCGATGTACGCCTCCTGTCGTCCGTCCGGCGACTCGCGCGAGCTGTCATCCGCGGCGGCTCGGCCGGCGAACTGCTGCACCATGGCCGTGCCGTCGTCGACGTTCAGATTGTCGTCATCCCACGGTCCCTCGAACGGCGCCGCATCCGGATTCTCCTCGTCGACACTCGGCGCACGGCCGCGGCCGCCGCGTCCGCCGGCACGCGCCCGCTGACCCTTTGTGCACGCGCTGCTCGCGACGACGCACGACCATTCGTAGCCGGTCGCCGTGAAGCGCAACGTGTTCAGGTCATCCGAGAGCGAGATATCGGCGAAGGGAAGCGTGGTTGCGGTGTATTTCTCGCCGGTGGCGGCGTCGAGTGATGCCGCGATCTTGTCGTGATCGAACGCCGGACGTTTGCCGACCGTCTTCGCGTCGACGAGCATGAACTCGTGGCCGCCGCCGCGGACGGTGCGACGATACCAGAAGTCGTCGGTGTGGCCGA
>JAICKA010000060.1 GCA_025928185.1 Gemmatimonadaceae bacterium
GCGTTCCTGCGCGCGATTGCCGCGCAAGGCCAGGCGGTGAATGCCGTACTTCAGGACTACGCGCTCGAGCTGCAGCATCACGTCGATCGCGGGTTCACGCCGCCCGCGGCATGGACGACCGAGTTGATGCGCCGGCTCGCCCTCGCCAAGATCACCATCGATCCGAAGTACGACAGCGCGGCCCGCGTCTTCCTCACGCGCGATCTGGCGAGCCGCGTGGCGCGATTGGCGTTCGGTGACGCCGCGGCCAAGGAGCAGCAACTCTCGCTGGACCGTCAGCTCGAGACGGCAATTGCCCTGCTCGAGCACAGCACCACCCAGGCGCAGCTGCTCGCGTCCGCGGCAACGTCGGCGCCCGGCTCCAGCAAACGTTGATCGCGAGTCAGGCGGAGGGTCGTCGGGCGTCGCGATTCTTGTCGACGATACCGGCGATGATCAGCAGAAAGGCGAGCAGCCGGATGAGATAGAGGTACACGCGGTCCTCTGCCGCCGCGTCGGCCGACAGCGCGAGCAGAATGCGTTGGACGCAGAGCAGCCAGAACGCCAGGCCGAAGATCGCGAACAGCCGATCCTTGGTTCGCCGCCAGAAGCGCACGAAGAACAGGCCAGCGACGGCGTAGCCGGCGATGATGATTCCCGACAGCACGGCCACCAGGTTGTTCATTGCGTTTCCCAGATCAGGCCGTAGATCAACAGCCCCAGCGCAATCACCGCCGGTACCGCGCGGATCACCGAGAGGTCGACCGACGAAACGATCTCGAGGTCGATGTACAACACGATGTTGTTCAGCGTCAGGAATGCGAAGCAGAGGCCGCTCCACAGCAGGAGCCGCGCGCGGGTGCGCACGTACCCGCGCAATAGCAGCCACGTGCAGACCAGACTCGTGATCGCGCACAACGCGTAGATGAGGCGGGCCATCAGTCCTTGTTCCTCGGGCGAAGTCGGAATGCCTCTGCGAACGCGCGCAGGTCGTCGGACGGAGTCGAGAAGATCAGACTGATGAGTGTCGTGCGCCGATCGCGGAACTCGCGGTCCAGCTCGGAGATCATGCGATCGTTGGACGGCGAAGACCCTTCGTACCAGTACACGAGGGCCTCGTCGGCGGCGCGGACCGAGATCAGCCCGCGTTCGCGAAAATCGGACAGACGCCGGGCCGCCGATACCGGATCGATCCGCAGCTCGCGGCCCACGGCCACGGCACTCCACTCGCGCGGCGACGATCGGTAAAGCAGCAGGAGCACCTCGACCTGCTCGACCGATGCAATATGCTCGCGAATGAACGCGCGCAGCGGCTCCGACAGCACCGAGGGGGTCACGAGGTCACCATGTGAAGATATCTTAGCAAAGTCGGCCAGCCACTCCAACCTCTGATATGAGATTCCGATGATCGAGCTCCCACGCAGCGGAGGCGCGCGCCCGTGACGGACAACGCGCGCGCGCCACACGTCCATCACCTGCGCGTACGCCGCACCGCTCGCTACTACACCCTCGGCGGCTCAGCGAGCACGAGCGGCGCGACGCGCACCGTGTGGCTCGTGCTGCACGGACACAGTCAGTTGGCTGGAACGTTCATCCGGTTCTTCGCCGATCTGGCGACGGACGATACACTCGTGATCGCGCCGGAAGCGATGAACCGGTACTATCTCGTCGGCCCGGAGCGGGCGCCGGCGAGCGAGCGGCCCGTGGGCGCGACGTGGATGACGCGCGAGGACCGCGCGTCGGAGATCGCCGACTACGTCGAGTATCTGGACACGTTGTACGACGACGTGATCGCCGAACGTGTACGCGCCGGCGCGCAGCTGAACGTGATCGGCTTTTCACAGGGCGCCGCGACAGCGACGCGCTGGCTGGTGCACGGTCGCGCGCCGGTGCAGCGCCTCGTGCTCTGGGGTGGATTGCTGCCGCCGGAGACGGATCTCTTCCGGACGAACGAACGCCTGCGGCGGACCGCGCTCACCATCGTGATCGGCACGCGCGATCAGTACATCGATGAGGAGGCACTCGGCGCCGAACGCGCGCGCCTCGACGCCGCGGGTCTTCCATACGAGCTCGTGCGGTTCGACGGCGGCCACGTAATCACGCGGAGCGTGTTCCCGCGGCTCCGCGAGCTCACCGGCGTTTCCGATCGATGAAGCGCGACAGGTCGCGGCGATCCTTCTTCGTCGGGCGGCCTTTCTCCTCGTAGACGAAGGGCGGCGGGGCGAGGCGCAACTGCGTCGCCAGTCGCTCGCGCGCCTCCTGGCTCGCTGGCGTCTCCTCGTACAGCGCCTGCGCCGCGGCCGCCGGACCCCGCCGGTCGGCCAGCGCGCGCACGATCACAATATGCTCATACGGGCCGAGTCGCAGGCGCACCTCGTCGCCCACCTTCAGCGCCTTTGACGGTTTGGCGTGCTCGCCGTTCACGTGTGCCTTGCCGCCTGCGACCGCTTCGGTGGCGAGCGAGCGCGTTTTGAAGAAGCGCGCGGCCCAGAGCCATTTGTCGAGCCGGACGGGTTCGGAGGCGGCGGAGTGCGGCATGGCGGGGCGGGTTAGATTCGGGAATTCTGAACACTAGCGACGCGATTGTGCGTCGCAACCGAGCGGCCGATGACCGAAAAACTGGATGTGCTCGCCGGACACGTGCATCGCTACGTGCCCTCGCACGGTGGCGAGCAACGCACGCTGCTGCTGTTGCACGGCACCGGCGGCGACGAATCGGATCTCCTTCCACTCGGCGAGATGCTGGTGCCCGGAGCGGGGCTGCTGAGTCCGCGGGGCACCGTGCTCGAGAACGGCGCGCCGCGCTTCTTTCGTCGTCTTGCCGAGGGCGTGTTCGATCTGCCCGATTTGCACGCGCGGACGGGTGCGCTTGTCGAATTCGTTGCGGCAGCGGCGCACGGCTATGGGTTCGATCCGGAACAGGTCATCGCCGTCGGTTTCTCGAACGGGGCGAACATCGCGGCCAGCGTGCTGCTGTCCTCGCCGGCCACGCTCGCCGCCGCCGTCCTGTTTCGGCCGATGCTGCCGTTCGTCCCGGAGCGCCCGGTCTCGCTGGCCGGTGTGGGGGTGTTCATCGGAGCGGGCCGAGCGGATCCGATCGTGTCCCGCGAGCAGCCCGAGCGGTTGGCGGAGCTGCTGCGCGAGTCCGGAGCCGACGTGACGGTGATCTGGCAACCGGGTGGCCATTCGTTGGTCCGTTCCGACGTGGCGAGCGCAAGACTGGTCCTGGATCAGTGGGCGGGGTCGGCGGGGGAGTAACCTGCGGCCTTGTAACGCGGGGTCGTCACCAATATCTTACTGACGCGTCAGTAACTTGTATCCGTTTTCCGACCACGTTTCACGCAGCCGAATGGGCATTCAGGACACGCACAACGAACCCCGCTGGCGGCGGCTCCCCGAGGAGCGGCCGCGGCAGATCCTGCACGCCGCCCGCGAGGTGTTCGGCGAGCACGGGCTCGCGGCGTCGCGTCTCGACGACATCGCCCGGCGCGCCGGACTCTCCAAAGGCACGATCTATCTATACTTCTCTAATAAGGAAGAGCTCTTTCGAGAGGTCGTGCGCTACACGATCGTCAGCCAGATCGAGGAAGGCGAGCGCCTCTACAGCGCGCGCACGTCATCGGTCGCCGAAACGCTCACCCAGTTCATGCGGCAGTACTGGACGTTCGTCCGGTCGCCGGAGTTTGCGCCGATCTTTCGCCTGATCCACGCCGAGATTCACAACTTTCCGGATCTCGCCCGGTTCTACGGTGAAGAGGTCGTCGCGCGCGGCCAGCGCCTCATCAGCGGCATGATCGCGCGCGGCATCGAAAGCGGCGAGTTCCGGCCGCTCGATCCCGAGGTGGCCGCGCGCATGCTCACCGCTCCGTTCGTCATGCACGGCCTCTGGTGCACGCACCGCGAGTGCTTCGCGTCAGTGGCCAAGAAGACTGACGAACAGGTGCTCGACGAGCTGATCCAATTCTACCTCTACGCCATTCAACCCCGCGGTAGCGCCAGCAGCAGCCAACGGGCATAGCCACCATGCACGCCATTCATTCGACATCGTACTTCATTCCGTTCCGACGCACCGCGCTCGCGGGGCTTCTTGCATGTGTCGTCCACACCGCCGCCGCGCAAACGCCCACCGTGCAACGCCTGTCGCTCGGCGACGCCGCCCGACTGGCCGCCGCGCAGACCGCCGGCGTGCAGAGCGCCGAATTTCGAGTGCAGGAGGCGCAAGCGCGCGTGACGCAGTCCCGCTCTGCGCTCCTGCCGCAGTTCGAAGCGACGCCGCGATGGACCAGCACGACTATCAACAGCGCCAGCTTTGGTTTCAACTTTCCCGCGCAACCCGGCCAGCCGCCGCTCCTCAATCCGAACGGTCAGATCATTGGCCCGGTGAAGTTCTATGATTTCCGGGGACAGGCGTCGCAGGCGCTCCTCGACTTCGGCGCCGTCGCGCGTGTGCGTGCGGCCAAGGCCGGCGTGAATGCGGCCGCGGCAGACATCGGTACGGCGGCCGAGCAGTCGGCGTCCACCGCCGCCGCGGCGTACGTGCGTGCGGCCCGAGCCGACGCGGCGCTGCGGGCCCGCATCGCCGATTCGACGCTCGCCGCCGAGCTGGTGACGATCGCCAACGATCAATTGACCGCGGGCGTCGGCGTCGGGCTCGACGTCACGCGCGCGCAATCGCAGCTCGCGTTCGCTCGGGCGCAGCTCATCGCGGCGCGCAACGATCGCGATCGATCGCGGCTCGATCTCCTGCGCGCCCTGAATTTGCCGCTCGACACGCCGCTCGAGCTGACCGACTCGATCGAGACGCTGCCCGCGCCGGAGACGATGAGCGAGACTGCCGCGGTCGACCTGGCGGTGCGCACACGTCCGGACATCCGGGCCGCCGATGCGCAGCTCGTCGCGGCAAAGCAGCAGGCGGCGGCCATTCGCGCCACGGGCCTGCCCAGTCTCGGCTTGTTCGGCAACGACGGCGAGGCGGGTATCGCGCTGAATCATCTGCTCAATACCTACACGTACGGCGTGCAGGTGACGTGGCCGGTGTTCGAAGGCGGACGGCGTCACGGCCAGGAGCAGGAGCAGCAGGCCGTGATCAACGACATCGACGTCCGCCGCCGCGATCTGCACCAGCAGGTCGCCGTGGAAGTGCGGGGCGCGCTGCTCGACATTGCGTCGGCGCGCGAGCAGGTGGATGCGGCACGCGAACGTCAGCGGCTCGCCGAGCAGGAGGTCGCGCAGGCGCGCGAGCGGTTCCGCGCCGGCGTCGCCGGCAACGCCGACGTCATCACGGCGTCGCTCGAGCTGAACAGCGCGCGCACGGCGCTGATCGACGCGATGACGGCGTATCAGAACGCGCGCGTCGCATTGTCGCGCGCCGAGGGCACGGTCACACAACTTCGCTAACGAGCATTCATTAATACTTCCGACACACGATCTCCGACCATGGCAACAGTACTCAAGCAGGACGTGGAGCAGGGCGACATCGCGGCCGACGCGCCTCAGCCTCCGAAGAGCAACAAGCGGCGCATCGTGCTCCCGATCGTCGTCGCGCTCGTCGCGCTCGGCCTCGTCTGGGCCGTGAAGCAGTGGTCGTACGGCCGCTCGCACGAATCGACCGATGACGCCGCGGTAGACGGCCACCTCGTCCCCGTGCTCGCCAAGGTCGGCGGGTACGTGCAGGCGGTGACCGTCAATGACAACGATCACGTGCGCGCCGACTCGCTGCTCGTGCAGATCGATCCGGCCGAGTATCGCGTCAAGCTCGCGCAGGCCGACGCCGATCTGCAGGCGGCGCAGGCGTCCGCCGGCGGCGCGGGCACGAACGGCCAGGCGCAGGCGATGGTCGCGCAGGCAACGGGCCAGCGCTCGGCGCTCGACGCGCAGATCGTCGCCGCGCAGGCGAACGCCCAGAAGGCGCAGCAGGATCTCGCACGCTACGAGGATCTCGCCGCCAAGCAGATCGTGTCGAAGCAGCAGCTCGACGCGGCGCGCGCCGCCGCGCAGGCCGCGACGGCCAACGTGCACGCGCTCGAGCAGCAGACGACCGCCGCGGGTGGGACGGTTGCCAGCGCGAGAGCCGGCGTTCGGCTCGCCGATGCGCGGCTTGAAGGTGCGCAGGCGGCGCGCGACAACGCGGCGCTGCAGCTCAGCTACACGCGCGTGACGGCGCCCACGTCTGGCATCGTCTCGCGCAAACAGGTCGAGCCGGGACAATTGATCCAGGCCGGGCAGCCGCTGCTCACGCTCGTCGCCGACACGGGCGTGTACGTCACGGCGAACTTCAAGGAGACGCAGCTCGGCGACATCCGCGTCGGCGAGCCGGCGGAAATCGACGTGGACGCGTACGGCGGCGCTACGGCGACGGGGTACGTCGAGAGCGTCAGCGCGGCGACGGGCTCGAAGTTCGCGCTGCTGCCGCCCGACAACGCGACCGGGAACTTCACGAAAGTCGTACAGCGCGTGCCGGTGCGGATCGCGGTGAAGAAGGGTCTGGGCCCGAATCGTCCGCTGCGCCCGGGCATGTCGGTGACGGTGCACGTGGATACCAAGGCGGGGAGCGGGAAATAGTGGAACGGTGGAGCGCTGGAACGCTGGAACGCTGGAACGCTGGAACGGTGGAGCGCTGGAACGCTGAACCACCGAGTCACTAGCAACGTGCAATCCGGCAGCATCTGGCACCCAGCTTCTAGCAACCCGCTAGCCCCTAGCCCCTAGCACCTAGCACCTAGGACAATGTCCTCTCATTCGACGGCCGCCATCGGCCGCCCCAAGCTCGGCGTGTACCGTGGAACGGCGGATGTCGCGCCGGCGGCGGACAAGTACGCGTTCAAGTACCTCATCGCGATCGCCGTCACGCTCGCGGCGGTCCTCGAGCTGATCGATACGTCGATCGTCAACGTCGCGATTCCGCACATGATGGGGAATCTCGGCGCCACGCTCGACGAGATCTCGTGGGTCTCGACGGGCTACATCGTCGCGAACGTCATCGTCATCCCGATGTCGGGCTGGCTCTCGGCGTACTTCGGACGCAAGCGCTATCTGACGACGTCGATCCTCCTCTTCGTCGCCGCATCGTTCATGTGCGGCGCGGCGCATTCGCTCGGCATGCTCGTCTTCTGGCGCGTGGTGCAGGGCGCCGGCGGCGGTGCGCTGCTGTCGACGGCGCAGGCCACCCTGTTCGAGGCATTTCCGCCCGAGGAAGTCGGCATCGGCCAGGCGATGTTCGGCGTCGGCGTCATGGTCGGGCCGACGCTCGGCCCCACGCTTGGCGGCTGGATCGTCGACAACTACAACTGGCCGTGGATCTTCTACATCAACGTACCGCTCGGCATTCTCGCCGCGATCATGGTCGCGACGTACGTGCACGACGCCGCACACCAGGAACGCGCCGAGAAGGTGGACGTGCTCGGCTTCCTGCTGCTCGCGACGTGCGTCGGCTCGCTGCAATGGATGCTGGAAAAGGGCGAGCGCTACGACTGGTTCGATTCGCGCCTCATCACCGTGCTGGCGGTCACGTGCGTCGCGTCATTCGTGCTGCTGCTCTGGCACGAGCTGACGACCGATGAGCCGATCATCGATTTCCGAGTGCTCAAGAGCCGGCAGCTCGCCGCGGGGGTGAGCATCGCCGCCGTGCTCGGCCTGGCGCTGTTCGGCTCGATCTTCGTGCTGCCGATCTTTTTACAGAACTTGCATGGCCTCACGGCCAACCAGACCGGCATGGTCATTCTGCCGGGCGCCCTCGCGTCGGCGGTGACGATGGCCTGGGTGGGCAAGAACTCCAATTGGCTCGACGCGCGCGCCACGGTCGCCGCGGGCGCGGTGCTGTTCTTTGCCTCGATGTGGATGCTCGCGCGCATGACGCTCGGCAGCGGGCCGGACGAGACGTTCTGGCCGCTGATTCTGCGCGGAGTGGGGCTGGGCCTGATCTTCGTGCCGCTGACGAATGCCTCGATGGCCGAGCTGCGCGTGAGCGAGCTCGCCCAGGGCACCGGAATGTTCAATCTCACGCGGCAACTCGGCGGATCGCTCGGCATCGCGATCATGGCGACATTGCTCACGCGCTTCACCACGCAGAAGCGGGCGCTGATCGGCGAGCACGTCACGACGATGGATCCCGCATCGCTGTCGCGGCTCCAGTCGATCACGCAGGGGCTCATTGCGCACGGGGCCAATCCGCTCGTCGCGAAGCAGCAGGCGCTGTTCCTGATCGATCGCCAGATCGGTGCGCAAGCCAGCGTCCTCGCGTTCTCGAGGATCTACATCTTGAGCGGCATCATCCTCATGGCGTGCCTGCCGCTGCTGTTCCTGTTCCGAACGGGCAAGGGGCGCGGCTCGATGATGAACCTGCATTAGCGTTGGAGCGCTGGAGCGTTCACGCGTTCACGCGTTCACGCGTTCACGCGTTCAAGCGTTCAAGCGTTCAAGCGTTCAAGCGTTCCTCCGCTACCGTCCGCGCGCCGCGACCGGCCAGCTGGTCTCGACTGCCTCGCCGCGCAATCCGACGACGACGTCGTTCAAGTGCACGACAATGCAGACGTGGTTCGGGATCACGCGAACCATGTCGCCGACTCGTGGCCGCCACGTCGTCGATGAGAGATCCAGCATGCCATGCTCCTCGGACACGCTCTTCACGATCACCTCGGGGTGCTCGAGGAGCGAGCCGAAGCCGTCTGCCGCGTCCGTGCCGCGCATCGGTTCGCGGCCGAGCGACTTGGTGCCCGCGTCGATAACGGCCTGATTCGGCACCGCCGTCGACACGACGGTGGCGAGGACGGTGAGCGCGCAATCCTCCCATGCGCAGGCGCCGATCGCCGCCGTCGTGCGATCGTTGTAGACGTACGTGCCTGGCCGGAACTCCGTGACGCCGAACAGCTCGTGCGTGTGCCAGAGCGTCGGCGTCGAGCCGCCGCTGACGACATTGGGACGCAGGCCGGCGCGCTCGAAGGCCTCGATGGCCGTGTGCAGCGCGGCGCTCAACTGCTCCAGCTGCGACGACTGCTGATCGACTGCCGCGCGGACGTGACCGGGATAAAACGCGATCCCCTCGAACTCGAGGGGAGCCTGTTCGCGGATGCTGCGCGCGAGCGCGATGGCATCGTCCACGTTCGGGAATCCGACGCGATGCATGCCGAGGTCCAGCTCGACGTACACGCTGACCGGCCGGTCGGATTCACGCGCGACGGCGGCGATCTGCTCCACGGCCGCCGCGGAATCGAGCGCCACGGTGAGCTTGACCGACTCGGGAAGTCCGACGAGCCGTTTTGCGCGAGCCTCACCCACGGGTGGATACGCCACGAGAATGTCGTCGCACACCGCGCTCATGACCTCGGCCTCGTGCGGTGTGGCGCAGGTGAGTCCGACAGCGCCACGACGCAGTTGGGCACTCGCAATGCGCGGCGACTTGTGCGTCTTGACGTGCGGCCGCAGATCGAGCCGATGCTCCGTTGCGTACGCCGCCGCCCGGTCGAGATTACGGGCGAGCCGATCGAGATCGACGACGGGGACGGGCGTTTCGAGCTCCGTGAACGGCTGCGGCATGTCGAGTGTGATCCTCATTCGTGGAGACCGTAAATGACACAACGCGAGCGACAGTGGCAACCGGTGACGCTCGGCGGCGATGTGCCGCCGCCGGCCGGCGCCTACACACCAGCGATCCGCGCCGGCGGGTTCGTCTACGTATCGGGCCAGCTGCCGCGCGATCCGGCCTCGGGCGAACTGGTGGGCGACGACGTCGAGTCGCAGACCAGGCAGGTGATGCGCAACGTGCAGCGCGCGCTCGAAGCCGCGGGCGCGACGCTCGCGGATCTCGTGTCGGTAACGGTGTATCTCGCCGACGTGGACGACTGGGGGCGATTCAACGCGGTGTACAAGACGCTGCTCACACCGCCGTATCCAACGCGCACGGCGATCGGCGCCAACCTGCGAGGGATTCTGGTCGAGATCAGTGCCGTGGCTTTTGTGGGGCGAGAGGATAGAGGATAGAGGATAGAGGATAGAGGATAGAGGATGGAACGGCCGTGCCTGGTTCACTGAATTTTCAGGCCTGAAATCTGGTGTCTCGGTTCCTCTCTCCTCTCTCCTCTCTCCTCTCTCCCATTAACACCTGCCGGTCCCCACCGTCTATCTCAATGCAGGCGCCGGTGGCGCCACTGGACAACAACAACTGGTGAGGATCACACCATGAACCATATTCGTACTGCGCTCGCCGCCGCCATGCTGGCGTTCGGGGCCGCGGCAGTCGCATCGGCGCAGCAGACGACTCCCACGACCCCCCGGGCCGAGCATCAACATCAGCGCGGCGGCCATCGTGGCCCGGGCATGCATGCACGCAAAGCGTTGTTCGAGGGCATGACGCTCAGCACCGCGGAAAAGGCCAACCTCAAGGCGGTGCGCACGAAGTACGCGTCGCAGATGAAGGCGCTGCGGCAGCAGGAGAAGCCGCAGTTCGACGCGATCCGCGCCGCACGGCAGCGCGGCGATACCGCGGCCGCGAAGCAGTTGCGGGCGCAGATGCGGACCCAGTCGACTGCGCAGCGCGCCCAGACGAAGAAGCTCTTCCAGCAGGAGCAGAACGATCTGCGAGCCGCGTTGACTCCCGCGAATCAGACGAAGTTCGACGCGAACGTCGCGAAGATGAAGCAGCGTGTGGCGGAGCGTGCGCAGAAGTTCGGCGCTCGCCGCGGCGCAAAGGCTGGCGCGAACCGGCCATAAGCCTCCCAGCGTTCCAGCAAAAAAAAAGACCCGGAGCCAGCGCTCCGGGTCTTTTTGCATGTGACGAGCGGCGCAACCGCGCGTCGTTTTTGAGTCGAATGCTACCACCTCCAGAGACGTTTCCCGTCCTCTCCTTCATCGGCGTCGTCGTGCAGCTCGGCGGCGCCCTGATGCTCATTGGCCTGTTCCTGATGCTGCGGCGCCTCGTGATGCGCCGTGCGTACTTCGGAGCATGGGCCACGGCATGGGCCGCATTTGCATTCGCCATCGTCGCGCTGGCGATCCGCTACGTCGCCGCACCGATCGTCGCTGGCAGTCCGCTCGGCGAGAATTCGCCGATCGTGCTGGTGCTCTATTTCGCCTATCAGATCGGAAAGACGCTGGGGCTCGTCTTCTTTGTGCGCGGCACCTTGCTGTATGTCTCCGGCGGAACTGTCGGCGCGATTGCCACGCGACGCATGTGGCTCGGGGCCTCGATCTTTGCGCTCGCGTCGACGCTGCTGTCCGGCCACGGATTGAATGAGATGGTCGTGTGGCAGAGCGCGATCGCGGTGCCGGCATTGGGCTACTGTGCGTCGGCACTCCTCTGGTTACCGCGGTCCCGCCGGACCATCGGCAGCATGACGGTCGGCATCTGCTTCGCGCTGCTCGCCGCACTCTGGCTGGGCTACGCCGGCGCATTCAGCCTCGTAATCAATCACGCCGATGGCACGTTCAGCGGCGCCGCGGGATCGCTCGTCGCGTTCAACTCGTATTTCGATCTCACGTTCAATGTGCTCCTCGGCTACGCGATGATTCTCGCGTTGATGGAGGACGCGAGGCGCGAGGTCGACGCCGCGCAGGCCGAATTGCGCGTCACCCACGACCAGTTGCGCCGCGCGGCGCTGTACGATTCGCTCACCGATTCGCTGAATCGGCGCGCGTATACCGAGGGCGTCGGTCTGGAGATGGTCCGTGCGACCTTCGGTACCGTGCTGCTCGCGGATCTCGACAACCTGAAGCTGGTGAACGACCGCTACGGCCACGCTGCCGGCGACGAGCTGCTTCGCCGTTGCGCCGACGTCGTTCGCGCGACGCTCCGGCCCTACGACAAGCTGTATCGCTGGGGCGGCGACGAATTCCTGCTCATCGTGCCGTCGGCGCACGCGTCCGACGTGCGGCGTCGCTTGCAGGAAGCGCTCGACGGCGCGGAAGGCGTCGAGGCCGGCGTGCCGTCGGAGATCGTGAAGTTGCAAGTGAGCCTGGGCGCAGCGGACTACACGAGCTCCGAGGAGCTCTCGCACTCGATCGAGCGCGCCGACCGCGCGATGTACCAGGAGAAGCTGCGACGCAAGGGCGATGTGCGATCGATCACGCCCACCGGCTTCACGCCGCCTGCCGCCGCGTTGCCCATTCGATGACCGGCCGCGCTGCCGAATCGCAGCGGTACGAATCCTGAACGGTCCCACCACATGAAGCGTTTGTTCTGCTGCGTGCTCCTCGCCGCCGCGTGCAGCTCGTCGCACGACCAGAATTCCGCGGGAGACGTGGACACGCCGCCCGTCGCGCGCGATCTCCAGACCGCGATCGCGGAAAGCCCCGATCTGCAGCGCGCCGCGGCGGCGCTCGATTCCGGTCATCCATGGCGCGCCACGCAGATTCTCGCGCCGGTGCTCCGCGATACGAGCCGTCGCTCGGCGGCCGCACTGCTGCTCGCTGCGCGCGCCGCCGGCGGCTGGGGCGGCTGGACACTCGCCGACAGCCTGCTGCGCACGCAAGCGTGGGTCGACACCGCATTCGCTGGCGAGGGACGCGAGCTGTTGACCAGGGCCGCGCTCGATCGCGACGCCGACACGACGGCGTTGCCGCTCGCCGAAGCGGCGGTGCATGACGCGACGAATGACGAGATGCGCGCCGTGCGGCGCGTGCTGCTTGCCCGCGCGCTCGAGCGAAACAACATGTTCGACAGCGCAGCCGTCGTCTATCGCGCAGCGGCCGGTGCGCTGGATCCAGTGCGCGACTGGTTGCTGTTGCGCGTGGCGGGAAATCAGAGCGACTCGGCCGCGCGCGCGGCGACGCTCGCGAGCGTGTCGCTCTCGACGGCCAAACCTCGCGTGCCGTGGACCGACGCGCAGGCGCGCGAGCGCTTTTCCGACGCGCTCGGCGCCGCCCGCGTGTACGAAAACCTCGGCGCAACGGTGCCGGCGCTGCGGCTGCGCCTATCGGTGGCATCCGATAGTGTCACGCGCGACACGCTCCGGATCGCGCTGCTGCGCTTCGTGCGCGATCACGCCGGGTCGTCCGATGCACGCAGCGCCGTGGACGTGCTCGACCACGCGTTCACCGGGCTCGCGCCGGCCGATGAGCTGACCATCGCGCGGAGCGCGGCCGGGTCCGGGCCGGTCGCGCGCGCGGTCGCCGCGTTCCAGCGTGCGTCCGCCCAGCCGGCGCTGCTCACCGCGCACGATCACTATCTGTATGCCCAGGTGCTGGCGCGCGCCGGCCGGTCGCGCGATGCAATGGCGCAGTTCGATGTCGTGACCGGCCCGCTCGCCGCCGACGCTGCCTACGAGCGGGCGCGCGTGCTCCTCACGGCCGGTACGGGCGACGAAACGCGCGCCGCGCTCCGTTCGGTCGCGGCCCGATATCCGTCCGACGTGTCCGCCGCGAGCTCGGCGCTGTATCTGCTCGGGGACCTCTCCACCGACGTGTCCGCGGACGACGCTGCGAGAAAGCTCTTTCGAGAAGTATATACGAAGTATCCAAACAGCTCGCGAGCGCCTTCGGCGCGGTTTCGCGCGGCGATGATCACCTGGGTGCACGACAAGCCGTCGGTCGCTGCCCGCGCATTCGATTCGCTCGTCGCCGCGATGCCGCGCACGGGCGAGGCGACCGCCGCCCGGTACTGGGCTGGTCGGGCGTGGTCCGCCGCCGGCGATCGCGGTGTCGCCAAGGCGCGTTGGCGGGCGGTGCTCTCGCAGGATCCCACGTCGTACTACGCGTTGGTCAGCGCGCGCAAGCTCGACACGACTGGCTGGACGCCGACGCAGCGCCCGGACTCGTTTCCCTCGGTGCCCGCGGTCGACAGCGCCATGCAGCGGATCGACATGCTCGACCAGCTCGGCATGGACGCCGAGGTGCGGTTCGAGTACGACGCGCTCGAGCGATCGGCCTCCGCGTCGACCGGCAGGCTGCTGGCGACCGCACACGCATTCGTCGAGCACCGGCAGACGTCGCGCGCGATTCATCTCGCGCAGAAGCTGCTCGACGGCGGCGCACGCGACGCGCGCACGTATCGGCTGCTCTATCCGATGATCGACCGGGACGAGCTGGCCCACGACGCGAGCGCGAACGGTCTGGATCCGACACTCGTCGCGGGCCTGATTCGTCAGGAGTCGTCATTCACGCCGCATGCACTCTCGGTCGCCGGCGCTCGCGGTCTGATGCAGGTGCTCCCGTCGGTCGGCCAGGACGTCGCGCGCTCGCTCGCCTTTCCGATGTGGTCGCCGTCGCTCCTCTACGATCCCGATGCCAACCTCGAGATCGGGACCGCACACCTCGCGGCGTTCAGCAAGCAATACGGCGCGCTGCCGCGCGTGCTGGCCGCCTACAATGCGGGCGGCTCACGCGTGGACCGTTGGTCGAACAAAGCGGGCACCGACGATCCCGAAGTGTTCATCGAGCGCATTCCATTCGTCGAAACGCGCGATTACGTGCGCATCGTGCAGCGGAATGCGTGGATGTACGGGATGTTGTATGGGGAGATGGGGAAAGGGCATTAGTCCATGGTCCATGGTCGTCGCGTCGCGTGAGTGTCGTGCGGCGAATCGGGTTGGACTGAATTGGGGGCGCGGACGAGGACGGAAGTTGACGGACGAGGCGCGGATCGGCTGGACTGGCGCGCCGAGTCGGGCCTATCGGAATTTTTGTGTGTGGGGCCATACTCACCCTCGTAGGAGGATTCTATGGCTCGTACACGCAAGCAGGATCGGGTGCCCGCGACGCCGCCGATTGACGACACGGTGATTGATCAGCTGGCAGGGGATGCGACGACGATGGCCGAAGTGGAAGCCATCTTCCGGCAGATGAAGAAGCAGGTGATGGAGCGCA
>JAICKA010000224.1 GCA_025928185.1 Gemmatimonadaceae bacterium
CTATCACAGTATCATCAATACCGTGGAAGTGCCGCTGCAGCAGGGCGTCAGCGCGCGCACCTTGGCGCGGTTCAAGACGAAGACGCTCGCGCTCGCCGACGGCCGGCGCGGATTGAGCAGCATGCACGGCCAGACGAAGACGCCGCTCACGCTGCTGTTCGCCATCGCACTCGTGGTGCTCGCCATCGCGTGCGCCAACATCGCCAACCTGCTGCTCGCTCGGGCCGCCAATCGTTCGCTTGAGATGGCCGTGCGGCTCTCGCTCGGCGCGACGCGCGGCCAATTGCTTCGACAACTCCTCACGGAGTCGCTGCTGCTCGCGGTGATGGGCGGCGTCGCCGGCCTGTTCGTCGCCTACGCTACGCTCGAGGCGCTCGTCGCGCTGCTGCCGGCCGACGTGTCGTCGACGCTCGACTTCTCGGTGAGTGGAGCAGCGATCGCGTTCGCCGCGCTGCTGTCGATGGTCACCGGATTGCTGTTCGGGCTCTTTCCGGCGTTGCACAGCACGCGCCCGGATCTGGTGACGACGCTGCGCGACAGCGGCGGCAAGACGTCGTCGACACGCGGGGCCGCGCGCTTCCGCACGGTGCTCGTCACCGGCCAGATCGCGCTGTCGATGGCGCTGCTCGTCTCGGCCGGGCTGTTCATCAAGAGTCTGACGAACGTGAGCCGCGTCGACCTCGGCCTGGATGTGAACAATCTCGTCACGTTCCAGGTGTCGCCGGTGTTGAACGGCTATACGCCGGCGCGGTCGACGCAGTTCTTCACGCAGCTCGAGGACCGGCTGTCGGCGATTCCCGGCGTGCACGCCGTGGCCGCGGCCCGCGTCCCAATGCTCGCCGGCAACAACTGGGACAACTTCGTGAACGTGCAGGGCTTCACTCGCACGCCCGACACCGACGCCGACGCGTACTACGACGCGGTGAGCCCGGCGTTCTTCGCGGTTGCCGGCATTCCATTGATCTCCGGCCGAGAGTTCACACGCTCCGACGTCGTCGGCTCGCCCAAGGTCGCGATCGTCAACGAAGCGTTCGCCAAAAAGTTCGGCATCGGACGCGAGGCCGTCGGCAAGATGATGGGGGAGGGCGACTCGCTGAACATCCAGATCGTCGGTCTGGTCAAGAACGCGCATTACAGCAACGTGAAGCAGGAGCTTCGGCCGATCTATTACGTGGCCTACAAGCAGGACACGACTGTGGGATCGCTGACCTATTACGTCCGGAGCACGCTGCCGCCGGCCGTGTTGATGCCGCAGATCCGACGCGTGGTGCAGGGACTCGACCGGAATCTTCCGATCACCGAATTCAAAACAATGCCGCAGCAGATTCGCGACAACGTGTACCTCGATCGGATGATCACGTCGCTGTCCGCGGCGTTCGCGCTGCTGGCGACGGTGCTCGCCGCGATCGGCCTGTACGGAGTGCTCGCCTATTCAGTGGTGCAGCGCACGAAGGAGATCGGCGTGCGCATGGCCCTCGGTGCCGGCTCCGGGAGCATTCTGCGCATGGTACTGATGCAGGTCGGCGTGATGACGCTGATCGGCGCGTCGATCGGGGCGGTGGCCGCTTATGGCATCGGCCGCGGCGCGGCATCGCTGCTGTACGAGATGCAAGGGCACGACCCGTTGGTGATGGTCGTTGCGGGGGCGTTGCTGGCGTGCGTCGCGCTCGCGGCGGGCTTCGTTCCCGCGAGGCGTGCGTCGAGAGTGGATCCGATTCAGGCGCTCAGGTACGAATGAGCCACGAGCAAGGGCCTCTGGAGATTGCCGGCTCCGCCACGGATCGGTGGCGGCGCATCGGCGAGACCAAGCTGTAAGCTGCGAGTCTCGAGTCTCGGGCCGCGAGTCCGTACCATTGTACTACCGGCGCGAGATCACCTGTACAAACTCCGGCGTCGACCGAATGATGTTTCGCTCTCGACGCTCGGCTCAGGACACACCGTCAGACTCGGTGTCAGACTCGCTCAGGACTCGGTTCAGGACTCGCAGCTCGCGACTGAGCGACTCGCAGCTTACAGCTTGGTCGCGCCCTCCCCCCTTGAAGAACCAAGAACCCTCGGGACGCACCGTCCCGAGGGTTCTCTGATGTCTCGCCTACTGCTGACACCTCGCGAACGGCGAATCCGGCTTCGTCTTGTCCACCACCACCCGGTGGTCGAGGTTCGCCACACGCTCGGCGATGTCGAACACGAGCTTGTCGACTCGCGCCATGTGATCGTACTGGATGTACTGCGGTTCGTCGGTCACCTGGTGATAGTCGGCGTGGCCGCCGGTGGTGAAGAAGATCACCGGAATACCGTAGCGCGCGTAGTTGGCGTGGTCGCTGCGGCAGTAGATGTTCTGCGGATGACCGTTTGCATCCATTGAATAATCGAACTGGAATGGCACCGGCTCCGTCTTGTTCACCGACTCGGCGATGTCGCCCAGTTCCGTGGACAGGCGGCGCGAGCCGACGAGCTGGAGATAGTTGTTCGCGCCGTGCAGGAACTCGTTCTGGATGTTGCGGCCGGTGACGTCCGTCGCCGCGCCGCGGCCGACCATGTCCATGTTCAGATCGGCGACAATCGAGTCGCGCGGCACCGTCGGATGGTTCGTGAACCACTGCGAACCCCAGAGACCTTTCTCCTCGCCCATTTGCCAGATGAAGATCAGCGAGCGCTTCGGCTTCACGTGGCCCTGCGCGAACGCCTGCGCGATCTCGAGGATCGACACCGAGCCCGAGCCGTCGTCGTCGGCGCCGTTGCTGATCGAGTCGAGACGCGCCGGGTAGATCCGGCGCAGCGAATCCTTGATCGCGTTGATGCGGGCCCACTGCTCGGCCGTCGGCTCCGGCGCGTTGCGCGTGTCGGCGCCCTCGATGCGGGCCACTTCGTTGTAGGCCTTGAGCGAATCGTGCTCTGCGATCGGGCGCGCCGATGACAGACCGATGTGGTCGGCGTGCGCGCCGATCACGACGTACTCCTTGCTGAGCTTCGGATCGGTGCCCGGCAGAATCGC
>JAICKA010000212.1 GCA_025928185.1 Gemmatimonadaceae bacterium
CGGCCCGATCACCGTCGCACGCATGGCGGCCCTGTACCCCTACGACAACACGCTGCGTGCCGTGAAGCTGACCGGCGCGCAATTGCGCGCCTACCTCGAGCAGAGCGCGCGCTACTTTCGGCGCGCGCCAGACGGCACGTATGGCGTGGATCCGACCATTCCCGGCTTCAACTATGACGTCGTCGCCGGCGTCGATTACACCATCGACGTGTCCCGCCCGGCCGGCGAGCGCATCACGAAGCTCGAATACGCCGGCCGGTCCATCGTGCCCGCCGACACGTTCACCATGGCGCTCAACAACTATCGGCAGACGGGCGGCGGCGGGTACTCGATGCTGCGCGACGCGCCGGTCGTGTATGACCGGCAGCAGGACATTCGGCAGTTGCTCATCGACGAAGTGCGGCGCGCCGGCACGCTGCGGCCCGCCGATTATTTTCAGCCCAACTGGCGCATCGTCCCGCGCGACGCGGTGACCGAGCTCCTTCATTCATCTCATGAGTAATCCAACAATTCGTGTGTTCGTGAACGCCGTCGGAGTCGATGTGCCTGCCGGCGCGACCGCCCTCGACGCCGTGCGCGCATGCGGCGGCGAGCAGGCGACCGAAGTCGCTGCCGGGACGCGGCTGATCACCGACAGCCGCGGACTGCCGATCGACTCCGACACGCCGATGAGCGCCGGCTCGATTCTGCGGCTCGTGGCCAGGCGCGACCGGAACGGCGGCGCCGTCGACGAGACCAGTCAGCACGACGCATGAGTGTCATCGTTCACTCGGAGCTGTTGCGCAAGCTCCCGAAGGCCGAGTTGCACTGTCACCTCGATGGCTCGGTGCGGCCGGAAACGTTGATCGAGCTCGGGCGCGAGTACCATCGGCCGATGCCGCGCCGCACGCCGGAGGAATTGGCCGCGTACATGCGGGTGGACGACGCTCGGCGTCTCGAGGACTACCTCGCGCGCTTCGACGTGACGCTGTCGGTAATGCAGACGGCGGAGGCGCTCGAGCGCATCGCCTACGAGCTGGCGATCGACGCCGCGCGCGACGGCGTGCGCTACATCGAAGTGCGCTATGCGCCGGTGCTCAACATCCGCGACGGACTCTCGCTCGGCGCCGCGGTCGAAGCGCCGTTGCGCGGTCTGGCCCGCGCCGAGCGCGACGGCGGCGCGATCGGCCGCGTACTCGTGTGTGGCATTCGCACCATGACGCCGGAGCAGTCGCTCGAGCTCGCGGAGCTGGCGGTGGCGTATCGTCATCGCGGCGTGGTCGGCTTCGATCTCGCGGGCGGGGAAGAGGGCAACCCAGCGTCGCTGCACCAGGCGGCGTTTCAGTATGCGCACTCGCACGATCTCGCCTGCACCTGCCACGCGGGCGAGGGCGCCGGGGCGGCATCGGTGCGCGACGCGGTACACATCTGCGGCGCCAATCGCATCGGCCACGCAACGCGGCTCTACGAGGACGAGTCGCTCGCGCAGTACGTGAACGACAGGCGCATCGCCCTCGAGATCTGTCTCACGAGCAATGTCCAGACGCACGCCGTGGATTCATATGAGGACCATCCGCTGCGCCGCTATTATGCGCGCGGGATGAACGTCGTCCTCAATACGGACAATCGCCTGATGAGCGGCACGACGTTGACGGACGAATATCTGCACGCCGCCCGCGCGCTCGGCTTCACGTTCGACGAGCTCGCGGAGATCGCGATCAACGGCTTTGCCAGCGCTTTCATCCCGTGGGAGGAGCGCGAGCGGTTGATCGCCAACGCGCGCTCGGAGATTGCGATGTTGCGCGGCGGCGCGGCGGCGTGAGCGCCGCCGTGGCGGGCGAGACATACTCCGTGTACGGTACGCGCGCGGCGGACGCCGCGGCTGCCGCGATCGCCGCTCGTGTCGGCCACGAGACGCCCGTCGCCGCAGTCGTGCTCGGCTCCGGGTTGGGGGGACTGGCCGAGCAGATCGAGCGCACGGCGACGATTCCGTTCCGCGACATTCCGGGTTTTCCGGCCGCGACGGTGGCGGGGCACGCTGGCGCGCTCATCGTCGGGCGGCTCGACGGTCGGGTCGTGCTGGCGCTGGCCGGCCGATTCCACATGTACGAAGGACACGACGTGCGTCTCGCCGCGTTCCCCGCGCGTGTCGTGCACGCGCTCGGCGCGCGCACGCTGATCGTGTCGAACGCCGCCGGCGGTGTGAATCGCACGTTCGGCTCGGGCGACCTGATGCTGATTCGCGATCACATCAATCTGACGTTTCGAAACCCGCTCGCCGGCCGGCTCGAACCGGGCGACGTGCGCTTTCCCGACATGTCGTCGCCATACGATCCGGAGTTGGCCGACGTCGCGCGGACCATCGCGCGAGAGCAGGGAACCGTGCTGCGGGAGGGCGTCTACGCCGCGCTGCTCGGCCCCGCCTACGAGACGCCGGCCGAAGTGCGGATGCTCGCCACGCTCGGCGCCGACGCCGTCGGCATGTCGACGGTGCCTGAGGTGATCGTCGCCCGCGCCCTCGGAATGCGCGTGCTCGGCATCAGTTGTATCACGAATCTCGCATGTGGCCTTGCGAATTCACCGATCACGCACGCCGAGGTTCTCGACGCGACGAAACACGCCGCGCACCGATTTGCGTCGCTCGTCCGAGGCGTCGTCTCGCGGCTCTGAGACGATCTGGTCCGTCGGTGTCGTCATCGAGACATCGGCGCGGGGTGAGTGTGGTGCGCCGAATCGGGTTGGACTGAGTCGAGGACGCGGATGTTGCTGAAACTGGCGAATGAGGCGCGGATTGGCTGCTACTGGCGCACCGAGTCTCTCGCGCCACCGCCAAAGGATTTGGGCTTTTGATCCGTTCGATCCGTGCCCACCGTGTTTCAAACCTGTTGGGACCGGGTCAGCACCATTGCTTCGGAGAGTGTCGCGAAGCTGCGGAGAACGGCGGAGAATGGCGGAGAAATGCTGAGAGGGCCTCAATTGTGAGGGCTCGAGGCAACTATCGTTGACAACGGATTGCATTGGCCAGAACGGGCTGGGAATCTCGTGGTTCGGGTGCGGTGCAGTTGTTCATCATTCATCGCCACCGCCGCAACGCCCCTCCGCGCCTGTCCGCAGTTCTGCGCAGTTCTCCGCAGCCCATTTCCTATCCCTGCGATGTAGCCGGCCACGCCGCTCTCGGTGGCCCGATGGTCTCTCGCGCCACGAAGGCCCAACGGAGTATGCGGAGTGAGCGGAGTGGGAAGTTGACCAGGACGCCTCCACCGCAAAGTTCGGCTCTTCTGGCCTGGCGCACGGAACTCCGTGCGCCAGTCGGACCAAATTCGCGCCTCGTTCGCTCGTTTTCGCGAAATCCGCGTGCCCACTTCAGTCCAAC
>JAICKA010000079.1 GCA_025928185.1 Gemmatimonadaceae bacterium
AGGGATCGGTCGCCGTCGGCGAGCGACTCGAGCAGCACGCGCCAGTGCGCGAGACCCGCGGCGGCCTGCACCGTATGCGAGTGATCGGCAAATCGCTTCAGTTGCGCCGGCGTAATCGGAATCTCGCTCGCCGCCCCGCCGCCGAGCCCCGAGAGCTCGACCACCCGGTCCTGTTGCACCACCGGCAGTCGCTCGAGCAGCACCGCCCGGAAAACCGTGAACATCGCGCTCGACATTCCGATCGCCAGTGCAAGGATCAGCACCACCGTGATGCTGAACGTCGGCGAGCGGCGGAGCGAACGCGCGGTGAACGACAGATCGCGGCGCAGGGTGTCGAGCATCAGCGTTTGTGTAAGGGTTCCGATTGAAACTACGGTGCTGACACGGCAGCAGCATGATACCCCGTCGCGGATCCTTGCACGGAGCATACAACTGGCACCATGACCGGATGACACGCTACTTGACGCTACTCTGCACGGCCATGAGACTCCTTGCTCACGTCGCTCGCCTCCGCTCCCTCATCTCTGGCCGTCATGAGACATCTCTCGAACATCGTGGCGCTCGCCGCGCTGGGTGCCGCCGGCGCACTCGGCGCTCAGCAGCCGGCCACACCGAAGCCGATCGACCGCGCGAACCTCGACACCACCTGCGCGGCATGCAGCGACTTCTACACCTTCGCCAACGGCGGATGGCTCGAGCACAACACCATCCCGGCGAAGTACAGCGAGTGGGGCGCGTTCGAGGAGCTGCAGGACAAGAATGAGGCGGTCGTTCGGTCGATCGAGGAGCAGGCGGCGGCCGACGTCGCCGCCGGCAGGTCGGCGGCTGGCGCGAACGTCTACAAGATCGGCGCATTCTTCGGCGCGTGCATGGATACCGCCGGCATCGAGACGCTCGGCACGAAGCCGATCGAGGCGTCCATGGGCCGCATCGCGGCGATTCGCACGTCCGCCGATCTGCCGCTAGCGCTCACGGAGTTGGAGCAGAGCGATGGACTGGCGCCGTTCGGCGTCGGCGCGGTGCAGGATTTCAAGAATGCCAATCGCATCATCCCGTTCGCCAGTCAGGGCGGCCTGAGCCTGCCCGAGAAGAAATACTACACGTCGACCGATACGAGCATGCGTCGCATTCGCGATGGACTCGTCGCGCACGTGACTCGAATGTTCGAGCTGAATGGCGAGCCGGCGGCGAAGGCGGCGGCCGACGCGCAGACGGTGCTCGCGATCGAGACGCAGTTCGCCGCATCGTCGATGGACAACGTGCAGATGCGCGACCCGAATGCGATCTATCACTTGATGACGGTGGCGCAGTTCGACTCGCTCGCGCCGTTGATGCACTGGCGATCCTTCATGACCGCGCAGGGTGCGCCGGCAGGGATCACGGAACTGATCGTCGCGCAGCCGGAGTTCTTCACGGCGATGAACGGCTACCTGACCTCGATTCCCATCGAGGATTGGAAGACGCTGCTGCGCTGGCGCCTGCTGAGCCACGCGGCGCCATATCTGCCGAAGCGGTTCGTCGACGAGGATTTCAACTTCGGCAAGCTCTTCACCGGCCAGACTGCGCAGCTTCCGCGCTGGCAGACCTGCGAGCGCAACACCAACGCCGCACTCGGCGAAGCCGTCGGCCAACAGTACGTCGCGCGGACGTTCAGCCCGGCGGCGAAGACGCGCGCCAAGGCGATCGTCGACAACATCGTCTCGGTGCTGCACGACCGCATCCAGCAGCTCGACTGGATGAGCGATTCGACGAAGGTGCAGGCGACGACGAAGCTCGACGCGTTCACGCGCAAGATCGGGTATCCCGACAGCTGGCGCGACTACTCGAAGCTCCAGCCGCGGCCGCGCGAGTATGCCGCGAACATGCGTCGCGTCAGCGACTGGTCGAGGGCCCGCCAGTGGAGCAAGGTCGGCAAGCCGATCGACCGCAGCGAATGGAGCATGACGCCGTCGGCAGTGAATGCGTACTACAACCCGTTCTGGAACGAGATCGTCTTCCCCGCCGGCATCCTCCAGCCGCCGTTCTACGATCCGAACGCCGACGATGCGGTGAACTACGGTGCAATGGGCGCCGTGATCGGGCACGAGATGTCGCACGGCTTCGACGACCAGGGCCGCCGCTTCGACGCCAAAGGCAATCTCCGCGAATGGTGGACCACCGAGGATTCACAGAAGTATAATGCGCAGGCACAGCGCGTCGTCGATCAGTTCAACGCCTACACCGTCGTCGATTCCACCACGCACGTGAACGGCAAGCTCACGCTCGGCGAGAACATCGGCGATCTGGGCGGATTAAAGATTGCTTATCTGGCGATGGAGAAGTCGCTGGCCGAGCACGGGCGGCCCGGCCTGATCGACGGGTTCACGCCGGAGCAGCGCTTCTTCCTCGCGTGGGCGCAGGTGTGGCGCACGTTGCAGCGGGACGCGGCGACGAAGGCGCAGGTGAACACCGATCCGCACGCCCCGGCCAAGTGGCGCGTGAACGGGCCGTTGAGCAACATGCCGGAGTTCAAGGCGGCGTGGGGCTGCAAGGACGGCGATCCGATGGTCCGGGCGGATTCGTTGCGGGCGGTGATTTGGTAGGAGGAGTTCGACGTCCGTGGTCGGCAGAGGAGGCTGGCGGGTGTGATCAGAGATCTCGCAACTCGCTAGTCGCCTGCTCGGGCGGCCTCACGTCGGGCAGAAATGCCGCGAACAGCCCGAGCAGCGGTAGAAATGCGCAAACTTGATAGACGAACGTGATCCCGAAGTGATCGGCGAGCAGCCCGAGCACGGCGGCGCCGAGGCCGCCGAGTCCGAAGCTGAAGCCGTAGAACAGTCCCGACACCATGCCAATGCGGTGCGTCAGCATGTCCTGCGCGTAGACGATGATTGCCGGAAAGGCCGACGCGAGCACCAGGCCGATCACGACGCTCAGCGCGACGGTCCACCCCAGACTCACGTACGGCAGCAGCAGCGTGAACGGCGCGCAGCCGAGGATCGACACCCAGATCACTCGCTTGCGGCCGATCCGGTCGCCGAGCGGGCCGCCGATCAGCGTGCCGACGGCGACGGCGAAGAGAAACACCGCCAGCAGGTCGGCTGCGGCGTGCGCCGACAGTCCGAACCGATGGATGAGATAGAACTCGTAATAGCTGCTGATGCTCGCGAGATAGAAGAACTTCGAGAACATCAGGACGAGCAGAATACCGATCGTGTGGCGAACGACGGGCGCGGGAAAGCGGTGTGCTTCGTTCTCGACGTGCATTCGAACCCGCTCGGCGATGTGCGCCTTGTACCAGCGGCTCACCTGCAACAGGATGACGATCGACAGCACCGCCGCGAGCCCGAACCAGCTCGCCTTCCCTCGGCCGAACTTGAGGATGATGGCCGCGGCGAAGAGCGGCCCAAGCGCCTGTCCTGTATTGCCGCCGATCTGGAAGAGCGACTGGGCAAGGCCGTAGCGCCCGCCCGACGCCATGCGCGCGACGCGAGACGATTCCGGGTGAAACACCGACGAGCCACACCCGATCAACGCGACCGAGAGCAGCAGAATTCCGTATGACGGCGCGATCGACAACAGCAGCAGGCCGCTCAATGTGAAGCACATCCCGATCGGCAGCGAGTACGGTAGTGGGTGCTTGTCGGTCACCGTGCCAACGAACGGCTGAAGCAGCGAGGCCGTCATCTGGAAGGTGAGCGTGATGAGACCGATCTGGACGAAGCTGAGATCGAACTCGTCCTTGAGCAGCGGATAGATCGTGACGATCACCGACTGCATCATGTCGTTGAGCAAATGGACGACGCTGACCGCGCCAATGACGCTGAAGCGCGTCGGCGCATGGCTGGCGGTCGCTGGCGGCGCAGCAGGCGCGGCCGGTAGCTCGGAGGGTGTAGGGACGGCGCTCACAGTGAGGGGAAACGTAAGTGGATGGTCCGTAGTCCGTGGTCCGTCGTCCGTCGTCCGTCGACCGCCCGGCCGCCGCCAGGGCATCGATCATCAAGCAGTTCCCACGGACCACGGACGACGGACCACGGACGTATTTTTCCTCCATGTCGCAACCCTCGACCACCTTCCCGACTCCTCGCCGCGGCGGGCCGCGCGAGTGGGCTCGTGCGTTCACCGGCTTCTATCCGCCGCTGGCGCAGGATCTCGTCGATCTCGACCCGATCGCGCGCTTTCTCTACTCGGCGCGGAGCGTCATTCTCGTCATCTCGTTCCAGGCGGCGCTGCTCGCCGGGATTCTCGCGCTCACCGACCGCGCGTTCGAGGCCGTGCCGTTCGTGCTCGTGCTCGTCGGCTTCGTCGTGCTGCACGCGATCAGCAATCTCTCAAACGACTATTTCGGCGCGCGGCGCGGGCACGACACCGAGGACTCGCCACGGCGGCGCTACACCGTCCACCCGTTGCTGAGCGGCGCCGTCAGCACGCGATTGCTCGTCACGGGATTGCTCGTGCTCGTGGCGATCGCGGCGGCGATCGGCGCGTACTTCATCTGGCTGCGCGGCATGCCGGCCGTGTGGCTGACGATCGCCGGCGCGCTCCTCCTCTGGGCGTACGACGCGGCGCCGCGTGCGCTGAAGGAGCTGGGACTCGGCGAGATCGCGGCGTTTGTCGTGTGGGGACCGCTGATGGTGGCGGGCGGATACTACGTCATCACCGGCCGGTTCTCGGGCGCCGCGCTGCTGGCGTCGATTCCGTACGGACTCGGCGTGATGTCGATTCTCGTCGGCAAGCACATCGATCAGCGGGAGTTCGACGAGCGGAAGCACCAGCGCACGCTGCCGGTGGTGCTCGGGGAAGCGAGCGCGCGGACGTTCAACCGCGGCGCGGTGATTCTGATGTATGTCGTAATCGTCGCCGGCGTGATTACGAGAATGCTCACGCCGTTCGCGCTGATCGTGCTGATCGCCGCGCCGCGGGCGTTGCGGGCCGTGCGCGTGATGTCGGCACCCCGGCCGAGCGAACCGCCTGCCGGGTATCTTGGCTGGCCGCTCTGGTATCACCGCGTGTGTCTGGTGCACAACCGGGCGTTCGGGTGGTTGTACATTCTCGGGCTGGCGGTGGGGGCGGTGGTCAGGGTGTAGCTGGTCCGTGGTCCGTGGTCCGTGGTCCGTGGTCCGTGGTCCGTGGCCCATGGTCCATGGTCCATGGTCCATGGTCCATGGTCCATGGTCAAAGCGCCACGCGTCGCGTTCGTTCGATGATGCATCCGGCGCGGAGCTACGGCAGGTTGCGTCATGCCCCATTGCCCACGCGCCGAGGAGGCGGGTATCCTATGGCTATGCCGCAGGTCAAGGGCCGCTGGACGGTCGCCGAGCGAGACGCGCTCCCCGACGACGGCAATCGTTACGAAGTCATCGACGGCGAGCTGTTCGTGACGCCGGCGCCCGCCTGGCGGCATCAGGCCGCGGTCTCCGTGCTGCACACGTTGCTCGCCGACTACCTCCAGCGACAGCGCATCGGCGTCGTGTTGCCGGCGCCGGCCGACGTGGTGTTTGCTAACGATCGCGGCGTCCAGCCGGACTTGTTCATCGTTCCGCGCGTCGACGGTCGCCGCCCCGAGCACTTCGATGAAGTCCGGCGGCTGCTGCTGGCGGTGGAGATTCTGTCGCCGTCCACCGCCCGCGCCGATCGCGTGGCGAAGAGGCGACTCTACCGCGCGGAGCAGGTTCCGGAGTACTGGATCGTCGATCTCGATGCACGGACATTCGAGCGGACGACGCCGGCGGACGAACGGCCGGAGGTTCTGGTCGAACGAATCCTTTGGCAACCCGAGGGCGCGACGGAGCCGTTGGTTATCGAGATTCCGGTGTTCTTCGCGGCGGTGCTGGAGGGGTAAGGATTTGGTCCATGGACCATGGACCAGGGACCATGGACCATGGTCCGTCTGGATGGTCGTGCGCAACGTACCCATGGTGGACATCAAAAGTCTCCCATGCAGTCCCGTATCATCGTTTGAGCGCAGCCGTGAGCCGATCCGTGCGCGCCGCCATGGCACGACGAATAGCCGGGCCGGTGAACCGCCGGTCACCCTTCGCCAGCGCGCGAGCAAAGCGCGCGGGTGGGAGGACGCCGATGCCGTCGACGAACACCGCTCCGCGCCCGCGCGCATCGCGTCCGGAGACGACCCACGCGCGATCGGCGAGCAGCGGCGACCAGTCGCGCGGATTCAGGAGCCACACGCCGTCGCGCCGTTCCGAGTCGAGCGCGCGAACGGCGGCGGCGATCCGCTCGTCGTCGACCGCCTGCTCGACGACGACGATCGTGCGCGCCGGATTGCCGTCTCGCTCGACCACGATCATCCCGATGCCGTCGACGATGACGCGCGGTTGCCAGTCGTAACCGAACATTGCCGCGTTCGGGCGACTGGCGAGGAACGGTTCGCCCCACGCTGCTGCCGGTACCGCGCGTTCACGCACACGCAACGGTGAGGCGCGCCAGGCGGGGTGGGCGGCAAACGCGTCGGCGACGGGCCGATCCCAGCGCACGTCCTGCATCTCGCGCGGCAGGAACCACGTTCCCGACGCCGCCGCGTAGAACCATCGCCGCGGAAAGGTCGTGGCGAGTGGCGTGGGATCGCGGCCGACGCGGTCGAACAAGGCGCCATCGACGATATTCTCCGCGGCATCACCGGCGGCCCAGCGCATGGGGCTGTCGGTGAACGATCCTTCGTCACCGGCGAGCCGGCGCAGGTCGTCCTCGAAGGCGATGCGGACGTCAGCGCGCGCGGCGGAACGTTCGCCGATCGAGATCACGGCCACTTCGCGCGTGCCGCACTGGAGCCGGAGTCTGCGGCCATCGACGTCGCTTGCGGAGATTCTATATATGTAACGCTCGCGACGACCGCCGGCGTGGTAGACGTCGACGACGCGCGCGCCGACGAGCGGCGCCCGGTGTTCGGCGCACCGCCACGGGGGCCGGCCGCCTTCGGCACGGACGTCGAGCGGCTCGTCGAGACGCCAGCCATCGATCGAAGTCAGCGCCTCGACACCGTCGATTTCGACCCACGGAATGCCGAGTGCATCGAGGGCGTACGCCTTCTCAGTCGAGACGGCGTGTGTCACGACGATCTCCATCGCGGCAACGGGCACGCCGCGGTGCAACAGGACCACGTCCGGGCGAACATCGCCGGAGACTCGGCGCTCCACGTCGACGGCATCCCACTGCTCGGCGAGGATGGCGACCGTCGTCGCATTACACGTCTCTAACGGGCCGATCGCGGGGCCGGCGCACCGGCGCACGACGGAGAGTGTTGGGCCCGCGGCGGTCGTGTCGGTCGCGCGCGCCCTGTCCAGCGCACGATTCAGCGCGGCGGCGAGGGCGAGCTTGCAGTCGAGGTGCAGCGCCGTTTCCGGATGCGTGGCGGCACACACGGCGTGTGGGGCATGCGCGGCGTGATGCCGGCGCGTGCGTCCGAGCTTGAGCGTGACGACCGACCCGCATTCGGGGCAGCGAGCTTCGGGTCGCTCGCGCGGCGGAACGCCGGCGAAGGTGGAGACGTGACGCGCCCGACCGTCGATCAGGACCCAGACGAGGCTCCATTGGCTCATGCAGAGG
The DNA here is from genome assembly GCA_025928185.1 of Gemmatimonadaceae bacterium. Taxonomy (GTDB): domain Bacteria; phylum Gemmatimonadota; class Gemmatimonadetes; order Gemmatimonadales; family Gemmatimonadaceae; genus JAQBQB01. The sequence goes on from JAICKA010000079.1 coordinate 7,540, forward strand.
CCTCCCGTCGGATGACGCCTCTCCCGCGACTCGGCGCGCTCAGGGCGGTGCAGTCAGCAAGCCAAACGGCACAAACGGACGGAAATCGGTGAGGTTGTTCGTAGCCAGCAAGGCACCGGCCCTCAGTGCCGTCGCCGCTATCATGCAGTCGCCATGAGAGCTGCGCCGCCGACCGGTGATGTTGAAGAGTCGAGCTGCAATCGTTGCATCGATGGCCTCGAACGCAATCGGCTCCCCAAAGAGCCCACTGGCCGCTTGCGCCTCGCGACCCGAGACGGGGCCGCACAGGAACTCCGACCAGGCCACCGCCGACAACCGAATCCGCCGTCCTTCGCGTCGCCACGTAAACACCTTCGCTTCTTCCGGCGTGCCAGGCCGAAGTGCCGTAATGAGGAAGTTTGTATCGAGGTGAATCTCCACGGTGCGCTAGCGGCCGCGATGGTCCGAGCTCGCGCGCCGCACGGCACGGTTCTCTCGCCGCCACTGCTTCGCCTGCATTTCGGTCAGGTCGAACGACTTCTGCAAGCGCTTGAACTTCTCGATCCATGCCTCGGGATCGTCAGGCGACGAACCACGATCCGCGGCCGCTTCACGGACGACTCGCCGCAGCGTATCGGACTTCGAGGTCTTCCAGCGGCGGGCCAGCCGGTCGATCAGCTTGACGGTCTCGGCGTCGAGCGTATACGTCGCCTTGATTTTTGGTGCGGTCATACCATACAAAGTATGGACGTGGCGCGAACGACGCCAGCTTCGCGACTAAGTTACACTGCGCGGCGAGCGTCAATCCGCACGCAGGGGAATTGTCGGGTCGACGGCCACCGCGCGGCGCACCGGCAGCCACGTCGCCGCGAGCGCCATCGCGACGAGTCCCAACGCGACGCCGGCATAGACCGCGGGCGCCAGCGGCGAGATGCCGAACAGCAGTGTGTGAATCCCGCGTGCGACGATGAGCGAGGCCACCAGTCCGACGCCGACGCCGGCCGCAGTCACGCGGAGCGTTTCGCTGAAGACGAGCCGGCGCACATCCGCGGCCGTGGCGCCGAGCGCCATGCGAATGGCGATTTCGTGACCGCGTTGGGTGACGAGATAGCCGATCACCGCGTACACGCCGAGCGCAGCGAGGACGAGCGCGATCACACCGAACGCGGTGAACATGCTCGCGCCGAGTCGCCACGCGCGTACGGATCGGTCGAACATGGAGAGCGCGGGTTGCACGCGAATCGACGGCACGCCGGGCAGCATCTCGTGGAGCGCGCGCTGCACGGCGGGTGCAACGTGCGACAGATCGCCGGTAACGCGGACGGCGACCGATCCGAGTGGAAGAAGCGTCGCGATCTGCGCCGGCTCCGCGGGCGACGCGAGCGGCACGAAGGCCTCGAGCAACGGGACGGTATCGCCAGGCGCGATGTGGCGGTCGTGCGAAACCCCGATCACCTCGTTGCAGGGATTGGCGGCGCTGACGGAGGCATTCCCGAATGCGTTGCTGGCGTCGCCGACGCGAACGCAGCGGCCCAGCGGATTCTCTCCGGGCCAGTACAGCCGCGCAAAGCCGGCGCTCACGATGATCACGCGGCGGTTGCGGTCCGACGACGCAAATGCGCGACCACGAACGATCGGGGTGCCGAGCGTGGCGAAGAAGTCCGGCGTCACGGCGCTGAACGATCGTGACGCCGGCGCACTGCGTACGCGAGGAAGCGAGTCGCGGCCGGGAACCGAATACACGTACGTCATCCAGCCGGGTTCCATTCCGGCGTCGCTCAGGGCGACGCTGCGCACGCCCGGAATGGCCCGCAAACGCTCGATGAGCGGATCGATGAGCGAGTGGCCGCGTTCGGGCGTGTATCCCGCGCCCGCGACGTCGAGATCCGACACGAGCACGTGATCGAGCGACATGCCCAGATCGACGCCGCGGGCATTTCGGAAACTCGCGACGAACAGGACCGCTCCCACGACGAGCACTGTGGCCAGCGCGAGCTGCGCCGCCAACAATGCGCGACGCGCGCGAGCGTGCGGTGCCGCAACCGTACGACCGCCGCTCACAATGTCGCGCGCGAGATCGCCGCGCGTCGCGGCGACCGCTGGCCAAAGACCACACGCCAACGCCGTGAACGTCGAGACGGCGAGCGCCAGCACGGCCGTGCGTCCGTCGAATGAATGGATGGGCGCGACATCGGTGAGGATGAAGCCGCGCACGATGGAATCCGCCCAGTGCGACGCGCCGATCGCCAGCGCGCCACCGGCAATGGCCAGCACGCCACTCTCGACGAACGCCGCGGTGATGAGTCGTCCACGCGATGCGCCGAGCGCGGCCCTGAGGGCGACCTCGCGCCGGCTGCGCGCGGCGCGCGCGAGCAACAGACCCGCCACGTTTGCGCACGCAATGAGCAGCACGGCGGTGGCCACGGCCGCGAGCCAGAGCGCGACCGGAACATCCGCCGCGACCAGCTCGCGCCGGAGGTCCATCACTGGATGGACCTCGGCCGGTCGTCCTCCGAGGAGTCGGGTGCTCAAGTCGTTGACCGTGTCCGGATTGTCGCGGCGGTAAATCAGCTTGGTCTCGGCCTGCGCGCGAGACATCGAAGCACCGGGTGCGAGTCGAGCCACGACGTGCAACCACGAGTAGGCGCGATTCGTGAGCACCTCGGGCGTGGTCGGCTTCGTCGTGGTGATCGGGAGGAAGAGGTCGATCTGCGCGAGGCCGACTCCGGTAAAATCCGGTGGTGCCACGCCGATGATGGTGTACAGGTCGCCGGCGACGCGCACCGCGTGGCCCAACACATCGCGCGAGCCACCGAACTCACGCCGCCAGAACGCATACCCGAGTACCGCGACGTGCGGCCCGCCCGGCCGATCTTCCTGCGCATCGTAGAATCGGCCAATGGCCGGCGTCACGCCAAGCAACGGAAACAGTGATGCCGACGCGAGCATCTGCTGCGCAGTCATGGTACGCGCGCCGTCGAGGATCACGTATGGACGCGGCGGTGCGAACCATCCGGCGACGCCGCTGAAGGACCGCGCCTGATTCCGCAGCGCGACAAAGTCCGGATACGTCCGTACGCGAATGTCGACCACGCGATCGACGTCGCGGACGTGCGCCGGCGGGCGAAACAGCAGCGAGTCCACGAGCCCAAGCATGGTGAGGTCCGCGCCGATGCCAATCGCCAGCGTGGCGATCACCGCCACCGCAAAGCCCGGGCGCCGCGCGATGCGATGCCATGCGTGTGCGACCTCCCAGGAGATAGCGCGGGCCGCTGTAAGAGTTTGCTGATGCGGGGTGCGGTGCGCCATCGGCTGTCTCCTCGTACGAGTGGGGCCAACGCCCAGTCATCGGGATCGTGATAAGAACTTATCTCTCACGTGAGCATAGCTCGACGCGTCGCTTGTTGTCAACGGACGGAAGCTCATGGCCTCTGATCCAGGCGCTATATATAGACTCTGCCCTACTCGGAGAGCACATGCCTCAGGCGCGCCTGGCCAAACACGCGACCTGCAACACCGGCTTCGAGGTGGACCTGCTCTGCGTCGCGCTCGATGCGAAGGCGATCCCGTATCTCGTCCGCGGTATGAACCGAGGTATGGATGGCGCCGGCTATCAGGGCGTCATTCCCGGCGGAATCGACGTTCTCGTTCCGGAGGATGCGCTCGAAGCGGCTCGATCGGTGTTGGCCAGCCACCTCGAGCCGGGCTAGAATGCCGCGCCCGTCGAGGGAACCTCCCTCGACGGGCGTCGCCCGCTACCGAATCGGACTCCCCTTCTCCGTCTGCGGCAGCCCGTCGGCCATCCACTGGGGCATCGGCTTGTCCATGAGGTAGTGGTCGAAGAACTGCTTCATCCGAATGGCGAAGTCCTTCTGATCCGCGCGGTCCGTCAGGTTGTGCGGCTGGCCGGGATACGAGAGGAAGATGACCTGCTTTCCCTGCTCGCGCGCCGCATTGAAGAACTGTAATCCTTCCACGTAGTCGACGGCGTTGTCGGCGCCGCCCTGCAGAATCATGAACGGCGTGTGGATGTTCTTCACGTGGAAGATCGGGGACTGATCCTCGAACATCTTCGTGTTCGTCCACGGATCGACGCCCGCGCCCAACCGCACCTGGCCGACTGTGGTAATGCCCTGCTGCACGGTGCCTGTGCGACCGTACAATTCGTCGTAGAAGCTCGTCAGGTTGGTCGGCGGCGCGCCGGTGACGACGGCGGCGAACATGTCGGTCTGTGTCACGATGAACGACGACTGATATCCGCCCCAACTGTGACCGTGGAGGCCGATGTGCTTCGGGTCGGCGTAGCCGAGCGCGATCGCCTGCTTCACGGCGCTCGTGATGCAGTCGACGGCCGAGGTGCCCGGCTTGCCGATCTCGTACACGATGTCCGGCTGCAACACGGCGTAGCCGTCGCTCGCGTACATCGAGATCTGCGGGCTGTCGGCGTAGCTCGGCGTCGGGAAGTTGTGGTGCGTGTTCGACATGATCTCGTAGAACTCGACGAGCATCGG
>JAICKA010000145.1 GCA_025928185.1 Gemmatimonadaceae bacterium
GTACAGTCTCGCACCGTCGGGCAGCGTGATCGTCGTGCCCGACCCGCTGTGGCTGAGCGAGACGTGGGCGAACATGCTTGCGGCCGACGCGGCGCGCGGGTGCCGCGTGTTCGTCATCATGCCGGCGGCGGCGAACAATCCGAACCCGGAGCCGCCAGTCGTCGCGATCGATCGCGACATGCTGCAGCACGTCCTCGCGTTCACCGGGCAGTTCGCCGGCGTGATGCGCCGGTCCGGCGGCGAGCTGCGCATCGGCATCTATGCCTCGCGCACGTCGGTGACGGACGCGCGCGGCCGCCTCGCTGAAATTCGCAACGGACTCGGCCGCGCCCCGTGGATTCGACAGCTCATGCCGTTCGACTCGACCGCGCTGGCCGCGCTCGATCAGGCCATCGCGCAGCAGGCGAGAACGGACGCCGGCTCCATTCTGGCGAGCGACGAAACGCCGCGCGAACCGCAGCTCCATCAGAAAACGGTATTGATCGCGCGCGCCAGCGCCATTGCGGAGCTGGTGCGCCAGCCCGGGTGGGCGCGCGTTCTCGCGCAGACCATGCGGACGCAGGCGCGCGAAACGGCGCGCCTGGCGGACGCGATCGCCGCGCCGGTTCCGCCGGCGGACACCGCGGCGATTCGCGAGGCGGATGAAACGCTGCAAGGCTACGAGCGCTCGCTCACGGATGCGGAACGCAAGCGCATGAGCTTCTACTTCGTCGTCGGCTCGCAGAACCACGACGATCGCGGGCTGATGCTCGACGGTGAAGCGTGCGTGATCGTGTCCGGATTCGACGCGTCGGCCGGTCTCGTCGATCTGTTCTACCTGATGGCGCGAACGACGTGGGTCGACAGCGAGGCGGAGATCGACCGGCTCATTCCTCCGCCGCACGGCTTTCTGGTGCGGCTGGCACAACTCATCCGCGCCGCCATGTGAGCCGACGATACCATCGCCGGCTCGCAGTGGTCACTGCGCGCGCAGCGTCTCCGCCGGATCGATCGCCGCCGCTCGACGGGCCGGAATCCAGCTCGCGGCAACCGCAATGCACAGCAGCACCGCCGGCGCGATCATCAAGGTCGCGACATCGAGCGGGCTGACGCCGAACAGCAGCCCGCGCAGCAAGTGCGTCGTACCGAACGCCGCGACCATTCCGATCGCGACGCCGACGACGGCGAGGCGCACGCCATCGAGCGATACCATGCGCCGCACCTCAGCCGGTTGCGCCCCGAGCGCGAGGCGAATCCCGAGCTCGCGCCGCCGGTTGCTCACGATGTAGGCGACGACGCCGTACAGTCCGATCGTGGCAAGTAGCAGCGTCACGATGCTGGCGCTCGCGAGCAGCACGACGAGCGCGCGGGCACGCGCCGCGGAATCGGTCACCAGCGTATTCAATGAAGTCTCATCATACGTCGGCACCGCCGCGTCGAGGCGCTGAACGATGCGGCGGATGGCGGACAGTGCATCGTGGCTCGCCCCATCGCTCCGCGCGACCACCGCCAAGCCGGATGGCATGAACGTACCATCGGATGCCGGCGCGGCCGTGACGATCGGGAAATACACGATTTCGGTTGCCGGCGTTTCGAGCGCGTCGTAGTGCACGTCGCCGACCTCGCCGACCACCGTGTACCATTGCCCGCCGACCGGACGAACGCGCCGGCCGAGCGGGCTCGCTCCCGGCCAGTATCGTTCGGCGAAGGCGCGGCTGACGATGATTTCGTCGGATGGGCGCGTCGCGTCCGGCGCGCCGAACACGCGGCCCCGCAGCAGTGGAATGCGCAGCGCGCGAAAGTATTCGCCGTCGACGCTGGCGACGGCATGGCTCGTTCCGCCGCCTCCCCCCGCCGTTCCTTCGACCTCGAGACCCATGTCGTGCGCATCGCCGCTCAGCGGCACCCAGTTGGTGAGCGCGACGACGCGCGCCGCCGGAATCGCGCGCGCCTGGCGAGTCAGCGATTGGTAGAAGGCGAGGCGCGATGCGGTCCCACCGTATCTGGCGTACGGCAACAGCACACGCGAGGCGACGACGTGGTCCGCGTCGAAGCCCGGCGCCACGTTGCTCAGACGCACGAAGCTCCGAACCATCAATCCCGACGAGGCAACGAGCACCAGCGCCAACGCGACTTGCGCGACGACGAGGAGCTGCCGCGCGCGCTGGCGCGTGGGGCCGCCGGCCGAGCCGCCGCCGGCACCTCGAAGCACCTGCGCCACCGACACACGCCGAGCGCGAACGAGTGGCAGCACACTCACGAGCAGTGCGCACACGAGCGTGGCGCCGAGCGCGAACAGGAGAACCGGACCACCGGCGCGCACGTCTTCCAGCCGCGGCAGCGACAACGCCACACCGGCGCGCACGGCGACGTGCATGCTCAACGTCGCGAGCAGCACGCCGACGATTCCGCCTGCGACGCTCAGCAGCGTCGATTCGGCCAGGGCGGTGGCGAGCAGGCCCGCGAATCCCGAGCCGAGCGCACGACGAATCGCCAGCTCCACATCCGCCCGTTCGGCGCGCACGAGAAAGAGCGCCGCGACGTTCGTGCAGGCCACGAGCAGAACCAGCAGCACGCTGCCGAACACGATCCAGAGCAGTTGCGCGACTGGTCCGACGATCGAGTCGCGGAGTGATTCAACCCGGGGAACGACGTGTGCATCGTGCCAGACATCCAATGATGCGCCGCCGTTGAACGTCTCGCCGGCGTGCGTGAGCACGCGGCCGAGGTCCGCGCGAGCCGCCTCCATCGAGACGCCGCGCGCGAGTCGTCCGATGCCGATGAGATCGAACGTCGCTGGATGCGTGTTGCCGGGATCGAGCGCGAGCGGCAGCCAGAGCTCCACGCCGCGTGCCGGATACGCAAAGCGCGGCGGCATGATGCCGACGATCGTCCGTCGTACGTCGTTGACGACGATCTCTCGCCCGACGGCGCGCGGATCACCGTGGAAACGTTCCTGCCAGATATGGTACGACAGCACGACGACGCCGTTGTGCCGCGGACGATCCTCGCCGGCGACGAAGGCGGTGCCCAGCGCCGGGCGCACGCCGAGCACATCGAAGAAGTTCGCGGTGACGCGCGCGCCGTGCACCCGCACGGTGCGCTGGCCAGGGTCAGTCGGGCCCAGATCGCCGTCGTCGAATCGCCATGCTGCAACGCCGTCGAACGCCCGCGCCTCTGCCTGATAGAGCAGCACGAGCGCGTCCGACTGGTCGACCGGCGTGTCGGCGTTGCTGACGGTGTGCGTCAGGCGAACGAGCCGGTTCGCATTCGGGTACGGCAGCGGCTCGAGCAGGATGCCATTCACGAGACTGAACACCGCCGTGCTCGCGCCAATGCCGAGGGCGAGCACGGCAATCGTGACAGCGGCGAAGCCCGGGCTGCGGCGCACCGTCCGCAGCGCGATGCGCAGATCTCGCAGGTTCAGCACGTCCACCATCGATCCGGGTGATGATCGCCCCTGGCGCGGCTTCCGAACAGGATGATCCGCTCCGGCGCGAACCGTTCGACGAGCGCGCGCGTGAGCTCGGCCAGTGTCGCGTCCTGGATCTCGATCATGATGGGAGAGTATCGCGAGCTCCGAGGCTTCGCCACCGTCGTCACAACCCGCACGGGGTCATTTCATCTCCGTGCACACACCTGACGCCACCGTGCGCGCACCTGCCGCAACCGTGCACGCATCTGACCGCGCCCAAAACGAACGGGCCCGCCGACTGGCGGGCCCGTTCTCCTTCCGTGCAGGCAACTGGCGGCGTCGCCAGTGCCTCGTCCACTGCTACGCCGCCGCGGTCTCCGGCACCGAGGCGGACGTTCCCGGATCCTGCGCGAGCGATACCAGCGTCGATGCTGCCGGTGACTCGACCAACGTCAGCGGTGCCGCACCCGCCACAGCGGAAACGGTAGCCGTGGCCGTCGGAGCAGCGGCCGACGTGCTCCGCGTCGCCGACGATTTGATCGTGACCCGCTTCGCCTGGCGCCAGGACGCCAGCGTTGCGGGATCGTTCCTGAGCGCGTGCGCGAGAGACGCATCGATCATCGAGACGAGCCGCCGTCCGAGATCGTGATCACCGGCCACGCTCTTCGTGGCGCCCGTCCGTTTGCTGAGTGCCAGGCCCCGCGCGTCGATGCTCGACTTGAGCGCCGACGTTGCGGCGGCCAACTGCTCGAGAAAATCCTGCGGCAGGCCGCGCTCGACCAACACGGCCTTGTAGACCGACGCCGTCGTGGCCAGTGCCTCCGCCGACGCCACGAGATTCTCGGACCGAATGCCGTAGACCGGCATCCTGATCACGCCGACACCGGGCACTTGCCCGCGCAGCGCGGTCGCCACGTTCACGATCGCCTTCATGTGCAGCCCGCGCAGCTCGGCGCGCAGCGTCGTCTCGTCCTTCGCCACGAGCATCGCCTGGCTCCGCTGCGTGGCCTGCTCCGTTCCCTGCTCCGTCATGCGCGCGATCACGCCGGTGAGCGCAGTCACCTGATTGGTGAGCGCCTGCGCGCTCGATCCGCTCGCCGGAATGATCTCCGGGTGCTCGGCGAACCACGCCTCCACGCGCCGAAACGCCTGGAGGGCCCTCGATTGCTTCGTCTTCATAAAATGCTCATGCTCCTGGAGAATGGGTGTCGTCCGATGTTGGACGTGGTGCTGTTGAACCATCGAATGACGCGACCATCTACCGGACCGGCGCTGCGTCCCGGCCGCCGGCCGGGAGCAATACGACCCGTCACCGCCTCGGCACCGCCGCCTGTGAACGTCTGCGGAGACTTGACCGGTGCCATCGTACCGAGTCGCTTCGACGCAGGCGGATGAGACAGACCCGCGGGTCCACGTCCGTTAGGACTGCGTGCGCATGAAGGCGCGTGGGACCAGCGTGGAATGCTCGTGCCGGCGTTCGAATGGGCTGAGCGCGACTGGCGTGCGTGAGCGACCTCGCCGGAGCGATCGGTGGCCATCCGGTGAAGCGCGAACAGGTCCGCGCCACGCCGGTCCGATCCTTCGGTACGTCACCACGACGTCAGGCCCGGGTGCGGCTCCGGGACTTGCCGGCGGCGTCACTGCTCGGTGATACCGTCGGGCGCTGCAGGTGAGTGCGATCGGCGCTTCGCGCGTATGGCGATATGTTGCGGGCTCAGCCCGCCACCGGCACTCGGGGCCCTGACGGTAATACCCGTCCGCCAAACTGTCAAGAGGACGACAAACAGCGCCGTTTTCTCAGTTCCGCGGGGGACTGCGCGCCCCCGAGTGAACCGGAGTCATCAATGCTCCAATGCGGCGCATTGTGGGCGGTTGGACGCCCGCGATGCACCGGCTAACTTCCACCGTCGCCATGCCACGCCTCGCCGCTTTCATTCGAGAGAACACCAGGCAGATCCTCGAGGAATGGGAGGCATTTGCGCGAACGCTCTCGCTCGGTACACCGATGAGCGTCCAGGCTCTGCGCGATCACGCGCAAGGCATGCTCGAGGTCATCGCAAGTGATCTCGAGATGCCCCAGGAAGCCCGGGAACAGTCGGAAAAGTCGAAGGGCTTGTTGGACGTCGAGCATCGAGCGCCGACGGCGGCCGCCGATCACGGCTCAGGACGCGCCAGCAGTGGGTACACCGTCGTGCAGATGGTCGCCGAGTTTCGTGCACTGCGCGCGAGCGTCATCCGGTTGTGGACAGCACGACAGCAGCACTTTGGGCCGGTCGAGACGGAGGACCTGATCCGGTTCAACGAGGCGATCGATCAGGCGGTCGCTCAATCGCTCGCGCAGTATACCCGGCGGATCGACGAGACACGTGACCGTTTTCTCGCCGTCCTTGGCCACGACCTCCGCAGTCCGCTCGGTGCCGTCATCACCTCGACAAAGTTTCTCGCCGAAACGGACGGACTCACCGCCGAACAGTCGAGCCTCGTTCGAGCCATCGAGAGCGCCGGAACCCGAATGACCGGACTGGTGACCGACCTGCTCGACTTGGCATTGAGCCGCCTCGGCGATGGCATACCGATCACGAGAAGCGAAACCGACCTCAGACAGCTCCTCCAGGAAGTTGCGGTGGAGGTGAGTGCGTCATACCCCCAGGCTCGGATCGAAACGCA
>JAICKA010000069.1 GCA_025928185.1 Gemmatimonadaceae bacterium
CGCGCTGGGCGAGAGATCGCCCGGCAGGGTGAAGTTGGGCAGCGACGCGAGCGCCACGTTATACGCGCGGCCGACGCCGCTCTCCAGCATGCCGCCGCACCAGACGGCGATTCCATTGCGCGCGCAGAGGTCGTGAATCGCAATCGATTGCGCGAAGCCGCCGACGCGGCCCGGCTTGATGTTGATGATCCGGCCGCTGCCGAGCGCGATCATGTCCTCGGCCCGGGCGACGTCGGTGATCGATTCGTCGAGACAGATTGGCGTGCGCAACCGCCGCTGAAGGGCGGCGTGCCGCAGCAGGTCATCCTGCTGGAAGGGCTGCTCGAGCATGATGAGATCGAATTCATCCAGCTCGAGCAGATGCTCGGTGTCGGCGGGCGTGTACGCGGAGTTCGCGTCGGCCATGAGGTGCACGGCCGGGCCGAGCGCCTCTCGCACGGCGCGCAGGTACTCGACGTCCGCGCCGGGCTGGATCTTCATTTTGATCTTGCGATACCCGCGGTCATAGGCCGCGGCGGCGCGGCGCGCGAGCGAGCTGGGCGACTGCTGTATGCCGATCGAGATCCCGGTCGCGATGCGATCGCGCGTTCCCCCAAGGAGCTGCGATAACGGCACGCCCTGTTTGGTCGCCAGCATGGCCCAGCAACCCATCTCGATCGCCGCCTTGGCCATGTTGTGGTCGCGAATGTTGCGGTCGAGCGCGGGAAATACGTCGTGAGCATTCTCGAATGACGCGCCGAGGGCGCGCGGCGCGAGCCACTCACGGATCGCGTGCCAGGCGGTGTCGATCGTTTCGGCGCTGTAGTTCGGCTGCTCGCCGGCCACGCACTCGGACCAGGTGGTGACCCCGTCGACGTCGGTGAGCTCGAGCAGCGCGATGCGCCGCTCGTGCATCACGCCGGACGAGATGCGGAACGGCTCCTTGAGCGGCAGCCGGATTTCGCGGAGCACGATACGCTCGAGTTGCAGCATCAGGCGTGGTGGTTGGCCGGCGTCAGGCGCGGGTTTTTGGTCATGAGATAGTAGCCGCGCTGCGCGGCCTCGTCGAGCTGAAAGCCGCGAACGGTATAGCCTCGCGCGAGCGTCCATTGCATGGCGCGGCGAACGCGCTGTCGCCAATGGCCCGCCTGGTCGGAGGGAATTGCCAGCAGCGGCTCGACGTCGGTTGGAATCGCGATGCGTACGCAGTGTGGCAGGATCGATGCGCTCGCCGCCGTGCCGATCCACTCCGACGTCACGATCGGCGACTCGCGCGCATCGGCCGAAGCGCTCGCCCGCTCCGCGTCGGCTCGGCGCAGCCGACATTCCTGCTCTTCCGTCGGCCACGCCACGATGAGACGGTCGGTCGGCAGGCTGCCGTGCAGCGTGCTGTCGGTGATGCCGTACATGTCTTCCGCATACTCGACCAGCCGAACGCCCAGCCGGTTGAAGTTGAGATGCGCGTTGCGCGCGACGAGCGGGTCGAACGTCCAGTAGATCACCGTCGCACCGAGCTCGCGCACAATGCGCCGCTGCTGCTCCTTGAGCTTGCGACCGATGCCGAGGTTCCGCGCCTCCGGGCGCACCGCGAGCATGTCCGACCAGTGCACGATCTCGCCGCGCTCGATACCGGTGAGGCCGAACACGAAGCCGAGCATCGCGCCGCTTGCGTCGAAGGCGCCGAGCGCGACGCCACCGATCCGCTGCGAGACCTTGAGAATGCTCGCCGGGACGAGATCGCTGAACGCCTCGCCCCAGGTTTCCTGCTGCAGCTCGACGCACGCCTGAAGCTCGCCGGGTGTGACGAGCGGTCGAATCTCGATCGAGGTGGGGTCCATGCGGGATCGCGAAACCGTCGGAGAGGCGCGCCAAAAACTACGCGCCGGGAGCCGCCGCGCGCTACCAGGAATCCGTCGCGGCGCTGAGTCCGACGAACCAGGTTCGCCCGGGTGCCGGCTCGTAGAACTTGGTCGCGGCGAGCGTCGGACCCGACGCATTGATCGCCACCGAGCCAACGTAATGCCGGTCGAACAGGTTCTGCACGCCAACCACCGGGGAGAGCCACGGACGCCCGAAAACCGCCGTGCCACCGACGCGGAGGTTCATGATCGCAAACGCCGGCGCGGCCGCCTGGTTCGCGTCGTTCACCCACACGCGGGATTTAGTGATGCCCTCGGCCACGACGAACGCGTGGCGCAGATGCCAAGTGGCGGTCGCCTGCGCCTGCTGTTCGGGAATGCCGGGAATGGCGTTGCCGGCGTACTGGGCGCTGCCGTTCAGGAAATCGCGAAATCGGAACCGCGACAGCGCGTACGTTCCGATCAGTGACACGGGACCGACATCGGTGCCGAGCGAAAGCTCGGCGCCTTGCCGCCGGGTTCGGCCGGCATTGCGGTAGTAGGTGCGACCCTCGCCCCCGGGTATCTCGAACGGAATCAACTCGTCGCGAACTTCAGTGTCGAACAGCGCAGCGTCATACTGGACGCGGCCGAGGCCGACGCCCTTCGCGCCTACCTCGTACGTCGTCGAATACTGTGGCTTGAGATCGCGATTCAGCCCGGCGCTCCCGTCGGCCTGATTGCCGAGCTCCGTCGTCGTCGGCGTCTCGAAGGCCGAGCCGACACTCGCGTAGAGCGAATGCAATGGCGAGAGTCGCACGTCGATTCCCGCCATTGGACTGACAGCGTGCAAGGTACGCGTGCCGGAATCGTCGAAGCCGTCGCTGAAGAAGTGGTCGCGCACCTCGAACCGCACTTCATCGTCGCGCGCGCCGGCCGTTGCGCGGAGACGGCCCACTTGCACCTCGTCGCGCAAGTACGGGCCGAAGCTCGACACGAGCTCGTTCTGATCGAGCTGCAACGCACCTTTCTCGACCGGCAGCGTCGTACAGCTCGTGGTGGCCGCGGCGACGTTGTTGCAGTTCGCCCAGTTCTTTCGTGCGTCGTCGAGCCACTGCGCGTCTGCGCCGACGCTCACGCGATTGATCACACCGCCGGTGCGCCACGGCAGCGTCACGCGTGCACCCGCGCCGCCCTGCCGTCTATCCACGCCGACGACCGCGAAGGTGAGCGGATTGTAGAGCGAACGCGTGCCGCCGTATGCCTGCGCGACGATCTCGCCGTCGTCGGCCAGTGGGCGCCGCGCCGACAGGCCGATCTGCACCTGGTGCACCGCCTTGCGTGCGCGCTTGGCGACCGATGCGGGATCGGCCTGCGACGGCGCGCTGTCGAGCTGCGATAGTGTGAGCGCACCGGGGTTGTCGGCCACCGGCATGTCGAGGCCCAATCCGAGCAACGCAAATTCGGTCTTGCCGACTGACGCCGTGGCGCGGGCGAACGCGTTGGTCAGACGCTGCTCCGAATACGCGCGGTACCCGTTGCTCTCGGTGTGGCCGATGTTGCCCTCGTAACCAAAGCGGCCGGCGGTGCCGCCGAACAGCCCCACGTACCGGTGCATGGCATCGCTGCCCGTCCAGGAACGGCCCTGCACGGCGAACGGTACGTCCGGCGGCGCGGTCGAATGCAGATCGATCACGCCGCCGGACGCATTGCCGTACAGCGCCGAAGCGGGCCCGCGAATCACCTCGACTCGGCCGACCGACTCGAGATCGAGATAATCGATCGGCGTCTGGCCATCCGGTAACGTGAGCGGCATGCCGTCCCGGAGGATGCGGATGCTCCGTGCGCCGAACGCCGAGCGTGCGCCGAAACCGCGAATCGAGATGCGCGTGTCCTGCGACGGATTCGTCCGATTCGACACCGTGACGCCCGGCAACAGCGCGAGCGTCTCGTCGATGTTCGTGTGCGTCTGTCCTGGAGCGATGCTGTCCGGCCGCAAGCTCGTGATCGCATACGGCAGATCGAGCTGCGAGCGTCCGACGTCGCGGGTCACCGTCACCACCGGCGGCAATTTGTGCGGAATCGAATCCTGTGCGCCGGCGCGCGGCACGGTGAGCGCGCAGCCGAGTAGCGCCACTGCAATGACACGCGGCGCGCTGGAGACGAGCGGCAGGCGAACGTTGGATGGAATCGATCAGCTCCGGTAGCGGACGACCAGTGCAATCTATCGCCAGCCGGCCGTCTCTCCGAGCGCCGCGTTACTCCATGATCGCGTGTCCGCCGCCCGCTCCCCTCGTCTCGCGCACGAGCAACAGCAGCGGGATGAGCAGGAGAATGAGCAACGCGCTCAGGACGTAAATTTTTCCATATGCCAGTATGCTTGCCTGCGCGTACAGCTGGCCGTCGAGCATGCTCAGCGCGCGTTGATGCGCCGTGAGTGGATCGGCGCCGCGCGCGATCATGCCGCGCGTCAGCATGTCCACGCGCGCGAGGGTCATCGGGTCGCCCGCCGTCAGGTGCTCGCCGAGCACGGCGCGAAGCTGCGTCGTGTACCGTGCGAGCAACGTCGCGATGCCGGCGATGCCGAACGATCCGCCGAGCTGCCGGAAGAAGTTGTACAACCCGGTGCCCTGCGCCAGCTCATGGGCGTGCAGCTCGGCCAGTGTCACCGTGGTGAGCGGAACGAACATCAGTCCCAGCCCCACGCCGCGCCAGATGAGCGGCCAGAAGAAGTCCGTCGCGCCGCTGAGACTCGTCATCCGCGACAGCTCCCAGGCCGCGTAGGCGAACACCAGCGCGCCGATGGTGATGAGTATTCTCGGATCGAAGCGGTCGGTGAGCCGCCCGACCACAGCCATGGCGACGGCGGTCATGAGCGCGCCTGGCAGCATCGTGATGCCCGTCTGCTCGGCCGTCATGCGCAGATTGCTCTGGAGAAAGACCGGCAGCGTGAACGACATCGCATAAAGGCCGATGCCCATGACGACGCCGAGCAGCGTGCCCACCCACATCTGCCGGTGGCGCATGACGCGAAAGTCGATGACCGGATGCTCGGTCGTGAGCTCGCGCCAGAGGAGCAACGCGCCGCCGACGACGCCGATCACGGTGAGCGCCGTGATGAATCGGGAATCGAACCAGTCGTCGCGCTGGCCGTGCTCCAGCACGTACTGAATGGCACCCACGCTGACGGCGAGCAGCGCGATGCCCTGATAGTCGATCGACGGCGGCTTCTGCTGGTACTCCGGATCCTTCACGTACCCGGCGATCATGATCGCCGCGAGAATGCCGATCGGCATGTTGATGTAGAAGATCCACGGCCAGCCGTAATTGTCCGTCAGCCAACCGCCGAGCGTCGGACCGATCGTCGGACCGACCATGACGCCCAGGCCGAACAGCGCCATCGCCATGCCGGCCTCGGAGCGCGGAAACGACTCGAACAGCACGGCCTGCGAGACGGTCATCAGCGCGCCGCCGCCGACGCCTTGCACGATGCGCCAGAACACCAGCGCGCCGAGCGAGTGCGATGCACCGCACATGAAGCTGGCAAAAGTGAACAGGATGATCGAGCCGACGAAATAGCGCTTGCGGCCGAACAGCGATCCAAGCCAGCCCGTGAGCGGGATGACGATCACGCTGGCGAGGATGTAGCCGGTCGAAACCCACGCGATCTCGTCGAGGCTCGTGCCGAGGTTGCCCATCATGTTGGGCAGCGCGACGTTGACGATCGAGCTGTCGATCACCTGCATCAACGCCGCGAGCACGACGGCGAAGGCGATGATGTATTTGTGGGGGTCGCCCTGATCGGGCTCGATGGAACGCGACGCGCTGTGCGCGCCGGGAGCGGGTTCTTCTTCGCCGACCAGTGTGAGCTGAGCCATGTGCCTGCGTCTGGATGGTGCGCCGACCGCGCACGATCCGGGGACGAAGACGGCGCGACCACGTAATATCAACGCATGACGACGACGCGACCACGGCAGACGATCCTCAGCTGGAGCGGCGGCAAGGACAGCGCGCTCGCATTGGCCACCCTGCGCGCCGACCCGGCCGTGGAAGTCGTGGCGCTGCTGACCAGCGTGACGGCGGGCTACGATCGCGTGAGCATCCACGGCGTTCGGCGCGCACTGCTCGAAGCGCAGGCGCGCTCCGTCGGTTTGCCGCTACACGAGATTCGCCTCGAGCCGCAGTGCTCGAACGCCGCGTACGATGCTGCGGTCGAGCACTCGCTCGCCGAGCTCGGCGCGCGCTTTCGCGGCGCGCGCACGATCGCCTACGGCGATCTCTTCCTCGAGGACGTGCGGCGTTACCGCGAAGATCGCATCGGGCGACTCGGCTTCGCCGTCGAATTTCCGATCTGGGGACAGCCGACCGAGGCGCTTGCCCGTCGATTCATCGCCGACGGCTTCGAGGCCCGTCTCGTCTGCGTCGACACGACGCAGCTCGAGGCGCGTTTCGCCGGCCGCGCGTACGATCGCACACTTCTCGCGGAGCTGCCGCCGACCGTCGATCCGTGCGGCGAGCGCGGCGAGTTCCACACGTTCGTCTCGTCGGGACCGATCTTCGCTGCGCCGGTGCGCTACGACGTCGGCGAGACGGTGCTGCGGGACGAACGGTTTGCGTATACGGATCTGGTGGCGGAATAGCGGCGAAGCGGTGGAACGGGCGCTGCGCTTGAACGGTTGAACGGGCGCTGCGCTTGAACGGTGGAACGGGCGGTGCGCTTGAACGGTGGAACGGGCGCTGCGCTTGAACGGTGGAACGGGCGCTGCGCTTGAACGGTGGAACGCGTACTACCCAGGCCTGAGATCTCAGTTCTCAGATCTCAGCGCGTTCCACCGTTCCACCGTTCCACCGTTCCACCGTTCCACCGTTCTACCGTTCCACCGTTCCACCGTTCCACCGTTCTACCGTTCTACTGCTTCCCGTCCCCCGACACCGCCCCGTTCCCCCACAACGCGGCCATCGTGCGTTGGCGAGGCCAGATCTCGCTGAGCGTATTGCCGTCGTACAGACGGCCGTTCTTCATCACGTAGCGAATCGTGTTGGTGTTATGGATGTCGTCGAGCGGGTTCTTGTCGAGCACCTGCAGGTCGGCGAGCTTGCCCGCCTCGAGGGAGCCGAGGCTTTGATCGAGGCCGATCGACGCGGCGCCGTTCATCGTGGCGGCGCGAAGCACGTGCATCGGTGACATTCCGCCGGAAGCGATGTTCCAGATCTCCCATTGTGTGCCGAGCCCCTGGAGCTGGCCATGACCACCGACTCCAATCTTGCCGCCGGCCGAATCGATCTTCGCTGCTTCGTGCGCGAACATCGGGAACGCCCACGCCGCGGGAGCCCACCAGCCGGGCCGGCGCAGTGTTTTCGCCTGAATCTCGTCCGGTGGCGTGAAACGCTCGAGTTTCGTATCGTCGCGCACGTCGCTGTGTTCGTACCAATAGTTCTCGGCCCACGGGCCGCCGTACTGCACGATGAACGTCGGAGTGTAGGTGTCACCGGCGGTCGCGAACAGCTCGATCACGTCCTTGTAGAGCGGCGCGATCGGCAGCGTGTGCTCGCTGCCCGAGTAGCCGTCCATTGCCTCGGTGAGATTCTTCTTGAAATCGAGCCCGCCTTCGAGCGTCGGCATCAGGTGCTGCTCGCGCGCGGCCATCTCGACCCATTGCCGCACGCGGCGATCGCCGGTCATGTACTGCTTGATCGTATTTGTCTGCCAGAACTCTGAATAGCGCTTCAGCACGTCGCGCGCGTCATCGAGACTCTTGATGTTCTCGCTCGAGAACACGCCCGGGCCCGTCGAGTAGACGCGCGGGCCGATGATCTCGCCGGCCGCGACCCGGTCGCCGTACGTGATCACGTCGCTCGTCGACGTCTGCGGGTCGCGCGCCGTGGTGACGCCGTACGCCAGCATCGCGAGATACTCCCACGGCTGCGAGCTGTGCACGCCGAACGCCGGCCACATGTGCGCGTGCACGTCGACGTAGCCGGGGATGATCGTCTTGCCGCTCACGTCGATCACGTGGGCGCCGCTCGGGATCTGCACCTTGCCCTGCGGCCCGACGGCGACGATGCGGTTGTTGCGGACGACGATGTCGCCCTTCGGAATGACCTCGTCGCCATGCATGGTGATGATGCGCGCCCCGCGCAGCACGGCCAATCCCGTCGGCCGATCCTTGGGCACGGTGATGATGATGTCGTTGCGCACCGCCTCGTACGCCGGTTTGTTCGGTCCGCGCGCCCGACCCGCCCCCGCGCCCGCGCCGCGACCGCCAGGGTTGGCGTTTCGCACCGAGTCGGCGCGCGTGGTCGAATCGCGAATCGCGGCGTCGGCCGCGGCGAGATCGTACGTGAACAGCGAGTGACCGAGCGCGTAGACGATGCGCTTGCCATCGGGCGCCCAACTCGAGAACTCGCCGCCGATCTCCGACAACCGCCGCACCGGCACCTGGGATTGCGCCGGATTGTCGATGCTGATCGTCGCGCCGCCGGCGTTGACCTGCGGCACATCGGTGATCAGGTAGACCTTCGTCCCCGATTCAACAATGGCACGCTGTCCGTCCGGCGACAGCAGAATCTCGCTGGCGCCGTTCCGACGGCCGCCGCCAGGCGCACCGCCGCCGCCGATGCGCAGCACCGTCCGCACGTCCGTGCCATCCCAGCGCATCGACACGAGGCCCTGCCCCGCCTCGTTGACGTAGATGCGCGCCGGATCCGGACCGAAATGCGGCTTGCCGAATCGCGTCACCGGCGCGATCAGGGTGGCCGCGCCGCCGCTGGACGGGAGCCACACCAGCTCGAGGTCCACGGCCTGCGCGTTCGGCGCCTCGGTCTCGTCACGGCCACGGCGCATTGCCCGCGGCCCGCGCGTCACGACGATCCGCGTGCCGTCCGGATTGTAGGCGAGATTTTCATAGAATGCTGATTGCGTCGTCAGCCGCGCCGGCTGCCCGCTGCCGTCCGCGGCGACGCGGTACACGTCGCCGCCGTTCTTTTCCGTCCACGTGGCGTAGGCGATCGACCGGCCGTCGGGCGACCAGGCCGGCGACGTCTCGACGACCGACGGCTCGTCGGTGAGCCGCCGCGGCGTACCGTTCGGCAGATCCATCACGTACAGGTGGTCGAGCGCCGTGAACGCCAGCCGCTTGCCGTCTGGCGACACGACAGGCGAGCGAATCTGGCGCACGGTGAGCGTCGAGTCGTTCACCGGATACTCGTCCTTGATCGCGCCGGCGATCATCTCGTCGTAGTCCGCGGTGAACGGAACCATCGTCGCCTGGCCGTCCGGCACGGTCACGCGCCAGATGTGGCCGAGGTAGGCGATGACGAGCGACTTGCTGTCCGGCATGAACGCATACGTCGGCAGCAGGTCGCGCGTCCAGCGCGACTCCTGGTCGTCGCGCTGGATCTTGGGGATGAGCACCTTCTCATCGCCCGTCGCGAGGTCGCGCAGCCGCAACTGCGTCACCGAGTCGATGCGCGTGCCGTAGGTGAGCCACTTGCCGTCGGGGCTCAGCTCCGGGCGCATGCCGCTGCCCGCGGCATCCGTGCGCACCGATGTGCGCCCCGTCTCGCGATCGAACACGCCGATCTGCCAGCCGAGCGACGTCTGGTTGTACCCGCCGCCCGGGCCGCGCACCGCCGCGTAGAGGTATCGCGCCTCGCGGCCGACCGCCGGCCCGACGAAGTTGTTCGGTGGTCCGCCGCCCCGGCCCCCAGCAGCCGCGCCGCGTCCACCGGCCGAGTCCGACCCGGTGATCCGGAACCCGGTACCGCCGTTCCGGTTGTACATGTACAGATCGTATTGCGAGCCGAATAGCGAGCCGTTCTTCGACGCGATGACGTACTTGCCATCGTGCGACCAGGTCGGCGAGAGGAATCCGCGCTCGCTCTCGTGCGTGAGCGCGTGCACGTCACTGCCATCGGGATGCATCAGCCACAGATTGTCGGAGCCACTCCGATCGCTGACGAAGACGATCTCGCTGCCGTCGGGCGAAAACGCCGGCTGGCCATCGAATGCCTGTCCACTGGTCAGTCGCGTCGCGTGGCCGCCGGAGACCGGCACGCTGTAGATGTCGCCGAGCAGATCGAAGGCGATGGTGCGGCCGTCAGGAGACACACTGAGCGAGAGCCACGTGCCTTCGTCGGTCGTGAACTTGAGCGGCCGCGTCGGCGTGAGCGGCAGCGGGCCACTCGCTGACGAATCGCCGCCGGCGCGACCGCGTTGCGCGCGGAGTGATGAGCTGAACGGAAGGAGCAGCGCGATGAACGCGAGTCCTGCGACGTGTCGGGGGGAGCAGCGCATACGACGCCTCGGAAGGAGTGGATGGGAACGCTGGATTCTGCGCCCACGAGCGACGCGCGGCAAGAGTAGGGTCCGTGGTCCGTGGTCCGTGGTCCGTGGTCCGTGGCCCGTGGGTGTCGCGCGGGGTGAGTGTGGCGCGCCGAATCGGGTTGGACTGAGTTGGGGGACGCGGATCTTGCGGAAACATGGCGAACGAGGCGCGGATTGGCTCCTACTGGCGCGTCGAGTCCCTCGCGCCACACCCCAAAAGCATTTGGTTCTTATCCGTTCTATCCGTTCGCTTCGTGTCATCCGTGTTTCAGAATGTTGGGACTGGGTCGGCATCATTGCTTCCGAGGGCGCTGCGAAGCCGCGGAGAACTGCGGAGAACTGCGGAGAACGACGGAGAACGACGGAGAACTGCGATGAGGCCTGAATTGCGGAGGCTGCGGAAGCCATCTTGATCAGCGATTGCAATTTTGAGAATGGGGCGAGAATCTCGTGCGCCAAGTACGGCGCAATCGTGGTTCATCATTCATCAACACCTCCAGCAACGCCCCTCCGCGCCTGCTCCGCAGTTCTCCGCAGTTCTCCGCGGCCCCTTCCCTCTCCCTGCGAGGTCGCCGGTGTAGGCGGATGCGCCGCCTCTATGGCGCGATAGTCTCTCGCGCCACGCAGGTCCCACCGGAGCTGCGGAGTGCGGAGCTGATCGGCACGCCACCACAAAGCTCTTGTTTGTTGCTTGACCCGGCGCACGGAGCTCCGTGCGCCACTCGGACCAAATTCGCGCCTCGTTCGCCAGTTTCCGCCCGATCCGCGTCCCAAAGGCAGTCCAACCCGATTCGCGCGCGACGCTCACCCCGCGCAAGAACGACGCACGATGGCCGACCGAGGATGGACGATGGATGAAACGGAGTAAATTCCGAGTACACCTCATTCGGGACGAAACTCGCATGCGCATGCCCGCCGGTGCTGTCGCCATCCTCGTGCTGCTCACGATGCCCGTCGCGGCGCAGCAGAAGCAACGTTACTCCAGCCTGCCGGAGGCGCTGCAATCCAGCGCGATCCTCAGCGGTCGGGGTGAACCGCGCGACGTCGTCTGGATCGACGGGGGACGCCGCTTCTCGTTCATCAGCACGGACCCGCAGACCCGGCGCTCGGAGATTCGCGTGTACGATCCGGCCACCGGCCGCGATTCCGTGCTCGTCTCGGGCAGCGGACTCGTCATGCCGGGAACCACGCAACCGTTCGACTACGAGTCGTTCCAGTGGGCGCGCGATTTCCGGAACCTCGTCTTCCAAGCGAATTTCCGTCGGATGTTCCGTCGGTCCGGCATTTCAGATTTCTATATCTACTCGCTCGCCACGAAGTCGCTCCAGCTCGCCGGCAAGGGCGCGCGCACGGCCGAGCTCTCGCCGGATGGCACCATGCTCGGCGAGGAGCGCGACGGCGACATGTACGTCGTCAACCTCGGCACGCATGACGAGCGCCGGCTGACGCACAGCGCGACCGAGCACGTATTCAACGGGCACTTCGATTGGGTGTACGAGGAGGAATTCGGGCTCGCGCAGGCGTGGAGCTGGTCGCCGGACAGCCGCCATATGGCCTACTGGCAGAGCAACGACTCGAAAGAGCCCGTCATCCAGCTGACCGATTACAGCGGGCGGCATCCGGATTGGGAGCAGCTCCGCATTCCGCAGCCCGGTGACACGAATGCGACCGTGCGCATCGGCGTGCTCGACGTGCGCAGCGGTCGCAACGTGTGGCTCGATCCGCACATCGCGGGGGAGTACTACATCCCGCGCATCTACTGGACGAGCCAGCCCGACACGCTCGCGATGCTCGTGCTCAATCGCAAGCAGAACGATCTCAAGTTGCTCTTCTTCGACGTCACCACCGGCGGCTCGCGACAGGTGATGGAGGAACACTCGGCGACGTGGATCGACGTGTACGATTTCTACGCCGGGGTGCAGGACCTGATGTCCTTTCCGGAACACTCACACGAGTTCTTCTGGATCTCCGATCGTGACGGGTTCCAGCACATCTATAGATACGACTACTCGGGACGCCTCGTGCAGCAGGTGACGCACGGACAATGGAGCGTCACGCGCATCGAGGGCGTCGACCCAGCCTCGCAGACGATCTACTTCACCTCGACGAATCCGTCTCCACTGCAGCGCCAGCTGTGGCGCATCAAGTTCGACGGCAGCGGCATGCAGCGTATCACGACCACGGCCGGGCGACACTCGATCAACATGTCGCCAAACGCCCAGTGCTTCATCGACGCATGGTCGTCGACGACGCAGCCGCGGCAGGTCGAGCTGTGGTCGACGGCGAGCGGCAAGCTGCGCACGATGGAAACGAACGCGCCGACGACGGAGTGGCTCGCCACACACGAGTACACGCCGGCCGAGCTGTTCAGCTTCACGACCTCCGATCACGTGAAGATCGACGCCTCGATGATCAAGCCGTCGCCGTTCGATCCGTCGAAGAAGTACCCCGTGGTCTTCACGATCTACGGCGGCCCTGGCTCGCAGGGCGTCTACGACACCTTCGATGCATCGGGCTGGGACCAATGGTTGTCGCAGCACGGCTACATCGTCGTCGACGTGAACAACCGCGGCACGAACAACTACGGCCGCGACTTCATGAAAGTCGTCTACAAGCAGCTCGGCGCCTATGAAAGCCACGACTTTGCCGAGGCGGCGAACTATCTCAAGACGTTGCCGTACGTCGATGGCTCGCGCATCGCGATCATGGGCGGCAGCTACGGCGGCTACAGCACGATGTACACGATGGAGATGTTCCCGCAGACCTTCGAGCTCGGGATGTCCAACTCCGGCGTGGCAGACTGGCGGCTGTACGACTCGATCTACACCGAGCGGTACATGTCGACGCTCGGCGACAATATGGCCGGATACAAGCGCAGCTCGGTCGTGGAGAACGCGCCGAAGCTGAACGGCCATCTGCTCATGATCCATTCGATGATGGACGACAACGTCCATCCGCAGAACACGATGCAGCTCTTCACCGCGTTCACCAACGCCGGCAAGGACATCGAGGAGCGCATCTATCCACCGGGACATCACGGCGCCGCGTACAACATGCAGAGCGCGATGTTGATCAACGAAGTGGAGTTCAACTACCTGTCGCGCTACTTTGGCGGTACTGCGCCCGACGCGATCCGGCCCTGAGCACCCTCCAACAGACAACGGCCGCCGGCTCCGAACATTCGGAGCCGGCGGCTGCATCGTTCACGGCGCGATCGACGATCGCTACCGGACCTGCACGGCTTGCGTCGAGCGGACGTTGAAGACCGATCCGGCCGGGATCACCGCTTCGGTCGTTCCGGTGCCCAGCGAGATCACCGATCCCGCCGCCGCGCCGAGCAGTCCGCCTTCGAGAATGCGACTCAGCTCGCCTCCGCTGATCACGGCGCCGAGCACGGCGCCCGCCGCGGCGCCGGTCACCGCGCCGCGCGTCACGGAGCTGGTGCTGGCATTCGCCGGCTGATTCTCCACCTGCACGTTCGACACGCTCGCATCGAATGGATACGAATATCCGTTCAGCGCGATGTTGTCGAAGTCGAGACGAATGACCGACGCCTGGGTCGGAATCGACGACGTGTGCACGCCCGTGACGTGACCGTACAGCTTCGTTCCCGCCGGGATCGCCACCGCGCCGTTCTGCGCGTACACCGGCGAAG
>JAICKA010000166.1 GCA_025928185.1 Gemmatimonadaceae bacterium
ATGATCGTCAGCGCGATGAGCAGCGACACGAGCACGGCGATCGTCAGCGTGATCGACAGCGCGTGAAAGAACTGGCCTTCCACGCCGGTGAGCAGCCCGAGCGGCAGAAATACGACCACGGTCGTGATCGTCGACGTCGTCACCGGCCAGATCAGCTCCTGCACCGCTTCGCGAATGGCGACCGCTCGATCCGGCTGCAGGTGCGTGTGTCGCACGATGTTCTCCGTAATCACGACGGCATCGTCGATCACGAGGCCGATGGCGATCGCCATGGCGCCGAGCGTCATCAGGTTGAACGTCTGACCGACGAGCGACATGATGTAGACCGTGATCGCCATCGTGATCGGAATCGACGAGGCGCTGATCGCGGTGATGCGCGCGTGGCGCAGGAAGAGCAACAGGATGATCACGGCGAGCACCGCGCCGACGATCATCGCGTCGCGCACCGACTTGACGGCGTCGCGCACGAGCGCGGCCTGGTCGTACACCGGCCGGAGCGTCACGCCCGGTGGGAGCGTTTTGCGGATCGTGGCGGCCAGTGCGGCGACGCTGTCGGCGATCGCCAGCGTGTTGCCGCTGATCTGCCGGGTGATGTTGATCAGCGCCGCCGGCCGGCCGTCGCCGGCGACGATCCGCGTGTGGTCCTCCGTGCCCGCGACCACCGTCGCCAGATCCCGAACGCGCAGCCCGTGCCCGACGACGACGTTCGCGATGTCGTCCGGCGACTGCGCTTCCGACGTGGTGACGATGAGATATTGCTTGTAGCTCTCCGGCATGCGGCCGACGGCGTCCACCTGGGTCGCGGCGCGAATGGCGGCCGCGAGGTCGGAGAACGTCATCTGCTGCGCCGCCAATCGTGCGGGATCGGCGATCACCTCGATCTCGCGCACGTCGCTCGCCATGACGTCCACGCGGCCGACGCCGGGTACGCGCGAGATCAGCGGCCGGATCTGATACTGCGCGATGTCGTACAGCGTCGGCGGGTCGCCGCCCTCCACGTTGTATGAGAGAATTGGAAACAGCGATGGCGTGAGCCGCTCGGCTTCGATGTCGATTCCCGCCGGCAGGTCGGCCTGGATCTGGTTGACCCGCGCCTGCACCTGCTGCAGGGCGTAGATCATGTCCGTCTTCGGCGTGAAGTTGATGTTGATCTCGCTGCTGCCGCGGATGGATCGCGAGCGCACGAGCGTCACGCCGGGCACGACGCTGACGGCTTCCTCAATCGGCCGGGTCACCGCGAACAACTGCTGGCGCGCGCCGAGCGACGTGCCTTGCGCCACGACGGTGATGCGCGCGAACGTCAGCTCGGGATAGATCGCCGACGGCAATTTGAGCGCGGCCCAGATGCCCGCGCCGCTGAGCACCGCGACGGCGAGATAAACAAACCGGCGTTGTTGCGCGAGGACGCCGAACAGCGAACGCTCGGCCATCAGGGCGCCTTGTCGGGCGGAGCGACCGGCGGTGCCTTGCCCGCCGGCGGAATCGGCGTCATCGGCGCGATCCTGGCGCTGTCATCCACGCCGTACGCGCCGTACGTCACCACCCGCTCGCCGGCGCGCAGCCCGGACGTGATCTCGGCGACTGCATCGGTCTTGCCGCCCACCGTCACGTCCCGCGCGTGCGCCGTGCCGGTGGGATCGACGACGAATACCCGAAACGATTCGCCGTTCGGGACGAGCGCTTCCAGCGGAACGACGATCGCCGCCGGATTCGTCTGCACCGCGATGGCGCCGAAGATCGTCTCACCGATGCGCAGCGGTCGTCGCGTCGTCGGCGCCTGCACGCGCACGTCGACGCTCCGCGACGCAGAGTCGACGGTAGCTGAGACGTCGACGACCGAGCCGATGCCAAGCGCTTCGCCCGTGGCACTCTGGCCCGCGGAGAGCGTGACCTTCGCGCCGGGGCGCACGCGTCCCGCTTCGGTGGGTGTCACGCCGAACACGATGTCCACGGCTGACGGATCGGCAATCTCGACGAGCGGCTGCGCCGGATCGACCGACTCGCCGATCGTCGCCGACATCTGCGTCACGACGCCGCTGATCGGTGCTCTAAGAATCGACAACGCTTCCGCGCGTTCCGCCGCCTCCGCATCGGCGCGCGCGCGCGCGAGATCGGCCGCCGTCGCGTCGGCGTCCTTGCGCGGCAGAATGCCTTCGTTGGCCAGACGTTGCGAGCGTTCGTTCGCGCGCTCGGCCGCGCTGAGCGCCGCCTGTGCACTCTGCGTGGCGGCTCGAAACGGCGCCTGATCCAGCTCGATCAGCGTCTGACCGGTCGACACGTGCTGTCCGGTGGCGACGAGCACGTTCGCCACGCGGCCGGCGATGGGCGCGCTGAGTCGGGCGAGGTGTCCGGCCCGCGGCTCGACGGTACCGATCGCGCCGATGGTCTCCGTGAATGCCTGCGGCTCGACGACGACGGTCTTTGCGCCGACGACGGCCGTCGTACTGTCGCTCTCGTCGTCCGCCGCTCCCTTGTGGCAGCCGATCGACACCAGCGGCGGCATCACGACGATCGCGACGAGTTGCGCCACGCGCCACGAGCGCCAATGAGCAGATTGCAATAGCCGGATCATTGCGTCACTCCCGCCGGAGCCGCGAGCGAGAAGACTCGCAGCTCGGCCGCCGCGATCCATGCGTTCGCCAGGTCGTCGATGTACTGCCCGAGAATGTCGCGCGCCGTGCGCTGCGCCTCCAGCACGTTGGGCAACGCGGACGCTCCCTCGCGATACGCCGTGAGCGACATGGCCGCCACGCGGTCCGCATCGGCGACGAGCTGCCGATCGCGGGCCACCTTGGCGAGCGCGTTGGCGCGCTCGCGAGTGGCGCGCGCCAGCTCCGTCGTCGTCTCGAGCTGGGTGAGCGAGAGCTCTGCCGCGGCGCGAACACGCTCCGCTTCCGCCTGCGCGATCGCGCCCCGATTCCGATCGAACAACGGGATGCCGAAGCCGATACCGAACGTCGGCAGGATTCCCTTCTGATCCGGGTCGCCTTCCTCGAAGCCACCGGAAATGATCGGCGTCGAAAAGATGCTCCGATGCTGGAGCCGCGCGGCGAGCGTCGCGGATTCGAGCGAAAGCGACGCGGCGGCGATGGCCAGCGGCCGTGTGGCAGCTGCCGGCGCGCCCGGGGGTGGATAGGTCAGCGAATCGGTAGGCATCACTTCGACGCGATCAGCCATGATTCCGAGCACCACTTGCAGGTCGATGAGCGTGGAGACGAGAGTGAGTGAATCCGCAGCGGCGAGATTCTCCTGCTGTCCCGCGAAGACCCGCGCCAGCTCGACGTCGAGATCGGCCGCGTCGCCGGCGTCGCGGCGCGCGACGGCCATGCGCAACAGGCTGTCCGCGTCGATCGCGTTTCGGCGCGAGAGCGCCAGGTGCTCGCGGGCCGCGAGCGCGCGCGTGTACGTCGTGTCGGCGTCGAGCTGGATCGTGGCGCGCGCGAGCGCAAAGGTGAGCTGCGCCGCCTCGAGGCCCGCGCGTGCGGATTGGATTCGCAGACCGCGCACGTGAGGCAGCTCGATCGGAAAATCCGCGGTGAGATGATAATTCGGAACGGACTTGCTGTAGCTGGCGTTGAGGTCGGGATTCGGCAGGGCACGCGCGGCGACGAGTTGCGCATTCGCGACCGCGGTGTCGGCCCGCGCCACGCCGAGTCGGCCGCCGTGGTCCATCGCTTCGGCGATCGCATCGGCACGGCTGAGTGGCACGACCTGCGCACAAATACGCGGTGCGCTCACGACGATGGCGAGCACCGCAACGCGTGAGAAATGAACCCGCATGACCTCGATCAATGGGATGACCTCGAACGGTAACCGCAAAAGCTGTCATCACAATGACAGGCGCGGCAATGGCGGGCGTCTATCGGCGACGTGTGGTCGAGGTGTCGGCGTGGGCGGTCGCGGATGCGAGCGGCGCCAGCGTGGCAGGATCGAGTCTGCAGGTCGCAGCAGCCCGGGTGAGATTGTCGCGCAATCCACCGAGCTCGAACGACAGCTCTTCTCGCCGCGGCGCATGGACGAAGGCCACGGTGATCGTTCGCGCCGAGCGGAGCTGGAGCGCGACTCCCGGCGGAGATTGCACCGACGCGAGGGTGTCACCAGCCGGCGCAACGACGCGCCACGATTCGGTGTGCATCGGAGATGCTTCGTCCGTGCGCCATCGCAGCTGGACCGCGTCTGAATCCGCCGGCGTGGACGGCACGAAGTCGCGGGGAAGCACGAGCTGCACGATCACCGGGCTGCCGGCGGTGCAGGTCAGCACGATGCGCGGTCGGGCGGCGGTTTGCCCCGGCTCGACGCTGAACGCTCCGTCGCGGCTGAGTGTAAACATCGGCGCGCCGGCGGACGTGCGGTCGTCGTCGTTCACGACCCAGGCAGTTCGTGCGGGCACCGCATTGCGGTCCTTCTCGATCCGACAGCCGCAGAGCAGGAGGCAGGCGAGGACGTGCCGCGACATCGCTCGGTTCGGCATCATGGCACGTGAGCGCCCCGCGGCAGTGGAAGCACCGAAAAGGTGAGCCGGTGGCCCGTCGCGCCGCTCGGTACGATCGACGCGGAGAGCAGCCAGCGATCGAGCTGGTTGTTCGGGTTGGTGCGATGGTTGAAGCGTACCACCTTGTTGCCGGCAAACGTGCCGATGCCGGCGCCCAGCACGACGTCGCTCAGCCAATGCTGGTTGTTGTACAACCGAGAAAGCGCGACGGCGGCGGCTCCGCCGAACATGACCGGCGCGATGTACCACTGCGATCCCGGCCACCAGCGGCTCGTCTCGTTCGTCACCGCTGCCGCCGCGGAGAACGCGGCCAGCGAGTGGCCGCTCGGGAATGACGAATAGTCGCGCCCCTTGTGCAGTCCGCGAAGCAGCTGGAAGTCGCGCGGGTTCGTGTCGGCCACGGTGTAGGGTCGCGCGCGGCCGGCGGTCCACTTGATCGCCGTGGCGACCACGTCGCCGACTCCAAGCGCCTCGAGCCCATGAAGCCCGAGATCGGCCATGCGGTCGACATGACCCAGTCTGCCAATCGCGTACAGCGATCCGCCGATGATCACCGAGCCGGGCACCGCGATGACGCGAACGTCGCGGGCGAAGCCCTGGAACAGCTTGTTGGCCTGACGGTCCGGCTCCTGGAGCGCACCGGCGACGCTCTTGTCGAGCGGAAACATC
>JAICKA010000013.1 GCA_025928185.1 Gemmatimonadaceae bacterium
CCGCGGACACCGTGATGCCCGCCAGAAGTCCCGCCGCCGGCCGGGTAACGCCCGACGCCGCCGCAACGAGCGCGGCGGTCACACCAGCGCTGATTGCAAGACACGGCAGCAGCACGCGCAGCGGAAATCGAAAGCCGGACGCCTGCTCATACACCAGTTCCTCATGTCGCCGAACCCAGTGCTCGCGGACCGCAACGCGCAGGTCGTTGATGTCATAGCCGGCACTCAGCACCTTGCGCGTGCTGTACAACCAGGGCAGCCCGACGCTGAGCCCTAGCGTCGCAACGAGCAGTCCACCAAATACGGCAACGCCGGCGATACCCAAGTGCAGCGAGAGACTCAGCGGGAATGAACCGACGATGCTGACGTACAGACTCGCAATGACCGCAACGCGTCGCCGCTGCCCGGTCCGCGCCAGCCACACGCGAATCGGCGCCGGAATCTCGCGCGGCTTGTCCACGGCGTGATCGAGCGCTTCGGCGAACTCGCTTGCGCTGTGAAAGCGGTGTTCCGGTCGCTTGGCCAGACAGCGCTCGACGAGCTGCGCGAATCGCGGCGGCACCGTCGGCGCGAGCGCGGTGATCGACGGTGGCCGCGCGTTCAGGTGCATGGCAATCACTTCACGCGTGGTCGGCGCATCGAACGGCAAGCGGCCGGTGAGCGCGAGAAAGCCCACGACGCCCAGCGAATAGAGATCGCTCGCCGCGTCGGGTGCCTCGCCGGCGATCTGTTCCGGGCTCGCGTAGTGGGCGCTGCCCGTTACCGCCCCGTCAGCGTCACGCGCGCTCGCGGCGTGCGCAACACCGGCGATGCCGAAGTCCGTCATCAGCGCGCGGCCGGTGCCGCGCTCGAGCAGAATGTTCTCCGCCTTCACATCGCGGTGAATGATTCCGCTGGCATGCGCGTACGTGAGCGCCCACGCCACGTCGCGGAGCACCTGTGCCGTTTGCGGCACGCTGAGTGGTCCGTGCTCGCGAATGCGTTGCGCGAGCGTCTCGCCCGGCACGTACGCCATCACGAAGTAGACGAGCCCCCGCGCTTCGTCGACGCGGTGGATGGGCACGATGTTCGGGTGCGACAGCCGCGCCGCCACCTGCGCCTCGCGCAGGAACTGCTCGCGCATGCCGGGCTGTTCGGCGAGGGCCGGCGGCAGCAGCTTGATGGCGACTTCGCGCGCCAGGCGCACCTCGCGCGCCAGGTAGACGACGCCCATGCCGCCGCGGCCGAGCTCGCGCTCGAGCGAGTATTCGCCGGCGAGCGCGGTCTGAAGCCGCACGAACAGATCGTCTGGAACCGGCGCCGTGGAGGCGCTCGGAACGGCAGGAGGCATCGCGCTATCCTACGGGGCGAAGACTAGATTTACAACCATGGCGTCGTCCTCCGAATCGGCAACCTATTTTCGCAAGGGTTTCGGGCTCAAATCCGAGGTGCAGGACGAGCTCGCCGCCGACTACGAGGGTGCAGTCGTCGACCTGTTGCGCGCGAACGACTACGCGCTCACGGTCGGCGGCGTGACCATACGGCTGGCGCGCGAATTCGGATTCTGCTACGGCGTCGAACGCGCGGTCGAGTACGCCTATCAGACGCGCCGAAAATTCCCGGATCGCCGCATCGTGCTCGTCGGCGAGATCATCCACAATCCACTCGTCAACAACCGGCTCCGCTCGATGGGCGTCGAGATTATCGCCCGATCCGAGCCGACCGGCGCATTCGACTTCAGCGGCATCGCGCCCGACGACGTCGTGATCCTGCCCGCGTTCGGCGTGACGATCGACGATTTCAACGCGCTGCGGGAGGTCGGTTGCATTCTCGTCGACACGACCTGCGGCTCGGTGCTGAACGTGTGGAAGCGCGTCGAGAGCTACGCCCGGGACGGCTTCACGGCGCTGATTCACGGCAAGTACTACCACGAGGAAACGCGCGCGACGGCGTCGCAGGTGCGGAAATACGCGGACGGCCAGTACTTGATCGTGCGCGACATGGACGAGGCGCGGCTGGTGTGCGACTACATCGAAGGGCGTCTCGGCGCGGACGCGCTGTTGGCGACGTTCGCGAAGGCCGTATCACCTGGGTTCGACCCGGCGAAGCATCTGCAGCGCGTCGGTGTCGCGAACCAGACGACGATGCTGGCGCGCGAGTCGATCGCGATCGGCGAGGCGGTGGGTGCGGCGATCGAGCGCGCGCGCGGGAGCGAGGCGCGCGCGGCTTCGTTCCGGAGCTTCGATACGATTTGCAGCGCGACGCAGGAGCGTCAGGACGCCGTGCGCGAGCTGCTCGACGAGCACGTCGACGTGATGATCGTGATCGGCGGCTTCAATTCCAGCAACACCATCTCGCTCGCCGCGTTGTGCGCCGAGCGTGTGCCGACGTACCACATCGAGACGTCGAACGCGATCGATCCGGAGGCGAAGAGCGTGCACTTTCGCCGTGCCGAAAAGGTGCATCGCGAGTCCGACGCGGTGGACTGGCTGCCCGCGGGTGCGGTGCGCGTGGGCGTGACGGCAGGCGCGAGCACGCCGAACAACAAGATCGGCGACGTGGTTGCACGCATTCTGGCGACGCGCGGGCTCACGGTGCCGGTGTAAGCCGGCAGCGCCACTCACCACTCGCGTCGAGCAAATCGTGCCCGCGCTCTCCCGCTACGTCGCGCTCGGCGACTCGGTATCGATCGATCTGTATCCCGCTCTCGACGCGGGCGCGGCGGACGTTGCCGTCGCGCTCGAGCGAACGACGACGGCGGGCGAGGTCGCGCCGCTCGGCGCCGCGTCGCTGCTGTACCGGAACGCGAACGACGTGTGGCCCGACGAGCTGGGCGCCGACCTGTCCTCCCTGGTGCCCGGCATCGGCTACGAGAATCTGGCGACGGATGCGGCAACGGTCGGCGAGGTGTTCGGCGAGCAGCTCGCCAGCCTGCCGGAAGGGGATGAGAGTTCTCTGATCACGCTCACCGTTGGCGGCAACGATCTGATGAGCGCGTACGGCAATCGTCCGCCCCCGGCGCTGCTCGACCGCATCGTCGGCGACATCATCGAAGCGTACGACTTTCTCGTCGACGCCGTCCGCGGCCGCACGGCGGGCGGCCCGCTGGTGCTCGCGACCGTGTACGACCCGTCCGACGGCACGGGAAAGATTCCGGGCGTCTACGACGAGCTGCCGCCGCTTCCGCTCGACGCGCTCGAGCGATTTAACACGCACGTGCGGAAGCTGGCACGGGGCACTCCCGGCGTGCTGCTAGCCGACATTCATGCGCATTTTCTCGGGCATGGCGTGAGTGCGCCGGAAGCGGACCGCTGGTACTGGCGGCGCTCGCTCATCGAACCGAACGCGCGCGGCGCGAGCGAGATCAGGCGGGTGTGGTACGACGCGATCTCGAGCGAGCTCTGATGGTGCGCCACCTGATCGACTGGCTCGATTCCGCCGCGCCTGACGATGCGGCCGCACTGGCGACGCTCGTGTCCGCATCGGGGAGCACATCGAAAAAGATCGGCGCGAAGATGCTGGTTGGCCGCGGCGGCGATCTGGCAGGCGGCGTGACGATCGGCGGCTGCGTGGACGCGCAGGTGATCGCGGCGGCCGACGACATCGTGGCGAATGGCGGCCGCCGGCTGCTCGGCATCTCGCTCGATGACGACGAAGCATGGGAGATCGGACTGACCTGCGGCGGTGCGGTGGAGGTGCTGATCGAGCGCATTCGACCGACATCCGCCGGCGACGCCACCGCCGTTGCGTATCAGGCGGCGCATGCGGCACTCGACCTCGGCGTCAGCGCAGCGGTCGTGCGTGTGCTCGACGGCGCCGGCGGCGCGCTCGCGATCGACGAGCACGGCACGCGCACCGGAGCGCTCGGTGACGCATCACTCGACGACGCAGCGGCGGACATCGCACGCGAGGCGCTGCGCGCCGGTCATTCGCAATCCGTCACGCTGACCACGACGTCGGGCGAGCACCGCGTGTACGTCGACTGCCTCGTGCCGGCGACGACACTGCTCATCGTCGGCGCGGGGGAGATCGCGATGGCGCTCGTCCTGTTCGCGAACGAGCTCGGCATGCACACCATCGTCGTCGACGGACGCGATCGATATGCGTCGCGCGAGCGCTTTGCGCATGCCGACGAGATTCGCGTCGGCATGCCGTCGGAAATCGTGGCGGGCATCACGCCGACCTCGCGGCTGGCGGTGGTGCTCGTGGCGCACGACTACAAGTATGATCTGCCGGTGTTGCGCCAATTGCTTCGCGCGCCGGTCGGGTATCTCGGTCTGCTCGGGAGCAAACGGCGCGGCGCGGCGATGCGCGATCTCCTCCGTGCCGATGGATTCACCGACGCCGAGCTGGCGCGCATTCACACACCGATCGGGCTGGACCTCGGCGGCCGCAGTCCGGCGGAAGTGGCGCTGTCGATCATCGCGGAGATCGTCGCGGTGCGCAGCGGCAAGCGGCCGTGAGCGCGTTTCGCGCAGCGGTGCTCGAGCATTTCCGGCACCCGCGCAACCGCGGGGCGTTGGCCGGTGCGAACGCGTCGGCCGACGGCGCGAACGCCCTCTGCGGCGATCGCGTGCGGATCGAGCTGTTGATCGAGGAGGGGCGAATCGTGGACGCGCGCTTCACGGCCGACGGCTGCGCCGTCTGCATCGCGTCCGCCTCCGTGACGACCGAATGGGTGCGCGGGCGCTCGCTGAACGAGATGAGCATTCTCGAAACCGCGATCGTGCACGAGATGCTCGGCGGCGCGCCGGCGCCCGGCCGCGAGCGCTGCCTGTCGCTGCCACTCGATACCCTGCGCCGAGCGGCGGACACGAGTCGGACGTCGTGATCGCCGGACTGCTGCTCGCGGCGGGCGGCGCACGGCGCTTCGGCGCGCAGAAGTTGCTGGCGCCGCTCGACGGCATGCCGCTCGTTCGTCACGCGGCGCTGCATCTCGCCCAGTCGGTCGAGGACCTGGTGATCGTCGTCGGTTGCGAGGCCGAGCGGGTTCGCGACGCACTCGACGGCGTGTCGGCAACGGTCGTGGAGAACGCCGAGTGGGCGTCGGGCATCGCGAGCTCGATCCGCTGTGGCGTCGACGCGCTGCCGCTCGACGCCGAGGCAGTGATCGTCGCGCTCGGCGATGAGCCGCGGATCGACGCGGCCGTGACGCGAGCCGTCATCACCCGTTGGAAAGAAGCGCAGGCGCCGATCGTGTCGCCACGGTATCGAGGCGTGCGCGGACATCCGGCGTTGTTCGATCGCCGCTTGTTTCCCGAGCTCTCGGCGCTCGCGGGCGACGCCGGTGCACGCAGCATCATCGAACGGCGAGCGCACGACGTCGCGTACGTCGATGTCGAGGCCGAGCATCCGGTCGACGTGGATACGCCGGACGATCTGCCTCGATTGCGCGAGTAGCACTCGACCGCGGCGCCCGGGTGGGCTATGGTTGGTGCGCCCAGCCCGGAGATCGAGATCATGTTCGAATCGAGTCGTCGAATCACCGCCGCTGCGATGGTCGCGGTGTGCACACTCATGCCCGTGACGCGCTCCGGTGCGCAGCGTGCCGCGACGATGGCCGGCCGCTCGCCGGTGTACGCGCCAAATGGCATCGCGGCGACGAGCCAGCCGCTTGCGACCAA
Organism: Gemmatimonadaceae bacterium; assembly: GCA_025928185.1. GTDB lineage: Bacteria > Gemmatimonadota > Gemmatimonadetes > Gemmatimonadales > Gemmatimonadaceae > JAQBQB01. The sequence continues at coordinate 5,604 of JAICKA010000013.1, forward strand.
CGCCGCGCTGCAGGTGCTGCAGCGTGGCGGCAATGCAATCGACGCAGCCGTCACCGCGGCGGCGGTCCTCTCCGTCGTCGAGCCGATGATGACCGGAATCGGCGGCGACATGTTCGCGTTGCTGTGGAGCGCCAAGGAGAAGCGTCTCGTCGCGCTGAACGCGAGCGGCCGCGCGGGTTCGCTGATGACGCGCGATGCGCTGCTCAAACGCGGCCACACGCGCATGCCGTCGCGCGGCGCGGAGACGATTACCGTGCCGGGCGCGCTTGCCGGCTGGAACGAACTGCTGAGGAAGTACGGCACGATCACGCTGGCGCAGGCGCTGCAGCCGGCGATCGACTACGCCGAGAACGGCTATCCCGTCACGCCGGTCATCTCGGGCGACTGGGCGCCGGAGCAGAAGCTGCTGGCCAACGACGAGGGCGGCCGTACGACTTTCCTCATCAACGGCCACACGCCGGCGCCGGGGGAGTGGTTCCGCAATCCGGATCTCGCGAACACGTATCGCGAAATCGCTCGCGAAGGACCGGGAGCGTTCTACGGCGGCGCGCTCGGCCAGCGTATCGTGGGGCGCGTGCAGCAGCTCGGCGGCTATCTCACGCTCGATGACCTGAAGCACAATCAACCCACGTGGGTCACGCCGATCTCCACGGTGTTCAAGGGCTATCGCATCTGGGAGCTGCCGCCGAACAACCAGGGGATCGCCACGCTCGAGATGCTGCGGATTCTCGAGCCGTACGATCTCAAGGCCATGGGCCAGAATTCCGCGGCATATCTGCACCATCTGATCGAGGCGAAGAAGCTCACCTACGCCGATCTCGCGCGGTACGTCGGTGATCCCGACTATCTGACGATTTCGCCGAGCCGGATGCTGTCGGACGAGTTCATCAACGAGCGACGCAGCCATCTCGACGAACACCACGCCCAGGTGCGCGTCGATCCGGGACCGGAGCGCACGCACAGCGAGACGATCTACCTGACCGTGGCCGACAAGGACGGCAACATGGTCTCGTTCATCAACAGCCTGTTCGACGAGTTCGGCTCAGGGGTGATCGTGCCGGGCACCGGCTTCGCGCTGCAGGATCGCGGCGCCGGGTTCACGATGGAGCCGAACCTGCCGAACACCGTCGCGCCCGGCAAGCGTCCATTTCACACGCTCATTCCCGGATTCGTCACGATTCCCGGGCCGCATCCAGCGGCGGACGGTACCGGTGATCAGCCCTGGATGAGCTTCGGCTTGATGGGTGGCTCGATGCAGGCGCAAGGTCATGCGCAATTTCTCATCAACATGCTCGTGTTCGGCATGAACGTGCAGCAGGCGATGGACGCAGGCCGCTTCCGGCACCTGAGCGGCACGCGCGTGCTCGTCGAGCCGGTGATCGCCGACAGCGTGATCGCGCAATTGCGCGCGATGGGTCACGACGTGCGCGTGTCGGTGCCGGCGCAATTCGGCGGCAGCCAGGCGATCATCAAGCTGGCGCGGGGCTACGTGGCCGGGTCCGATCCGCGCAAGGATGGGCACGCGGGGGGATACTGACGGTGGAACGCTGGAACGGGCGCTGCGCTTGAACGGTGGAACGTGAACGACTCAGCGGGCAGAGAGCAGATCGCAGTCTTCAGACCGTTCCACCGTTCCACCGTTCCACCGTTCCACCGTTCCACCGTTCCACCGTTCCACCGTTCCACCGTTCCACCGTTCCGCCGTTCCACCGTTCCACCGTTCCACCGTTCCACCGTTCCACCGTTCCACCGTTCCACCGTTCCACCGTTCCAGCGTCACGGAACGGTCGGTGCATAAGACGGTGGCATGCGATGCATACACAAACTGTCAACGGTCGCGATCGCCGCGGTGGCGCTCGGTGCAGCGGGCGGCCGAGCCGATGCGCAGTCGCTCCATGGGTCGAAGGCGAGCGTCAACCTCATGTACACGAGCGCCCGCGGGAAGGCGCTGGATTTTCTCCGGACGCCGGATGCCGTGTACAAGGCCGCGATGGCGGGTGAGCTCAAGCTCATCTCGATCACGGATGACCTCGATCTCGGCCACGTGGCGTTCCCGTTCGTGCTGCCGGCCACGCTGCGCTTTGCCGATTCGCTCGCCAAGGCATATCACGCCGGGTGCGGCGAGCGCCTCGTCGTGACGAGCGGCACGCGGCCGCTCGACGAGCAGCCGCCGAACGCGTCGCCGTTGTCGGTGCATCCCACGGGCATGGCGATCGATTTCCGCAAGGCGAGCGACGCGTGCCGGGCGTGGATGCGCAAGAACCTGCTCGCGCTCGAGGACCGTCACGTCATCGAGGCGACGGAAGAGATGCATCCACCGCACTTTCACGTTGCGGTGCTGCGCCAATCGACCGAGCTGCATCCAAGCACCGTGCTGGCGGCACAATCCGCGGCCAAATCCGGTGCCGCCTCCACGTCGACCGCCGCGGGCGACGTGGCGAGCGGTCCCGACACGTACGTCGTGCAGCGCGGCGACAATCTCTGGACAATCGCGCGGCGCCACAACACGACGACCTTCCGGCTGCAGCAGATCAATCACCTCGAGTCATCGGATCTGAAGCCGGGGCAGGTGTTGAAGCTGCGGTAAGGCATCCGTGGTCCACGGACGACGGACCGCGGACCACGAAGGCGGATGTTCCCGCTCCTTGATCGACGCTCTCCCGCCAGCATATTGTGCCCGGCGTCCGACGCACCCAAACGTCGGCCGCGCGTCACCCCGTGCTCTCGAGAGGCTCTCTATGCGTACCACGCTCACGCTGCTGCTCGCCGCCGCAACCGCTGCACCGTTCGTCTCGCCTGCCGCCGCGCAGGGTTCCAAGGATCCCACCACCGAGGTCACGGCCGCACCGCTCCCGGCCGGGTGGAGCATGCGTCTTGACGACAAGGACGCCACGAAGTCCGCGAAGTTCGTGAAGATGGGGACGGGCTATCACGTCACGTCGGGCGGCGCGGCGATCTACTGGCGGCCCGCCGACGTGGAGAAGGACAACTTCACGGTGTCGGCGAACTTCCATCAGACAAAGAAGAACATCGGCCACGGCGACCATGGGGAGGCGTACGGCGTGTTCGTCGGTGGGCGCGATCTCAACGACGCCGCGAAAGAGACGTACCTCTACTTCGAGGCGCGGCAGGACGGGATGTACCTGATCAACCACCGCGCCGGCACAGAGGTGCATAAGCTCGTGAACTGGACCGCCAGTCCTGCGGTGCACAAGTTCGACGACTCGCCGAACACCAACACGCTCGCGATCAAGGTTGCGCCGGATTCGGTCCGCTTCGTCGTCAACGGCACCGAAGTGCACGCGATCTCCCGGAACGAGATCACGGATCCATCCGGCGTCGCCGGCCTGCGCGTCAATCACAACCTCGACGTGCATGTCGCCGATTTCTCGGTGAAGGCCGGCGGCCGATGACGCCGCACGCATGACGCTGACCGGCCCGACGCTCGAACCTGCCGGCAACACGAAGCTGACCGGTGCCCCCGCGGGCACCGGTCATCGCGCCGCCATCACCGCGAGCTTCCTCGGCTGGACGCTCGACGCGTTCGACTATTTCATCGTCGTCATGACGCTGACGGCGATCGGCAAGGAGTTCGGACGCTCCGACGCGGCGATGGGATTGTCGCTCACGCTGACGCTCGTGTTCCGTCCGGTCGGCGCTTTCGTGTTCGGACTGATCGCCGACCGGTATGGCCGGCGCATCCCGCTGATGATCGACCTCGTCTTCTATTCGATCATCGAGGTCGCGACCGGTCTGGTGCACAGCTTTGCGGCGTTCCTGGTGCTGCGCGCGCTGTTCGGTATCGGCATGGGTGGGGAGTGGGGCGTGGGTGCATCACTCGCGATGGAGAAGACGCCCGCGCATCGCCGGGGCATCTTCTCCGGCCTGCTCCAGGAAGGCTACGCCTGCGGCAATCTGCTTGCGGCGGTCTGCTATTTCTTCGTCTTTCCGCATTGGGGCTGGCGGCCGATGTTCTTCATCGGCGGACTGCCGGCGCTGCTCGCGCTCTATGTGCGCTCGCACGTGACCGAGTCTGAAGTGTGGGAGCGCTCGAAGCACGACAGCTGGAGCGGCCTCGGTCGCGCCATCGCGGCGCAATGGAAGCTGTTTCTGTACCTCGTGGTGCTGATGGCGCTCATGAACTTCGTGTCGCACGGCACGCAGGACATGTATCCGACCTTCCTCCAGCGCGACTGGCATTTCACGCCCGAAGGCCGTTCCGCGCTGACGGCTTTCTCCGCGGTCGGCGCGATCGTGGGCGGCATCGTCTTCGGCCTGTACTCCGATCGGATCGGCCGGCGCAAGGCAATCGTGATCGCGCTCGTGCTCGCGGTGCTCACGATTCCGATCTGGGCATACGCACCGAACCTCGGCCTCCTCATCGCCGGCGCGTTCATCATGCAGTTCATGGTGCAGGGCGCATGGGGCGTGATTCCGGCGCACATCACCGAACTCTCCGGCGACTCGGTACGCGGCTTTCTGCCGGGTTTCGCGTACCAATGCGGAGTGCTGATCGCGAGCTCCATCGTGTTCATCGAGCCGCTCATCGCCGAACACACGTCGTACGCAAACGCGATGTCGATCAGCGCGGTGACGGTGTTCGTGCTCGCCGCGATCGCGGCCTGGTTCGGGCGCGAGCGACACGGGGTCATCTTCGGCGAAGGCTGATCCCGAGCCGCCGGCCGTTGAGGCCGGCGGCTGCACCGGCGGCGGGCGTCCCGCTGTACTCCCATCACCATCTCGCCGGATTGCGTGCCGGAGCATAGCTTCTCCGGTTCGTCTGCCGTCCCACCCCGCGCACCGTCACCTCACGACGGAGTCCCCATGTCGTCTTCCACTCTCCGGCGCACGCGTGTCGTCGCCGACATCGCAATGCTGTTCGTCGTCGCCCCGCTGGTTGGCGCACAGCAATCGTCACCGGCGCAGGGCACGCGCCAACTTCAGCCGGCCGATCTCAAGGCGTGGAACACGATCCGGCAATCGTCGCTCTCGAACGACGGAAAGTGGTTCGCCTACGTGCTCGCCCCGAACGAGGGCAACGCGACGGTGATCCTGCGCTCGACGGGCGCGGATGGAAAGGAGACGAAGTATCCGATCGGCGAAGCGCCCTCGGGACGCGGAGGAGTCGGCGGCGGCGCGGTGACGTTCAGCGGCGACTCGCATTGGCTCGCGTTCACGATCTATCCGGCGGCGTCGACGGGTCGCGCTGGACGCGGCGGCCGTGGCGCAGGTCGCGGCGCGCGAGGCGGCGGCGACAGCGCCTCGGCCGCGCCGGTGCAGAACAAGATGGCGCTCGTCAATCTCGCCACCGGCGAGAAGAAGGAATTCGACGCCGTGCGGCGGTTCGAATTCAACGGCGACACGCCGGCCTGGATCGCCATGCAGAGCTTTGCGCCGTCCGGGCAATCAGCGGCCGAGCGAACGAGCGGATCCGATCTCGTGCTCTACAAGCTCGCGACCGGCGAGGCGGTGAACATCGGGAACGTGTCGGAGTTTGCGTTCGACGACGACGGCGGATACCTGGCGTACACGATCGACGCGCGCGACGAGATCGGCAACGGCGTCCAGCTCCGCAACATGCGCACGGACGTGGTGCGCGCAATCGACTCCGATCGCGCGCTGTATCGCCACCTCGTGTGGTCGGACAGCGCCGCGGCGCTCGCCGTGCTGCGCGGCCAGCCGGATTCGGCGGCGCACGATACCTTGTACTCGGTGGTGAGCTTCGCCAACGTCGACGTGCCGTCGCCGAAGAAGCTGGTGTTCGATCCGGTGGCGCGTCACGATTTTCCGGCGGGGATGAAGGTGGCCGTGGACCGCGCGCCGCATTTCGCCGAGGATCGCTCGGCGATCTTTTTCGGTATTCGCGAATCGAAGCACGAGCCGCCGGGCGGTTGGAGAACGCTGGCCAGCGCCGACCGCGGATCGTCGATCGTGCAGGCCGGAGCGCCCGGTGCGGGCGGCACGCTGAACCAGCCGCACGTCACCGACACGCCGGATGAAAATCCGACGCTGATTCTGTGGAACGCCAAGGATCCGCGACTGCAATCGCAGCAGCTCGTGCAGTTGGCACAGGATAAGGCGTACAGCTATCTGTCGGAGTATCGTTTCGCCGACGATCGCTTCGTGCGTCTGTCGGACGATGCGCTGCGTACGGTCGATCTCGTCGGACACGATCACGGCGCGTACGGCATCGACACGCGCGAGTACGATCAGCCGGCGAGCTACAACGGCCGTCGATACGAGGACGTGTATGCGGTGAATCTCGCGACCGGCGCGCGCACGCTGCTGCTCAAGAAGCACATCGCGTCGGCGCAGCTGGCCTCGCCAGATGGCCGTTCGCTCCTGTACTGGGGTGATGACGAGCAGTTCTGGGTTGCCGACCTCGCCACGGGCGCCAAGCGCGAGCTGACGAAGAGTGTGCCGACGGTGTTCGCCGACACGGCGGACGATCACAACAACATCGTGACGCCGCCGGATTCTCCTGTCGGCTGGGCGAAGGACAATTCCGCGGTGCTGCTGTCCGACGGCTTCGATGTGTGGAAGGTGCCGGTCAACGGCGGCGCGGCGGTGAACCTGACGGTGAACGGCAAGCGCGATCAGATCCGGTACGAGCGGCTGTACGATTTCAATCCGTCGGACGCTTCAGCGCCGGCGGCCGGTGGACGCGGACGGTTCGGCCGTGGCGGCGCGGAGATCGATCTCTCCAAGCCGCTGTACTTCGCGACCTACGGCGAGTGGACGAAGAAGGAAGGGTTGTCGCGCGTCGCCCCGGGCAAGGCCGGTGCCGAGCGCTTGGTGTGGGATGACGCAAAGTTCTCATTCGAGAAGGCGAAAGACGCGAACGTGTACGTGTATACCCGGCAGACGTCGGTTGATTATCCGAACTACTATGTCGCGAACGCTGATTGGAACGGCGGCCGCCAGATCACGGATGCCAATCCGCAGCAGAAGGAGTTTGCCTGGTCGAGCGGCGTGCGGCTGATCAACTACACGAGCGCCAAGGGCAACAAGCTGCAGGGTGCGCTGTATCTGCCGGCCAACTACCAGCCGGGCAAGAAGTATCCGCTGCTGGTGACGATCTACGAGAAGCGCTCGAATCTGGCACACCAGTACGTGACGCCGAACGAGACGAGCACGCCGAACCGCAGCATCTACACGAGCCGCGGCTACGCGGTGCTGGATCCGGACATCGTCTACAAGGTGAACGATCCGGGAATGTCAGCCGTGTGGTGCGTGATTCCGGCGGTGAACGCGGCGATTGCCACGGGCATCATCGATTCGACCAACATCGGTCTGTGGGGCCACTCGTGGGGCGGCTACCAGACGGCGTTTCTCGTGACCCAGACCGACATGTTCAAGGCGGCGATCGCCGGCGCGCCGCTCACCGACATGATCAGCATGTACAGCTCGATCTACTGGAACTCGGGCGGAACCGACCAGGCAATTTTTGAATCGAGCCAGGGACGCTTCAAGGGGAACTACACGGACAACCTCGAGGCGTACGTCCGGAACTCGCCGAACTTCCACGCCAAGAACGTCCACACGCCGCTGATCATCCTGAGCGACGACAAGGACGGCGCGGTCGACTTCAATCAGGGCATCACCTACTTCAATACACTGCGCCAGCTCGGCAAGGACGTGATCCTGCTCGAGTACGTGGGCGAGAATCACGGTCTGGCGCGCCCGGTGAACATGAAGGACTACGCCATGCGCCAGAGGGACTGGTTCGACCATTACCTCAAGGGCGCGCCGGCTCCGGATTGGATGACGAAGGGCATTCCGCGCATCAAGATGGACGAGTACTGGGCGGAGCTGAAGGCGCAGCAGGCGAGCAAGGTCGTGCCGTAGTCTGGGATCATGGTCCATGGTCCATGGTCCAGCCCTTCGATCCGTTCCACCGTTTCACCGTTGCACCGTTGCACCGTTGCACCGTTGCACCGTTGCACCGTTGCACCGTTGCACCGTTGCACCGTTCCACCGTTCCACCGTTTCACCGTCCATGTCACATCCGCCCGCCACCGAACCCAAAGATCTCGGCTTCGGCTCCGTCATTGGCGGGGCGAACGAGGCACGGCTCCTCAACCGCGATGGATCGTTCACGTCGCGGCGCGACGGGCTGCCGTTTCTCTCGTCGCTCAGCTTCTATCACTATTTTCTCACGCTCAGCTGGCCGCGATTCTTTGGAATCATGGCCGCGCTGTATCTGGCCGCGAACACCATGTTCGCGCTGGCATATCTCGCCTGCGGTCCGAATGCGCTGATTGCGACGACGGCGACCGGCGTCCACGATGCGTTCTGGCGCGCGTTCTTCTTCAGCGTCGAAACGCTCGCCACGGTCGGCTACGGGAACGTCACGCCAAACGGGCTGGTCGCGCACTTCGTGATGACGTCCGAATCGCTCGCCGGCTTGCTGGTGTTTGCTCTCGGCACTGGGCTGGTGTTCGCCCGGTTTTCGCGTCCGACGGCCGCGGTGCTATTCAGCACGCGGGCCGTGATCGGCCCATATCACGACCGAACGGCGTTCATGTTCCGCATCGCCAATGGGCGGAGCAATCAGCTCGTCGAGCTCGAGGCCAAGGTGTTGTACAGCCGCATCGAGAACGCCGTCAGAACGTACGATCAGCTCGATCTCGAGCGCACGCGCGTCGTGTTCTTTCCGTTGAGCTGGACGATCGTCCATCCGATCGACGAAAGGAGCCCGTTGTTCGGCGTGACGCCGGAGATGCTCGCGGCCAACGATGCGGAGTTCATGATCATGCTCGGCGGCACCGACGAAACGTTCTCACAAACCGTGCAGGCCCGCTCGTCGTACAAGGCGCCCGAGATCCGCTTCGGACACCGGTTCGCGAACATCTACAACCCGGTGGATGCCAACGGTGTGGTGAGTATCGACCTGCGCAAGCTGAGCGACACCGAGCCCGCGTTGCTCGATCACCGTGGCCAGCCAGACGCTCCCCACCACACGGGCCATTTCAGCGCGTACATACCACCCGCGCAGCGCGAGCTCGCCGACTAGTCAGGCTCGCCGTCGTGCTGGACGGTGTCCGCCGGCATCGCATCGTCCGTATCGGCAGCCTGCGTAGGCGAGACCTCGACCGGCGGCGTGAATGACGGCGTGGGTTCCGGGCGAACCTTGGGCCCGCGAGCCAGCACTTCCTTGCAGCACGCCGCCAGCACGGCATCCAGCGCCTCGATGCCGTCGTCAGTCGCTTCCAGGAACAGGTCCTTGACCACGGACTCCGCGCGCTCGAGCTGATTGATCAGCATTTTCGCATGCACGCGGCTCGGCATCGTTCCACACACTTTGGGGGCGGCCCGGTTTCCGATCGGTTTTCGCAGGACGATTACCGACCCGCGTTTTCCCGGTTGCGTGAAGTAATCGGACCGCGTCGTCCGATCTCTGGATCTGGAGGGTTTTGCTTTTCGACCCTGTCGAGCCATGTCACTCCGCTCTGGACACGATGGTATCCATAAAGAATACATCAGGTTGCCAAACTGCGCGCTACCCCCGTATCGTGGAGGCGATCCCCGTTCCGGCCGAGCACGGATCATGCTTGGAGAGTGTCCCGATTCCGTGTACGGACCAGTTCCATGGAGGTCCCATGAAGAAAGTCGTGCTGCTCGTCGGTGCCGCGCTGGCGTTGGCTGCCTGCTCGGAGTCACCAACCGCGCCGTCGTCGGGACGGTTGGCTCCCGGTGTCCGGTCGAGCGATGATCTGGTGTGCCGCAGCGGTTACGTCGTTGCGTACGACGAGAACGGCAATCCGTACTGCGCGCCAGTCATCGTGGAGAACGGGTCCGTCAAAGCCCCGGCCAGGCCCTGAGCCACGAAAGTCATCACGGCATGGCGGCGTTGCCGTCATGCCGTGATGCGCGCGCTTTTTCCAGGCGCTTGGTCAGTCGATCGTACAACCCCTGATCGCCCGCGCCTCTGGCCAGATCGCGAGCGCGTGAATAACACCGAATCGCGGTGTCGTGATCGCCCGACCCGGATTCACTCATCTGGCCCATGATCTCCAGACACTCCGCCTGGCGTAGATAATTGCGCGCGCTGGTGAAGTGACCGAGTGCTTCGGTGAGCAGCAGCTCCGCGTCATCGAGATTTCCCAGCTCCACGAACGCCGCCGCCTGGTTCTGCACCGCCGTGAGCAACACGTCCAACGCGTTGAGCCGCCGGGCCAACACGATCGCTTCCTGGCCGATCTCCAACGACCGGTGCGGATCGCCACGATCGAGCGCTGCCTTCGCCGCGTTGGTAAGTGCGACGGCGAGCCCGATCTCGTAGCCCGCCCCGCGGAAGGCCTCGACAGACTCGCTGAAATAGCGGTCCGACGTCTCGAAATCGCGGCGCTCGGCGGCACTGCGGCCGAGGTTCTGGAGAATGATGCCGCGCACCCGCGGCGATCGCGCCAGCTCCAGCGCGCGCGTCGCCATGCTGTCCGCCTGATCGAACGAGCCGCGCATCTGCAGCGCGCCAACTTCGACGTTCATCGCCTCCGCCGCGAGATCGTCCGCGCCGACGCTCTCCGCGAGACGAATCGCCTCGGACGACTCGGCCCGCGACTTCCCCCAGGCTGTCGCTGCGCGGTGAACGCGCGCGATGCGAATGTGCGCTTCGATCTGTTCGGTGATCGCTGGCTCCTGCGCCAGCACCTGCCGGTACATTTCGAGCGCGCGTTCGAGCGCACCTGCCTGCTCGAGCTGGAGACCGCGATCGAGATACGCGCGCGGCGTCGAGACGGCATGCTGGCGCTCGGAAGTCGGATCCATGCGGAAGATCGAAGATTGGATTTGCGAAAGCGGAACATCGCATCCGGCGGCGGCTGCGGGAAGAGACGCGCGAGATCTGCCTTGCCCATGGCCGTGCCGGAAGCGAGCTTTCGCCGAACCCGGACCGTTCACCTTACCCGGACCAGCGGCCATGGACGACAAACAACTCGCCAAGCTCGTCAGGAAGACCGTCGCAAAAGCGTCGAAGCCAAAGACGCCCGGGCGACGGACGTACGACTCGACCCTCGACATCACGCGTCGCCCGCAGACGGAGAAGGACGTCGAAGCGGCGGAGCTGTTCGAAATCATGAAGAAGCGGGAGTTCTGAGCAGCGGAGCTTCCGCTTTCGAATTTTCTCCGACACCGAGGTTCGCATGACAACCCGACGCGCATTCATCCGCCTCTCAGCGGCAGCCGGCGGCGCACTTGGCCTCGGCGCGATTCCAATCATCGGCGGGGCACAACCCGCGCGGCGTGAGCGCAATGCTTCGCCGACGGACCGCGCGGCGAAATCGCTCGACATTCTCATCCTCGGTGGCACCGGCTTCACCGGCCCGGAGCAGGTCGAGTACGCGCTCGCGCGCGGCCATCGCGTGACGCTGATCAATCGCAACAAGACGCGTCCGGATTTCTTCAAGGGACGCGTCGAGCAGCTGATCGGCGATCTGAATGGCGACATGAGCGCGCTGCGCGGACGAAAGTTCGACGTCGTGATCGACAACCCGACGACGTTGCCGGCGTGGGTTCGCAACGTCGCGCAGTACATGCAGGGCAACACCAACCACTACATCTTCATCTCGACCGAGTCGGTCTATCCGGACAACAGCGTTCCCGGCGCCGACGAGACGGACCGACTGACGCCGCTGCCGCCGGGCCTCGATCCGTTCACGGTGCCTATCGCCGACGCGCGAAAGCATTACGGCGCGCTCAAGACCGTCTCCGAGCACGAAGTGCAGCAACACTATCCCGACCGGTACACGATCATTCGGCCTGGCCTGATCGTCGGGCCGCTCGACGCAACGGATCGGTTCACGTACTGGCCGGCGCGCATCGATCGCGGCGGCGAGGTGCTCGCGCCGGGTGATCCGACGGATCCGGTGCAATTCATCGATTCGCGCGATCTCGCCGAGTGGACGATCCGCATGGCCGAGAACCACGAGCTCGGGATCTACAACGCGACCGGACCGAGCAAGCCGCTCAGCATGGCCGAGATGCTGTACGGCATCAAGGCGATCACGACGGCCGGGGCGCAGTTCACGTGGGTGCCGGCGGATTTCCTTCGCGAGCAGAAGATTCGTCCCTGGCGCGACATGACGGTGTGGATACCGCCCACGCCGCGTGACGCCGGCTTCTCGCGCAAGAGTAACGCGCGCGCGATCGCGAAAGGTCTCACGTTCCGCCCGCTCGCAGTCACGGCGAAGGACACGCTCGACTGGAACAAGACGCGGCCAGCCGACCAGCTGCAGAAGCTAGCCGAAGGCGCAGTGGGCGGCATTTCGGCGGAGCGCGAGGCACAGGTGCTCGCCGCCTGGAAGGCGAAGGAGAGCGCGGGTCGGTGAGCGCCGCGCCCGCACGCGACGGTGGCAGCGCGTATCGCGCGCTCCGCCGCGTGGTCGACGTGCGGCCGTCGGAAGTGCGCGCCATGCTGATGGCGTTCGCGTACTTCTTTTTCGTGCTCAGCGGATACTTCGTGCTTCGGCCGATCCGCGACGCCCTGGCCGCCGCGGCTGGGGTCAATCAGCTGCCGTGGCTGTTCGCGGGAACGCTCACGGCAACGCTGCTGTGCAATCCGCTCTTTTCAGGATTGGTCGCGCGCTTTCCGGTGCGCCGGTTCATTCCGATCACGTATCACTTCTTCATCGCGAACCTGCTGGTGTTCTACGTCCTGATGCGTCTGTCGCGCGCATCGGAAGGATCGACGTTCGACCTGTGGGTTGGCCGCGCGTTCTTCGTGTGGACGAGCGTGTTCAACATGTTCGTGGTCTCGGTGTTCTGGTGCTTCATGGCCGACGTGTTTCGGAGCGAACAGGGCAAGCGGCTGTTCGGTTTCATCGGCGTCGGCGGCACGCTCGGCTCGATCGTGGGCTCGGGGGCGACGGCGGTGCTGGTGCCGCACGTCGGCGCGGTCAACCTGCTGTTCGTTTCCGTCGTGTTGCTGGAGCTGGCGGTCGTGATGGTGCTGTGCTTCCCGATGCCTGAGAACGGCGCAGCCGCGCTCGATCGCCAAACGGCGGAGCACAAGATCATTGGCGGGAGCGCGTGGGCGGGATTCACGCAGGTGGTGCGCTCGCCGTATCTGCTCGCCATCTGCGGTTTTCTCGTGTTGTACACCGTGGGCTCGACGTTCCTGTACTTCGAGCAGACCGATATCGTCGGACGGTTCTATGCGACGCGCAATGCGCGAACGACCGTACTGGCGCAGATCGATCTCGTCGCGCAGTCGCTCACCATCGTCACGCAGATCTTCTTCACCGGCCGGATCATTCGCTGGCTCGGGCTGGCGGTGACGCTGGCGCTCTTGCCGGTGCTGACGATGGCCGGCTTCGCGACGCTTGGCATGATGCCCGTGTTCGCGACGCTCGCGGTATTCGTCGTGCTGCGGCGGGCGAGCAACTTTGCGCTGACGAATCCGGCGATGGAAGTGCTGTACACCGTGGTGCCGCGCGAGGACAAGTACAAGGCAAAGAGCGTGATCGAGACGTTCGTGTACCGCGGTGGCGACCAGATTGCCGCCTGGATGTACGCCGGCCTCTCGGCGCTCGGACTCGGTCTGGCGGGAATTTCCTTTGCCGCCATTCCGCTCGGCGCCGTCTGGCTGATGCTCGGCGTCTGGCTCGGGCGGAGGCAGGCCGTGCTCGCCGGGGAGCAGGCGGCTCCCGAGGCCAATCTGGAGGCTTTCCCCGCGCTTACATGAGGCGCATGGCGTAAACGATCTGTAGATCCTTTGGATCCCTGTTGACACCATTCCGCCGCGCACGCAGTACTTAGGGAGGGATTCCATCCCCCAGGCCTGTTCAAGGGTCCAACTGTCTACCGTCGCACAGGCGGCCTTCAACCGCCCGACTTTCCAGTCTTCCAGGTTTCCGTTCCAGTGCATCCCAAGGCCGACGAGCACGCCCCGTACTACGCGCGGTACATCGAACGAGTACCGAATGGCGATCTGATCACGGTGTTGCGCGACCAGTCAGTGGACACGATCGCGCTGCTGCGCGATCTGACGCCGGAGCGCGCAAATCACGCGTATGCACCGGGCAAGTGGACGGTGAAGGAAGTCGTCGGGCACGTCATCGACGCTGAGCGGATATTTGCATATCGCGCGCTGCGGTTCGCGCGCGGCGACACGACGGAGCTGGCCGGTTTCGAGCAGGATCCCTACGTGCCGGCGGGGAAGTTCGACCGGCGGTCGCTCGGCGATCTAGTGGAGGAATTGCAGGTCGTGCGCGCAGCAACGATTCAGCTCGTGCGACATGCTGATGACGAGGTGCTGTCGCGCCGCGGCGTTGCCAGTGGCAAGGAAGTGAGTGTACGGGCGCTGTTCTATATCATCGCAGGCCACGAACGACACCACGTCGATTTGCTGCGCGAACGGTATTTGCGGGACTAGGTTCGCGCGGCCGGGGTCGCGGGCCGGCGGAGGAGGGAAGGCCCCATGATGCGCTTGTGGGTGGAATCGTACGCGAAGCACGAGTCGATCGCCGCGCGCGCGGGCATCGGGTTCGGGAGCGCGGCAACGCATGCCGTGATCATTGCGCTGTGGATCGTCGGGACGCTGCCGCCGCCGAACATGCCGCAGGACGGCACGATCAATCGGCCTGTCTACGTGCCGCCGCCGGATCGTGTGCCTGGCCAGCGGGCGACGGTCGAGCGCATCAGCTACGTCACCTTGCAGGCCGGCACCGGATTTGGTGGCGTGAAGCACGGGTTTGGCGATGCGCCGACGGTCATCAAGGACGAACGAGTCGGCACGCCGCTGCGCGACAGCGTGACGCAGGCGTTCAGCCCGGGTCCCGATTCGGTGTACACGGTCCTTGACGTCGACACGGCCGTGGTTCGCATGAGCAGCAGCGCCGCGCCGGCATATCCGCTCACGATGCTCGAGCAGCGGCTCGGCGGCGTGGTGTCGGCACGCTACGTGGTCGACACGACCGGCTTTGCCGACACCAGCTCGTTCGTCGTGCTGAACGCGACCAACCCGGCGTTCGTGACGTCAGTTCGCGACGCGCTGCCGTACATGCGTTTCAGGCCGGCGAAGATCGGCAATCTTCCGGTGCGGCAGCTCGTCGAGCAGCAGTTTACCTTCCGAATCGCGCTCGACAGCACCGTGCTGGCCAAGGCCACGAAGAAACCATAGGGGATGAAGCACACGGTTCGGATAGCCGGTGTGATCGTTGGACACTCCGAGCTGGAGCACACGGTGCCAGAGGATGGTCGCGCCTGGGGAACGTTCCGGCCGGGCCTCGGCTACGAACTCGTGCAGCCGGTGTTCCGGATATTCGCTCGGGCCGTGCCGCACGACGGCGGAGCGACGGATGCGAAGCTCCTGGAGGAGTATTACGAGTCGCGCGAAAAGCTCCAGCTCGAGCTGCAGAGCGCACGTGGCGCCAGGATCCCGACGTCGGCCATCCACATCGTGGATTACAGCGTCGAGGACGGCAGCATGCCGCTGCGGATTGAAGTGCTGATATCCGACCCGGCGTACTGGAATCTTCGCGCGGGAGTCCGGTAGGCAGCAGTCGCGCGGCCTGAATCTTCCACCGCCGGTGCGTGCTGGAGTCGTGCACTCACCACGTGGAGAATCCGCCGCATGCGCAGCCTGGCGTCATCCATCCTGATCGCGGTGTTGTTGGGCGGTAGCGCGCGCGCGCAATCGAGCACCGATGCATGGCTTGCGTTGATGTACACGCCGCCCGGCGCGCTGCCGCCGCTCGCCACGAGCACGATCACGGGCGAGGTGCAGTCCGAGATCGAGATCGCGTTGCGGTACGGCTATCTGTCGGCGCCCTCCGGCGGCATTCCCGCCAACGCGGGCGCTGCAACGCTCGTCGTGCCAGTGGGCCTGGGACGCAGCGCATCGCTCACCGTTGGCGGCGTCGGCTGTCGCGGCTGCAGCGGTAATCTCATGCTCGGCATCGGCGGCGACATGCGCATCGGTGAGCGAGCGTTCGACGATGGTGAGGACGGCTCGCGCATCGCGCTGAGTCTCAACGGGGAGCTCGGCTACGATCATCCGCATGGCAGCTGGTTTGGCAACGGCGCGCTGGTGAGCGGCGAGCTCGGTGTGCCGATCAGCTTCATCGCCGGCACACGCGCGACGACCGGCGTTCGCATCGTCCCATTCGTTACACCGGCGCTCGGCATCGGCAGCATGCGCGTGGAGCCCGGCGTGCAGCCGATTGGCGTGACGCCGGCCGGAACGATCATCACCGCACCCGGTACGAGCTCCGGGTGGGAAACCGGCGTGCGATTCATGTTCGGCGGCGGCATTGGCGTCTACACGCCAGCCAACACCTTTGGTGTCGATCTCGGGTTTCAGCTCGTGCCGCTCGGCAACGCGCGTCCGCAGGTCGGATTGGCGCTGACGATCGGCGGCCGCTAGTCAGCCGGCGAGCAGCGCCTGCAGTCGCTCGATCAGCTCGGCCTGCGCCGGATTGATCTTCTGCTGCGCCGTGGGGACATCGTACCAGGCGCACCGGTCGACCTCGGGAAAGGTGATCCGCCGTCCCGATCCACGCGGCCATTCATTGTGCGTGACGTTGCTGACGATCTTGTCCGGATCGGCATCGCCCTCGCACGCCCATGCATGCACGATCTTTCCCGACTTCTGACGCACTGCGCCGAGCGGGATGAACGGCTCGGGAGCCGTGAGGCTCGTCTCTTCGGTGAACTCGCGACGCGCGGCATCGAGCAGATCCTCGCCTTCGTCGACGCGGCCTTTCGGAATCGTCCACGCGCCGGCGTCCCGGCTGGCCCAGAACGGGCCACCCGGGTGGGCCAGAAACACTTCCAGCATCCCCGCGGATCGGCGGAACAGCAGCAGGCCGGCGCTCACCGATCCGCGTCGCGTCACGAGCGGCGCAGTCCCAATCCTTCGGCAACGCGGTCGGCGAGCGTGTCCGCCGCATCGAGCGTGCGCTCGACGAAGCGGCGGATGGCGGCGCTCCGCTCGTGCGTGACGAGCGGTCGCGGCGGAGGCGGTGGAACGTCGGGCGTTTCTGTCGCGACGGTTGGTGGCCGCGGCGGTGGCCCGAGATCGCCCGCGGACTCGGTCGGAGGCGTGTAATCGTCCATGTACATCTCTACGCCCCTGCCATCGCGTTTGTGTCGAGCAGTCCCATCCGCCGCTCGAACGGCAGCTCGAGCGTGTCGCCGACCGGCAACGCCTTCCAGCGGGCAAACAGTTCGGCGCGCAGCCGATGAATGTCGTCGACCTGCGCGTCGGTGATGCGGAACGACACCGGCGCGAACTTTCCGTCGGCGATTGCCGTTTCGATCCGCTGATTCACCTCGGCGGCCGTGGTGAGCGTGTCGGTCATGCGCTCGAGGTCGAAGTAGCCGACGAGCAGCTCGACGACGAGCGCCTCGAGCGGAGGACGGCCCTTGGGCCACGGCGACGTGAAATCGCCCATGTCCCAGCCGTGCGCCACGAGGCCGAAGAACCCGTCGCGGCAGCCGAGCGAGGTCTCCACCGCGTAGTGCGTGAGATCGTGCAGGGGAAAGATGCGGCCGATCTGTCCGTTCTGTTGCTGCCAGGTGGACGAGCCATCCGGCCGCACTGCGGTGAGTGCGGCGGCGCCGTCGTGTTTCTTCTTGATGCGGACGAGAAGATCAGGCATGCATGCGTTCCATTCGGCGGCGCC
This sequence comes from Gemmatimonadaceae bacterium, assembly GCA_025928185.1. Taxonomy (GTDB): domain Bacteria; phylum Gemmatimonadota; class Gemmatimonadetes; order Gemmatimonadales; family Gemmatimonadaceae; genus JAQBQB01. Next base: position 23,231 of record JAICKA010000013.1, read on the forward strand.
GGTGCCGCCTTTCCCAGAAGTGTCCGACCACCAATCCGATCACCGCGCCGATCACTCCACCGACGAGCGCACCGACCAGGGCCGCGATCTCGAAATCCAACAGGCCGCGCGTCGCAACCTTGCGGCGCATTCCGAACAAAACGACGCTCCACGTCGCCGCCGCCCACCACAATGCGCCCAGCACGCCACCGCCGACCGTAAAGCCTTCGCTCAAGGCCTGTCGCCGCGGCTCATAGAAGTTATTCGCCAAGGTGCCGAGGCGCTCCTGCTCGCTCATCCAGCCGCTGTCGCGCCCCCATCCGGAGCGAAGCACGAACGCGCTGGCGATCATCGCAATCTCGGCCGCCCACAGCACGGGCGTCTGCGTCGCCGGCAGCATCGCCTGTTTCGTGTGCTGCAGCACGAGCACGACGGTGACGATGCCGACGGCGAGATAGAGGAACCAGGCGCGGAGGGGCATTGGTTCGTGCTCCGGAATCCATGGTCCATGGTCCATGGACCATGGACTTGCTTTCTACCGCTTGTCCCCCACCGCGGCGACCGCCGGCGGCGTTTGGCGTTCCCACACGAACCGGTGCAGGAAGTCACTGCTCTGGTTGAAGGTGTTGAGCCAGCGCCGGTGCTCGAGCGATTCGTGCGTCTCGTCGGGGTAGACCGTGAGCTCGTAATAAATCCCGTGGGCGCGGAGCAGGTCGACGAGGCCCACCGTCTGTGCGAACGAGACGTTGCGATCGTCGTCGCCCTGCTCGAGGTAGACCGGCGACTTCCACGTGTCGATGTGCGCGGCGGCCGACGACTGGTAGGCGAGGTTCGTCGAATCGAGCGAGCTGCCGTACAGATGCACGCCCGCCAGATCGACGCCGGCGACGAAGATGTCCGAGTTGCGCGCCAGCGCCTGTGCGGTGAGCAGTCCGCCGTACGACAGCCCCCAGATGCCGATGCGCGATGAATCGACGTCGGGACGCGACTGCAGATAGCGTCCGCCGGCCAGCACGTCCTGATACTCGGAGTTGCCGCGCGCCTCCGTGTTCTTGGCGCGCTGGAACGAGCGGCCGTACCCGATGCCGCTCCGGTAGTTGATCGACATCACGATGTAGCCCTGCGTCTGCAGCCACTGATTGAACGCATAGGCCATGTGGTAGAACTGCATGTAGTGGTACGCCGGCATCATCTCGCGCGACGGGCCGCCGTGCACGAAGATGATCGCCGGCCGCTTCTCGCCCGGCTTGAGGTCGGCCGGCAGGAAGAGCTGATTATGGATCTCTAATCCGTCGGCCGCGTGGGTGATGACGATCTGCGGCACGACGTGCGCCGCCTGCGGGAAGCTCGCCGGCAGCTTGGGGTAGATCAGCTTCGTCGAGCCGCCGCTCGCGGGCACGAGCCCGACCGAAGCCGGCTGCTTCGCATTGAAGTAGAGCACCGCCAGCCGCTTGCCGGACGGCAGCGGCTCCGGCGACACCTCGACGCCGTCGTCCGTCGAGACCTGGCGCGGCGTCCCGCCGGCCGTCGGCACCGCCCAGATGTGTCGCTTCTCGATGTCGTTGGCATTCGTGCAGTAGTAGAGCGTCGAGCCGTCCGGCGAGAGTGCCGTCGTCACGAACGAGCGGCCGTCGACGCCGTCGTTGATCAGGCCGTTCGTCGTCGTGAGCAGCACCGGCTGCGCTTCCGGATGATCGATGTTGATCGAGAAGAACCGATCCCATTCGTCGTTCGGCATCTGCGCGGTGAAGATCACGCGATCGCCGCCCCAGTCGATCGAGCGAATGTTGTCGAACTTTGCGTCGTTCGGCTGATTGTGCCAGAACTCGTGTGCATCGCCGGTGGCCACGTCGGCGACCATGAGGCTCAGCGTGTATCCGCCCGGGAACGCGGCGTGATACAAACCGTCGATCGGCTCGGCGACGGTATCCTGCCCGAATCGTCCGCCGCCGCGGCCGCCGCGCGCCGCGCCACGTCCGCCGCGCGCACCAGGACCCGCGGGATTCCCGATTCCACCGTTCCCCTGCTGCGTCTGCATTCCGAACGGCGTGCCGGGCCGGCGAATGAACGCGATGCGCTTTCCATCGGGCGACCACGTGGGACTCGCGTCGAAGTCCGTGCTCGGCGACAGGTACTTCACGGTGCGCGCCGCCATGTCATAGACCATGATCAGCGAGTGATTGTCGCGCGTGCTGACGAAGGCGAGCTTCGACCCGTCGGGCGACCAGACAGGATCGCCCTGCTCTCCCCACTCCTCGATGAACGGCGTGCCGCCCGTATCGATCGACGCCGTCACACCGCGCGCGATGCGTGCGCGATAGAGCTGGCCGTCGCGCGAGAACACGACGAACCGCCCATCCGGCGAGACCTGCGGAATGCCTCCACGACCTCTGAAGCCCGTGGACGGTTCCTTGTTCTCGATGTTCGCCAGGCGCCACGCGCCAGTACCGTCGGTCCGCGCTGCCCAAACGGCGCGATCGGGTCCGTTCGGGTCGTGCGAGGGATTGGCCACCCACCCTTCACGATTCTGCGCCGAGCCGCGGATGAACGTCGCGATCTTGCCGTCGTCCGAGAGCTGCACGTACGTGAGATCGATGCCGTTGTCGCCGGTGAAGGTCGTGATCTTCACCGGTTTGAAATCCGGCGCCGCCGCCGTGAACACGTTGCGCACGCCGTGGTCGTAGGTGATCCAGGCGATACGATCGGCTTTCTTCGCCACCGTGATCTCGAGCGGAGACGCCGGCGAGAGAAAATCGGCGATCGTGTACTTGCTGCCGTTATTGGACACCGGGTGCGCGAGCGTCGTGCGCTGCGCCGGCCGCAGCTGCGCGCCGGCCGGCACGGCCGCGAGCGAAGCGGCAGCAATCGCGACGCCGGTCAGGGACCGGCGAGCTCGATTTTGCAACATGGAAAAACCCTCGGAGTGGAGGCGGGATGGAGTGAGGCCGCGGGAGGCGTGGCGCCGCGGGCACCCTTTGATTCTGCGGAACGGATGGCCGCAGCGCCAGTCCATCCCTGCCGCGCGCGGCCGACCAACCCTTCTTCTTGTTGGTGCGCCGCGTACGGCACCGGAAATTCCCGAGCGGCGCTCCACAAGAAGCTCCAGCCGCGGCGGATGAAACTCAATGCAAATCTGCATTCATCTGCGCAATCTGCGGCCGCTTCCCAGGCCGCGGCGCACCGAGTGCACGCGATCAGCGGCCCCGTGTCGACGGCGGCGCCGAAGTGATGCGGTACATCAGGATGGCGGCGCGCTTGGTGAGCACCGGCAGCATCCACAGATCGCCGGTCTCCTGCGCCGAGTGATCGTCGTGTCCCGACAGACCGATGCCGTCCATGATCATTGGAACGTTGCTGGCGACGAACGACACGTCGGCAGCACCGGCACGCGAGGGGTCGACCGCCACCACCGATCCGTAACCGAGATCGCGGCTCGCCTGGTCGTACATCGCGAGCAGTTTGCGATTGCCGTCGGTCGGTGCCATCGGCGGATAGCCTTCGCCGAAGGAGATCGCCGCGGTGGTGTTGGGCAGATGCTTGCCGACGATGGCGCGCATCGTCGCTTCCGCGTGCGACAACTGTTCGGGCGACAGCGTGCGCAGATCGCCGGTCACGTCCATCTGTTCGGCGACGACGTTGTCCTTTCCGCTCGCCGAACCGACGGTGCCGGTGGAGTCGAGCGACACCTGGGTTCCGCCGAGCGCGACGCCAGGATTGAAGGTGAGATAGCGCTCACCGGAGAGCTGCGTGTAGAAGGAATTCAGAATGCGCGACGCTTCGTATACGGCGCCGGCGCCCACTTCGGGCGTGAAGATCTGCGACGAATGCGCGGGATGCCCGGTGGTGTGCAAATGCCAATCGAGATCGCCGCGGCGGGAGATCACGGCCGTTTTCGGATCGGCCGCGCCGTCCTCGAACCCGAGTGCGACGGCCGCGCCGCGTGACGCATCGACGAGCGCCTTGCGCGCTGCGGCGAGCGGCGCGCCCGGCTCCTCCTCGTCGCCGTCGTAGACGATCGTGACATTCATGCGATCGAGCTGGCCGGCGTCGCGCAACGCGCGCAGCGCGTAGAGCAGAATGATGTCGCCGCCCTTCATGTCGATGATGCCCGGCCCGCGCGCCGTCGAGTCGTTGATCATCGTGAGGTGCTGGAACGGATTCGTCGGCTCGAACACGGTGTCGAGGTGGCCGATCAACAGCAGCTTCGGCCCCGGGCCGGGATGCTCTGCGACGAGATGCCCAGCGCGGTGGAAGGCGCTGCCGTCCACCCAGCGTGTCTTGAATCCGAGCGCGTCGAGTCGGACACGCAGACTATCGCCGATTCGTCGCACGCCGGCGAAGTTCATCGTGCCGCTGTTGATGTTCACCAGTCGCTCGAGCAGGCCGAGCGCTTCAGCATTGTGTGAATCGACGGCGCGAACGACGTGCTGTTCGGTGGACGACAGGCGGCGGGCCGATTGCGCGAGCGTGACCGAGGATGCGGCGCCGAGCAGCGCCGCCGCGCCGCCGATCAAGCGTGCTCCGGTGAGAAATGAGTTGGCCATGTTGGACAATCTATTCCCGAGCGCTCGACGATGGCCATCGCGCCGGTCATCAATCGGTCCAAGGCTCGCGCGCGGGGTCGGTCTGGTGCGCCGGATCGGGTTGGACTGAATGAAGGACGCGGAAGAGGACGGAAATTGACGGACGAGGCGCGGATTGGCTGCATACTGGCGCATCGAGTCCGTCGCGTCACACGGCAAAAGCAGTTGGTTTTTTGACCGATCCGTGCCATCCGTGCCATCGCTGTTCAACCTGTTGCGGCTGGACCGGATCATTTCAGTGCGGAGAGTCGCGAAGCCGCGGAGAACTGCGGAGAACTGCGGAGAACGGCGGAGAACGGCGGAGAGGGTTCCAATCATCAACACCTCCAGCAACGCCCCTCCGCGCCTGTCCGCAGTTCTCCGCAGTTCTCCGCAGCCCCTTCCCTCTCCCTGCGAGGTAGCCGGTGTAACCGCCCCGGCAATCCAGCCGATTCGGCGCGGCGCGCCCGCCCGCGCACCGCCGCTGCGTCGTCACGACGCCGCTTCTCGCGGCAAACGACGCGGAAAGTGCACAGCCACCGGCGAGCCGTCGGCGACGAATGCCGAGTCGGGCGGTTCGTGCAGCAACTCGGCGAAGCGCGCACCATAGAGGGTCTCGAGGTCCGCGCCAGCCAGCGTTGTTCGCGCGTGCCACACATTCCAGCGCGGGTGCGTCACGCGATATTCGACTGCCCCGCCGTCGCGCTGTCGCGTGTAGCCCCAGTAATGCTCTGTAATGAACTCCTCGTGCGAGCCGGATGCGATCGGCGCCGGCGCACCGTGAGCGTCGGCGCGAACGCCGCACCAGCCGGCCGAGGTCCGCCACCGGTACTCGAGCCGCAGGCCGGCCCCGGCATCGTACGCGATGTCGTGCGTCATCGGCAGCGTGACGTACGGCTCGTTGTACGCCGCCCGAGCCACGAGCGCGATCGCCCGGCGCGGCACGATCTCGCGGACGAACACGACGCCGCGCCGCACCTCGCCGTCCGCACTCCGGCGGCGCACGTAGAACCGAAGGTTCACTTCCTCGAACGTCCGGTGCCGCGGAATCCCGGCGCCGAGCACGCGGGTATTCGAGAACATGAATGCGACGAGGCTCATGTATGTCGAGCCGCCGAACGTGTCGAGCGTCGTCCCGGCCGGCACGAGCGGCACCAGGAGCTCCGGCGGCACGCGATAGTTGAGCATCGCGAGATATCGCCACTCGGCCGTGAGGAAGGGTCGCACGCGGGGAAGATCGGCTTCCACCTCGCCACCCGCCAGCCGCCCGGTGTATGTTGGCGCAGAGTCTCGTGCTCTTCTCCTTCACTCTCCGCTCTCCGTCCATCGTGCGCATCGTCATTCTCCTCGCGCTGATCTCATCGGCCGCGCTCGGCCAGACGCAACCATCGGCGCCGCTGGCGCCAGCCGCCACCGCCGCGGGCCGGCGGCCGGTGCCCGGTCCCGTGTACGAAATTCCCGGCTACACGCGCGCGGTCGCGCGCGGAACGCGAACGCGCACCGGCGTGCCGGGCCCGGCGTACTGGGTGCAGCACGCGCGATACTCGATCGACGCATCGCTCGACGTGCCGACGAATCGCATCTCGGGCAGCGAGCGCGTCGTGTATCTCAACAATTCGCCGGACACGCTGCGACGCCTCGCGGTATATCTGCGGCAGAACGCGTTCAAGGCAGGCAATCCGCGCCGCGATCCCGCACCGATCACCGGCGGCGTCACGCTGACCCGCGTCGTCGTCAACGGCCGGGTGATGCCGCCGGCGTCGACCGGAGTGGCCGCAGTGCCGATCACCGACGTGTCGCACGAGCGGCACGCGCCGCCGGCGGCGTACACCGTCGACGGCACCGTGATGTGGATTCCGCTCGCCGCGCCGCTGCTGCCGCACGACAGCACGCGGCTCGAGTTCGCGTGGTCGTATTCGCCGCCGCTCGCGCCATCGGACGGACGCGAAGGCAGGGAAGAGCACCTCTACTTCATGGGCTATTGGTATCCGCAGGTGGCGGTGTACGACGACGTGAACGGCTGGGTGGCGGATCCGTATCTGCTCGAGGCGGAGTTCTACATGGATCCCGCCGACTACGACGTTCGCGTGACGGTGCCACACGGCTGGGTCGTGGGCGCGACGGGAACGCTGGCGAACGCGGCGCAGGTGCTGTCGCCGGCGGCCCGGGCCCGACTGGCGGACGCGCGGCGCACCGGCGCGGTCGTGCACGTCGTCGAGCCAGGCCCCAAGGCGCGCGCGGCGTTCGCGGGCGGCGGCGCAACCGCCACGTGGCATTTCGTGGCGCCAGACGTTCGAGATTTCTCATGGGGTACGAGCGACCGCTACGTGTGGGACGCAACGCGCGCGCTCGTGGCCGGTGACGACGGTCGCCGCGACACGGTCGACATCAACAGCTTCTACCGGCGAACCGCGGCGGCGGCGGCGTGGGCGCTGGGCGGTGCGCGCTTCACGCGCGATGCGGTCGAGCAGCACTCGAACTATCTCTGGAAATATCCGTGGCCGCAGATGACGTCGATGGAAGGCGTGCTTGACGGCGGCGGCATGGAGTATCCGATGATGACGCTCATGCAGCCATGGGCTGATACGCTGTCACTCGCCGGCGACTTGATGCATGAAACCGGTCACATGTGGTTCCCGATGCAGGTCGGGTCGAGCGAGACGCGCTATCCGTGGATGGACGAAGGCTTCACGCAGTACGACGTCGCGCAGGGCATGCGCGCGATCTACGGCGAGCCGCGCGCCGGCGGCCGAGCGGGCGACTCGGAGCCCGGGCAGCGCGCGCTGTATCTCCAGCAGGCGCGCGCCGGCGAGGACATGCCGCTCATGTGGCCCGGCGACCTGTTCCCGCAGGAGCTCTACTTCATCATGTATTACGACAAGACCGCGCAGGTGCTCGCTGCGTTGCGCGGCGTGATGGGTGAGTCCGCGTTCCACCGTGCGTTCCGCGAGTACGGGCGCCGGTGGATCGACAAACACCCCTATCCATATGATTTCTTCAATACGATGTCCGCGGCCGCCGGCCAGGATCTCTCCTGGTTCTTCACGACGTGGTTCTACCAGCCGTGGCCGCTGGACCAGGCGATCGCGTCAGTGGACACGCGCGGCGATTCGACGGCGATCACGATCGAGGATCGCGGCCTTGCGCCGATGCCGGTGAAGCTCGCGATCACGCGATCGGACGGACGCGTCGAGCATGTCGACATTCCCGTCGATGTCTGGCTCTCAGGCGCGCGACGGACGACACTGCGCGTGCCGTCCGCTCCGGCCATCACGAAAGTCGAAATCGATCCGGACGCGTTGTTCCCGGACATGGACCGCACGAATCAGGTGTGGACGCGACGTTGAGATGCCGCCGGCCGTGGGCGCCTGAATGATATTGAAATTCTGATGGCAGGCCTCAAACGAACGTGGCCTGGTCCGAGTGATCGGACCAGGCCACGTTCGTTTGCGGACTACGACTACTTCGCCGGCGGCAGCGCGATGGCGGACTGACCAGCGGCGCGCCGCTTGGCGTTCAGCGCGGCCAGCCCGGTTGTCGACAACGTGTGCCAGCGGGCCATCACACCCGCGGCCTGCGTGCGTGCGCGATTCACCGCCGCAACCTCACTTGCCGTCGGCGTCACATCGGCGCTTTGCATGGCCATGGCCGCCGCCAGCTCCGCGCCGCTCGCGCTCTCGAGCGTGGCGGGACCACTCGCCGCGCCGCCGCGGCGGAAGCCGCCGAATCCTCCGCGTCCGCCGCGGCCCGCTGCCGCTGCCGGTGCGAGCGAATCCACCCGCGCCTTGAAGGCGAGGGCCTCGGCGTCGCCGGCACGCGCCAGCTCGGCCGAAAGTGCGCGCGCCTGCTCCAGTGCGGCCTGAGCCGCCGCGGCGCCGTCGTACATCTCGGTCGTCAACGTCGCCAACTGCGCGAGACCGGCCGCCGGCGTCGTCACGCGCGGGTCGAGCTTGAGCGTGAGCGGCTGCGAGTAATGCTTGCCGTTGACGGTGAGACGCACGGTGTATGAACCAGGCGGCGCCCACGGCGCGTTCACACTCGGATAGGTGTGATGCGGTACGGCACCTTCGCCGCCTTCGCCCGCCGGTGCCGACTCGGCGCCGATCGGATCGTAGTGCAGATCCCAACTGAATCGATGTACGCCGGCGCTCGTCGACAGATTCATCTCCGGCGCCGCCCAGTAGAGCGGGAGATTGCAGTCGGGCGCCGACGGCTGGCGCTTGCAGATTTCGTTGTACGCGGCGGGATTCAGCGCCGGGTCGGGTTCGAGGCGCGGATCGTTGCTCGAGTACGAGCGTACGAGCTTGCCAGCGCCGTCGAGAATGTCGAGCGTGACCGGACCGGACACGTTTGCTGGCAGATAGTAATCGATGATTCCGCCGGGCACCGGATTTTCGCCGGCCGGCAGCTCCGGCGGCCACGGCGTGGGATCGTTCGTGCCGAGCCGCACGCGAACGGCCGTCAGCGGCTTGAACAGATACGTCGCGTTGTTCGACTCCGCCGCGCGCAGCGCCGCCGTCTGACGCAGCGGCGTGAGGTTGTCGAGAATCCAGTACCCGCGGCCGTGCGTGCCGGCGATGAGATCCGAGCAGAGGCACGTCGAATCGTCCTTCACCTCGATGTCGCGCACCGAGATCGCCGGCATGTCGAGCCGCAGCGACTGCCAGTGATCGCCGTCGTCGTACGAGACCCACACCTGCGTCTCGGTCGAGGCGTATAGTAATCCTTTAACGTGCGGATCCTCACGGATGGAATTGGCCGCCGCGCCCGGCGCGATGCCGTTGTCGATCTCCGTCCATGTCTTGCCGCCATCGTGCGTGCGCCAGAAGTGCGGATTCATGTCGTCGAGGCGCAGCGTGTTCGCGGCGGCGTACGCCGTCTGCGTGTCGAAGTGGCCGGCGTCCATGTTGAAGATGCGCGTCCACGCCTTGATCGCCGGCGGCGTGACGTTGTGCCACGTCGCACCTCCGTCCGTCGTCACCTGGATGTTGCCGTCGTCGGTGCCCGCCCACAGCACGTTGACGCTGCGCGGCGATGGTGCGAGTGCGGTGATGGTGCCCTGCGGACTGACCGTCACCTGGCTCGCGTACTTGCCCGCGTTCGCCGGAACGGTCCACGTCTGGCGCGCGAGATCGGGGCTGATGCGCGTCCACGAGTGCCCGTTGTCCGTCGTCTTCCACACCACGTTCGACGCGTAGAACAGCACGTGCGGATCCACCGGCGACCACTCGATCGGCATCGTGCGCACGTTGCGGCTGTATGTATCGCCGTTCGGGCCACGCCCGCTCATGTCGGGACCTACGGATGTCTTCTGTCCCGTACGCCGATCGTAGAGTGACACGCCGTTGCGCTCACTGCCGAACACGAGATCCGGATTCTTCGGATCGGGCGCCGCTTCGCCGTATTCCTGGATGTCGACCGGATGCCAGTCGTGGAAAGTGATCTCGCCGTCGGACGAGCGGCTCTTTACGCACGCGGAGCCCGAGTCCTGCTGTCCACCGCAAACGCGATAGAAGAACGAGTTGTCCGTCGACACGTGGTACATCGCGGCCGTGGGCTGCGTGTACCAGTTGCTCCACGATTCGCCGCGATTGGCCGACACCACTGCGCCCTGATCGGCGACCTGCAGGATGATGTCGGTGTTGTTCGGGTTGATCCACGTCTTCTGATAGTCGTCGCCACCGGGCGCGCCGCGCACGGCCGACCACGTGAGGCCGCCGTCTTCCGTGCGCCAGAATACTGTCGACGAGCTGTAGACGACATTCGGGTTCTTGGGATCGACGACGATCGTTGGCAGATCGCCGCCGCCGATGCGCGCGAGCGGCCGCGGATCCTGTGGGTGCGGGCCGCCTGGCGCATCATCCACCGCCAGATGCCAATGCTCGCCGCCGTCGGTCGACTTGAAGAACCCGACGACGCCGGTCGTCGAACTGCCGCCGCGACCGCCGCGTCCGCCCGCTGCCTGCCCCGGAATCGACGTGCCCGCGACTGCCGCGTAGATGATGTTCGGATTGCTCGGCGCGATCGCCAGGTTCGCCTGAATGATCGACGGCAAGCCGTCGGTGAGCTGATGCCACGTCGTGCCGCCGTCCGTCGACTTGAAGATCCCGTTGCCCGCGCCGCCGAACGCGCCGTTCTCGGAGAAACCCTGCTGCTGCTGCCAGAGCGTGGCATAGACGACGTTCGGGTTGCTCGGATCGATGCGAACGTCGTTGCCGCTCGTATACTCGTCCTTGTACAGGACTTTCTCGAACGTCTGGCCGCCGTCGGTCGAGCGGAAGATGCCGCGCTCCGGGTTCGGTCCGTACGGATGACCGAGCGCGGCGACGAACAGGCGATTCGGATTCGTCGGATCGACGTCGATCATCGCGATCATCTGCGAGTTGCGCAGCCCGAGATGCGTCCACGTCTTGCCGGCGTCGGTGGATTTGTACACGCCGTCGCCGACCGCGAGATCGGGCCGGATGATGCCGGCGCCGGTGCCGACGTAGATGACGTTCGGATTGGACGGCGCAACGGCAATGGCGCCGATCGAGCCGGTGGGTTCCTTGTCGAACAGCGGCACCCACGTCGAGCCGTAGTCGGTTGAGCGCCAGACGCCGCCGTTGTCGAAGCCGACGTAGAAGACGTTCGGTTGACTCGGTACACCGGAAAGCGCGCGCGCACGGCCGGCGCGAGTCGGACCGATCTCGCGCCAGTGCAAGGCGGCCGCTGGATCGACGGATTGGGCGCCGGCCGGAAGCGCCGCGGCGCCGAGCAGGAGCAGAGAGATTCGGTACAGGGAAGTACGCACGAAAGTCGCCTCGAGATGGAGGAGAGGAGAGCGGTATTATGGCGGCGGACTATGGCCGGCGCGAGTAGTAGTCCGTGTGGCCAGCGGCGATTCCTGCCGTCGCGTTCAGGCGACTCGCGCCAGGATGCCCGCGACGACGCCGAGGATGAACACGAGGCATCCGAGCAGAATCACCATGCGCCGACGTATGTGGACGCGTTTCGCGTCTCGATGCGCGACGTAGGCGCCCTCGTTCAAGTACCACGAGCCTTGCGCACGGCCAGCGTTGACGACGCCCGACTCGACGAGATGCGTCAGCTCGGCGGAGTCGGCAATCCCGAGCGATGGCAGCGTGCGAGCGCGCTCCGGCGCGGTCGCGTCGGCGATCCGGAAGGAATCGAGGACCCGTTGCAGGCGGCGGCGCCGCGCTGCAGCCGCTGCCGCGACCACCACAGCTCCGCTGGTCATCGAATCGACACGGCTGGTTCCAGTTCCGCCGCGCGTGCGATGGCGTTGCGCAATCCCTCGTCGTCGTCCGTTCCGATCCGGAATCGCTGACCATTCTTCAGCGTCAGCTCCACGGCGCCCTTGCCGGACACGTTGTACAACATTCCTCGTGTCGTCACGCGGACGCCCCAGCCACTCCAGAAGCTGCTCGGCATCACCTCCGCCCGCGCGACGTCGGCGAGCGCAACGCGCTTGGCCGTGATGCCCGGGCCGAAGTACGCGCGCAGCTCGCGATCGTCGATCTCCACCGTGAGACTCGAAAAGACGAGAGCGACGATCAGCAGCAGGAGCGAGGTCACCGCGACCGACGCCAGCGCCGCCGACGGCGCATGCACCGCGAGCGCTGCCACATCCGCCACGATCGCCGCTCCGACCAGCACCACGAGGGTCACAACCCCGACCTGCCGATGACGATATGCGACCGGTTGGTTGCTCATCGCGCGGGTAGTTGGAAATGCGGGTTCTCGATCAACCCGATCACGTTGCCGAACGGATCGGCCACGCTGCCGACGCGGATGCCCTCGCCCACGTCCTGCGCCGCCGAGACGATTGTGGCGCCGGCTTTCGTCGCCTGCGCCATCGCCGCGTCGAGATTGGCCACGCCCCAGTACGCGACCGAGCCGCCCGGCCCGGGCTTCGAGCCTTTCGTGTCCGGATCGAGTCCCAGCTCGTACCCGCCGACGTTGAACCCGACGTAGAACGGCTGGTCGAAATACGGGCTGATCCCGAACACGGTCGAGTACCAGGCCTTGGCGCGCGCCAGATCCGGCGCCTTGTAGATCACCGTCCTGAGCCCGAGCAGCATGCCGTCACCCATGGGTTAAGAGAATGCTCATGTCACGTGCTCGTTCCCAGCCGTGCGGAAGCACCCGGCCGTGGGTCTACCGCGCGCGTGCCGCATCGACGTGCGCGGCGACATCCTCGATGGATCGAACGGTGATGTCGAGGTCGCGCAGCAAGCCATCCTGCAGCCCGTAGATGACTCCGTGCACCGAGAGCTTCTGACCGCGCGACCAGGCATCCTGCACGACCGTGGTCTGGCTGACGTTGGACACCTGTTCGATCACGTTCAACTCGCTCAGGCGGTCCAACTGTGCCTGTTCCGTGGCGAGGGCGTCGAGCTCGTCGCGGTGCTTCGAGCGGACGTCCTGCACGTGGCGCAGCCAGTTGTCGACCAGCCCGACGCGCTGATCCTGAAACGCGGCACGGACGCCGCCGCAGCCGTAATGGCCGCACACGATCACATGTCGCACGTGCAGCACGTCGATCGCGTACTGCATCACCGACAGGCAATTGAGATCGCTGTGCACGACGACGTTGGCGATGTTGCGGTGCACGAACATTTCGCCCGGCAGCAGGCCGACGATTTCGTTTGCCGGCACGCGACTGTCCGAGCAGCCAATCCAGAAATACTCCGGCGCCTGCTGGTTCGAGAGCTGCTGAAAGAACGTCGGGTCGCGACGCGTCATTGCGTCGGCCCAGGCGCGATTGTTGGCGAACAGATGATCTAGCACGTGACGCTCACGAGCAACCCTCCTTGAAATCCACCTGCGGCCGGCGACCCGCGCGGTATCGCGTGACGATCTTGCCGTCGGTCTCGAAAATCATCCGGTACATCGAGTCGTTTGGCGCGGACACGACCACGTAGTGACCCACCGGGCCGGTGTACGGATGCGGCTGCACGGTGGCACGGCCGCGGTACATCGTCAATACTCGCGATTCCGGAGCGCCCACCGCGGCGCCGTCGCGCGTCGCGACGCCGGCGCTGTCGACGTCCACACGCACCACGGTGTCTCCACTGACCATGAGCTTGACGCCCGCCGGCAGCGCGTGCGGACGAACATAGTCGCAGGTCTCGTTGTAGGAGTAGGCAGCGTGCAACGGCTCGCCGAGCGCTTTCGAGAGCGTCGCGAGCGTTTCGCCAACGCGCACGCGTCCGATTCCGTGCGCATCGACCGTCCACGCCAATGAGTCGGCGGACGACGAGCACGCCCCGACCGCCAGCGCGCACAGCGCCGAAACTACAAGGCCAGATCGCATCGCGGGAATCTAGTCGCGGTCGCCGCCGCGCCCGCGCGTCAAGCGGTCCCACCAGCCCGGACTCCTCGCACCGCCCAGTCGCTCGGCGTCGGCTGCGCGCTGGTTGCGCTCCGCCTGCCGCCAATCGATCGTCGGTGCTACCGATTCATCGTCCGTCGCCGCCAGCGTCATCTCGGCGCGTGCGATCACTGGTGCGCCGAGCACCGGCGGAAGGGCGTGACCGAACGTGAGCTCGGCACGGCGGCACAGTCGCTCCTCGTCGGCCATGCTCCACGTGCGCTCGAAGCCCAGATGCTGCGTCATCGCGAACACGCGCGCGTGCACGCCTTCGTGCAGAATCGACGACGCCACTTCGCTATCGGGATGCTGCGCCACCTTGTGGAGGAACGTGAGCTCCGTGATGACGATCTGGCCCTCGTGCAGGAACGCGCCGCGACAGGGAAAGCGTACAACCTGGATCTGCCGCACGTCGCGCCGGAAGTGCCGCATGCGAATCGGTTGAAAGCGCGCGATCAGATCGAGCGCGGCTGCGAGCCGCTCGAGCACCAGGGCCGTGTCGATGTCGGGATACGGATTCTCGACGACAGTCGGCATGCCGCCGACGATCTGTGCTAGGCCGCGGGACACGTTTCGCCCGGATTGCAGTCGGTCGCCATCGACGCGGTTCCCTCAAGCTTCCGCATCGAGCCCTCCAGCCTGGAGCTCCGACTGCACGACGACTCGCGCGATGCGTTGGTCGGGTGCGAGCCACATCAGCGCGACGGCAATGTACAGCGCGCCGGCGATCCACGGCCGCACGAAGGCGAGCGGGATGGCGGCGGCGTAGATGATCGGCGACAGCTTGCCCTTCAGGTCGCGACCGACGGCGGCGGCCAGCGCCGAGTGCTCGCCCTGGCTGAGGATGATCAGCCGCTGAAGGATGAAATACGCAACGCCTGCCATGAGCAGCACCACGCCGTACGCCGCGGTCGGCAGCGGTGCGAAATGATTCTCGCCCATCCAGCCGGTCACGAATGGCACGAGCGACAACCAGAACAGCAGATGCAGGTTGGCCCACAGGATCGCGCCGTCCACGCGGCGCGTGAGGTAGAGCATGTGATGATGATTGTTCCAGTAGATGCCGATGTAGACGAAGCTGAGCAAATAGCTGACCGCCGTCGGCAGCACCGGCGCGAGTGCGGCGAGCGTGGTGTCGTGCGGCACACGAAGCTCGAGCACCATGATCGTGATCAGAATCGCGAGGACGCCGTCGCTGAACGCCTCCAGGCGATCGGTGTTCACGCTACCAGTCTCCTCGCTCTTCGCCGGCGCGGTAGGCGCGAGCCAGCGCCCACGTGATGCCGCCGTAACCGACGATCAATCCGGTGAGCACGCAGATGTGTCCCCACTCCCAGTCGGTCGTGTGCCAGCCGGCGCCGATGATCACGGCGCCGACCGACGCGCTGATCAGGCACTCGGCGCTCGCGCGGAACAGCGCGCGTCTCGACACGCGCGTGGCCTCACGTTCGGTGATCGCGCGCTCGCGGGCGATCCGCTCGTATTCGGCGCGTCGGTCGAACTGACTTGGTTTGACTTCGAAGTCGCTCATCCGCTCACCAGCTCGGCCGTTCATCCGCTCTCACCGTACGTCGCCGACGAGAAATCGCCAATCGCCCGCGTATGCCGGCGTGCCGTCGGGTAGTCGTGGCGTTGCGCCGTTCGCCACACCACTTGGATGGTATTTCGCCGGTACTCCGCGCGCCATTGCGGGTTCCAACGTGAACTTGCGGATCTGGTTGGCAGGAATGCGCAGCGCGCGGTAGGCCCGCTCGATCAGGTCGGCGGTCGGTTCCTTCTCGTGATACGCGGCGAACCAGCGCTCGGGCGGGGTGGCGCCGGAGCCGCCGGAGATCCAGGGTGCGAGCTCGCGGAATCGTCCGCGGAAATCCCATGGACTCGAG
Source organism: Gemmatimonadaceae bacterium (assembly GCA_025928185.1). Lineage (GTDB taxonomy): Bacteria > Gemmatimonadota > Gemmatimonadetes > Gemmatimonadales > Gemmatimonadaceae > JAQBQB01. The sequence continues at coordinate 39,031 of JAICKA010000013.1, forward strand.
AACAGCACGACACGGGCGACGGTCGTCTTCTTCGCGATGTACGCCGCCATGCCTGCACCCTGCGACAGACCCGAAACGGCGATACGCGCCCAGTCCGGTTGACCGTTGGCCACGTACTGCGCCCATCCTCCGTCCGGGTGTTCGCGATCGAGGAACGCGAGCAGCTTCGTCAGCCGATTGACGATCGACTCGTCCGCTGGATCATCGATCACCTCGGTCGCATCGTCGCCGAAGATGCGTTTTTCGCGCATGGCGCCGGCGCAGCGCGGATCGGGGTTGCGCGGACAGACTTGTCCAACCGCCGGAGTGTCGGTGTACTCGAGACCGATGACGCGATATCCCTGGCGCGCGGCGACATCCGCGAATTCGGTCGTGTTCGCCGGACGGCCGCCGGTGCCGGGCATGAACACGAGCAGCGGCGCGCCGGGCTTCACGCTGGCGGCAAAGACCACGTAATTCGGAAGGTCGAAGCGCTTGATCGATGGGTCGGTCGTCGACGGGCGAATCCAGTACCGTACGAGCGTATCGGTCGGCGCGCCGTTCTCAGGCGCCGTTGCTGGCGATTGCGCTGAAACAGCCGACGCGATGCCGAGCAGCGCGATGGGGAGCGGGCGAAGCATGTGATTGTTCGGTGAAGGGTCCCGGGGCGGGCGAGCAGCGCATATCATAGATGTCGAATGCCACAATGCACAATACGCCGCGTCCGGGGCGGCTGATTCTCATCCGACTGGCCCTCGAACCGTTCCGGCCATACTCTCCCTGTTCGCCCACTTTCCGACCTCGGCAGTTTTCTCCTCTCTCCGCTCTCCTCTCTCCTCTCTCGAGCCATGCCCTCCCGTCGCGACTTCGTGATCACTGCCCCCGTGGCGCTCGCCAGCGCACTCGCTGCCTGTCGCGGGCAAACGGAGCAGACCGCCGCATCGACCTCGGCCACCCCCGGCGCGCCGCCGGCGTTCAACACCTCGGCGGCGGTCGGCCCGGCGGTGTCGGGCAACACGTTCGATGAAGCCGGAAAGCTGATGCAGATCAGCAACACGGCGGGCGATCGCGACATCATGGCGTCGAACTGGCGCACGTCGATGGCGCCGCTGCTCGAGCGTCGCACGGGCCCGCGCAAGATCGCGCTCGAGCCGACGCTCGCGCCGGCCACGACGTGGAACCCGGTGCTGCCCGGCACCACTGCCGGCCCGACGCGCGACCGGTTCGTTCCGTCGAAAGTCGATCCCGGTCCGCTGCCGGCGAGCGACGTCGACATCGCGTTCGCGCCGGTCACGCAGCTCGCGCGCTGGATCGAGACGCGGAAGCTGACGTCGGAGCGGCTGACGAACATCTATCTCGCGCGACTGAAGCGGTACGATCCGCAACTTCGCTGCGTGATCACGCTCACCCCGGACGTCGCGCTGCGCCAGGCGAAGCAGGCCGACGCCGAGATCGCGGCGGGCAAGTATCGGGGCCCGTTGCACGGCATTCCGTACGGTGTGAAAGACCTGCTCGACACCGCGGGCATTCGCACGACCTACGGTGCCGAACCGTTCGAGAAGCGCGTGCCGTCGGCGGACAGCGCGGTTGTCGCGCGGCTCACGAATGCCGGCGCCGTGCTCGTCGCGAAGCTCAGCATGGGCGCGCTCGCGCTCAACGACATCTGGTTCGGCGGCCAGACGATGAATCCGTGGCTGCTCGAGGAAGGTGCGTCGGGATCGAGTGCAGGTCCGGGCGCGTCGACGGCGGCGGGGCTGGTGGCCTTTTCGATCGGCAGCGAGACGGGCGGCAGCATCGTCAGCCCGAGCATGCGGTGCGGCGTCACGGGATTGCGCCCGACGTATGGCCGCGTGCCGCGCACCGGCGCGATGACGCTGTGCTGGTCGCTCGACAAGCTCGGACCGATGACGCGAGGCGTGGAAGACACGATGCTCGTGCTGCACGCGATCGGCGGCCCGGACGCGGGCGACGTCGCCAGCGTGCCGGCGCATCTCGACTACGACGCGAGCGCGCCGGTGACGGGGCTGCGCGTCGGCTACGTGCCGGACTGGATGAACAACGCGCCGGCGACCGACGTCGATCGCGCGACGCTCGACTCGGTCTCGAAGCTCGGCATGGTGCCGACCCCGATCACGCTGCCGGACTGGCCATACGACTCCTTGAATCTGATGCTCTTCGCTGAAGCCGCGGCGGCATTCGAGGAGCTGACGCTGAGTGGCCAGGACAAGACGCTCAAGGTGCAGGTGCCCGATGCGTGGCCGAACCTGTTCCGCGAATCACGCTTTCTGTCAGCCGTCGACTTCGTGCAAGCCGACCGCCTCCGGCGCAAGGTGGCGAACGAGATGACACGAGTATTCTCGAACGTGGACCTGCTGCTGGTGCCGTCGCTGCGCGACGAGATGCTGGTGATCTCGAACAACACCGGCCATCCGTCGCTGACGCTGCGTACGGGATTCGTAAACGTGTCGCAGGCGCGGAGCGACTGGGCCCCGGACCCCGCGCACCCGCTGCCACGCTTCAACCCGCCGCGCCGAGTGCCGCATGGGGTGACGCTGATCGGACGCCTGTTCGACGAAGGCACGATCGTGCGCGCCGGCATGGCACTGGAGCGCGCGGCCGGCGTGGCGCACGAGCGGCCGCCGAAGTTCAATGCGTGAGCGATCGCGAGGAGTTGATGAATCGGTAGAACTTCGGCTGAGGACCGAAATGCAAGAGCAAGCCGGCCTCGAAGGACATTGCGCGGAGATAGTTGACGATCTGCCGCTGTGAAATCGGCGGTAGTCGCTCGGTGGCCTTGATCTCCACGATCACGCGAATGCACGCGAATCAACGCGAATGCCACACCCGGAATACATGTCTGCAGTGGCGACTATGAGATTGGCGCGCATTCGCGGCATTCGCGTTTCAATTTGTTTGAGTTTTGTCAGGTATGCCGATTCCTGTGACCCAAAGTGCCAATCGGTGAGTAGAACTGGTGATGGCCACCAGTCGACCGCCGATTCGTCGCATATCGCCCGCTGATTCGATTCGCGTTCTGCGTGTCCTCGCGTTGTGCGCTGGTCTCGGCGCCTGCGGGGGCGACCACGCAATCACGCGACCGTCCGGCGTGATCGCCGTCGCGGCGGGCGATGCGCAGCTCGGCGTCGCGGGCGAGCGGCTGGCGGCGCCGATCGTCGTCGAAGTCGACGACGACAATGGAGCGCCCGTCGCGGGCGTACCGGTCACGTGGAAAGCGGAAGATGGCGGCACGTTCGATCCGGCGACGAGCTTCACCGATGAAACCGGCCGCGCACAGGCCATGTGGACGCTGGGCGACGATCTGCATCCGCACACCGCCGTCGCGTCCGCGAGCGGTTTTGCCGAAGCACGATTCGCCGCGCTCACGGCTACGAACGGCACGCTGCCGCTCGGCGTGATCGTGCCACTTACGCTCGATACGTATGAAGGGTCGGGACAGACCGTGCATCCCGACTACGTCGCCACGCCCGCGAGCTGGCCCGCGTCGCGCCGATACCTGTTCATCACACCGTACCCGAACGGCAACGCGGGCTTCGAGAATCCGTCGGAGTTCGAGAGCGCCGATCCGCTGCACTGGACTGTGCCGGAAGGCGTCGTCAATCCGATCGCCTCACCGCACGACGGCTATCTGTCGGATCCCGATGCACTGTACGTCCCCGATCGCAACGAGGTCTGGCTGTATTTCCGCGAGGTGACGAGCGAGAACGTCATTCGCCTCACGACCTCGAGCGACGGCGACCACTGGAGTCCGTCAATCGTGGTCGCGCACGCGCCGAATCACCAGATCATCTCGCCCGCGGTCGTCCGTCGCAGCGCGACCGATTGGCTGATGTGGTCCGTGAATGGCAACATCGGTTGCGGCGGCGCGAACGCGACCGTCGAGCTGCGGCGCTCAACGAACGGCGTCGACTGGTCCGCGCCGGAGCCGGTCGACCTCACGCAGCCCGGGGTGTGGCCCTGGCACATCGATGTCGAGTGGATTCCGAGCCGCAACCAGTTCTGGGCGGTGTACAATGTGAAAACCGCCGGGTCGTGTACGACCGGCGCCCTGTTTCTGGCGACGAGCGCGGACGGCGTGCACTGGACGACGTATCCGTCGCCCGTGCTCGCGCGCGGCGCCGCACCGGAGCTGCGCGACGTGGTCTACCGCTCGACGTTCGCCTACGATCCAGAGTCGGACGAGATCACCTTCTGGTATTCGGGAGCCAAGTACACGCTCGGCGAATACGTCTGGCGCTCCGCGGTCGAGCGGCGCAGCCGCAGCGAAGTGTTCGCGACGATCGCCGCGGTCAGCAACGCGGCGCCGACCGGAGCGGGCGCGCCACCCGACCTTCCGCCGCTGACGAATTTTCCCTGAGCGAGCGCCAGGCGACGTTTGGGATGGTCCGGAAGCGCGACGGCACCTGACCCGTTGCGCGCGCTACGGCGCGTCAACAAGTTGCGCTCGTCCCCACCCCGGCCCCCTTCCGCTCATGCGCTCGTTCCGCATCGCCGCTCTGATCGCTGTTGCCGTCGCCGCCCCGCTCACGGCGCAAGCTCCGCAGTCGTTGACGCCGCATCAGCGGCTCGCGCGCGAGATCTACAATCAGCTTATCTCGATCAACACGGCCGACACCGTCGGCTCGGTGACGCGGGCCGTGGATGCCATGGCGGCACGTTTCCGCGCCGCGGGCTTTCCGGACTCCGATGTGAAAATCCTCACGCCGCCCGGCAAGCCGACCAAGGCGAATCTCATCGTGCGCTATCACGGTACTGGCGGCGCGAACGGGCCGAAGCCGCTGCTGCTGCTCGCGCATCTCGACGTCGTCGCCGCCAAACGCGCCGACTGGCCGCGCGATCCGTTCACACTCGTCGAGCAGAACGGTTTCTTCTACGGCCGCGGCACGAGCGACGACAAGGCCATGGCGTCGATCTTCACGGCCAACCTGCTCGGCTACAAGCAGGAGGGATGGAGGCCGTCGCGCGACATCATCCTGGCGCTCACCGCCGACGAGGAGAGCGGCGACTCGAACGGGCCGGAGTGGATCGTGCGCGATCGTCGCGATCTCATCGACGCTGCATTCGCCATCAACGAGGGTGGTGGCGGCACGCTCGGCGGCTCGGGCATGAAGGTGCATCCGCTGTTCAACTCGATCCAGGCAGCCGAGAAGGTCTACGTCGACTTCACGCTCACGGCGACCAACCCGGGCGGCCACTCCAGCGTGCCGCGTCCCGATAACGCGATCTACGAGCTGGCCGACGCGTTGCATCGGATCAGCGCGTTCAAATTTCCAGTCGCGCTGAATCCGACGACCCGCGGCTTCTTCGAGCAGTCGGCCAGGGTGGAGACGCCGGAGATCGCCGCCGCGATGCGTGCCGTGGTCGCCAATCCGAACGACGCGGCCGCGGCGGCGACACTGTCGAAGCGACCGGAGTTCAACGCGCTGCTGCGGACCACGTGCGTCGCGACACGCCTCATCGGCGGACACGCGTACAATGCGCTGCCGCAGAGCGCTTCGGCGAACATCAACTGCCGCATCCTGCCCACGTCGAGTCTCGACGAGGTGCGCTCGACGCTGCTGCGCGTCATCGCGGACACCGCGATGAAGCTCACCTACACTCAGGCGGACCGTCCGCGCTTTCCCGCGTCGGCGCCGTCCATTGACCCGACGCTGCTCTCCGCCGTGACCGACGTGACGCACGAGCTGTTCGGCAACATCCCGGTGATTCCAGTCATGTCCACCGGCGCGACGGACAGCCACTGGCTCCGCGAAGCCGGCATTCCATCGTACGGCGTGAGTGGAATCTTTTCGCTTCCGGGCGAGACCAACGCCCACGGCCGCGACGAAAAGCTGCGCGTCAAATCGTATTACGACGGTTTAGAGTTTCTGGATCACCTGGTGAGGCGACTGGCTGGACCGGTGCAGCCGTAGGGGGTTCTTCGTACCGTGATCCGTAGTCCGTCCGTTGGGGCCGTCGCGCGGGACCAGTACGGCGCGCCGAATCGGGTTGGACTCACTTGGGGACGCGGATCTTGCGGAAACTGGCGAACGAGGCGTGAATCGGGTCTGCGTGGCGCAACGAGCTCCGCGCGCCAAGTCAAACAACGACAAAAGACTTTGTGGGGGTGGCGTCCCGGTCAACTCCCCAATCCGATAATCCGCGAACTCCGCAGCCCCGTTGGACTCTTTCTGGCGCGAAAGACTCTCGCGCCACCCGGTCGCGCGGCTCCGGCTACGTCTCAGGGAGAGGAACGGGGTCGCGGAGAACGGCGGAGCACTGCGGACAGGCGCGGAGCGGCGTTGCTGGCGGTGTTGATGAATGACGAACAACGATTTCGCCGTTCTCCGCCGTTCTCCGCCGTTCTCCGCCGTTCTCCGCCGTTCTCCGCAACTTCGCGACACTTTCCTACGCAATGATGCCGACCCAGCCCCAACAGGTGTGAAACACAGATGCCACGGTGGGGACGGATCGAACGAACAAAAAAAGCCAAATGCTTTTGGCCTGTGGCGCGAGAGAGACTCGGCGCGCCAGTAACAGCCAATCCGCGCCTCGTCCGCCAGTTTCCGCAAGATCCGCGTCCCCAACTCAGTCCAACCGTATTCGGCGCGACAGTCTCACCCCGCGCGACGATCACGACCGGCTACTGGCGACGGACTACGGACCCTATTCCGTTCGCAACGCCACCTGCGGGTCGACCTTCGCCGCGCGCCGCGCCGGGAGCCAGCTCGCCGCGATCGTCACGAGCAGCAACGTCACCGTCACGAGTCCGAAGACCAGCGGGTCCTTCGCTGATTCCTGGAACAACAGCGGCTTCACCCAGTGCGCTGCGCCGATGGCGATCGCGGCGCCGATGACCAACCCGAGGACGCCGAGCTTCATCCCGTCTGTCACGACGAGGCGCACGACGTCGCCCACTTGCGCGCCGAGCGCAATGCGAACGCCCATCTCGTGGGTGCGCTGCGTGACGTTGTAGGCGATGACGCTGTAGAGACCAACGGCGGCGAGAACCAGAGCGAGTCCGCCGAAGGCGACGAACATCCGGGCGCCCACGGTCCAGGATTGCATCTGGTCGCCGATGATTTCGCTCAGCGGCGTCGTCGTGATGTACGACGCGCCCGGCATCTCGTGCTGCAAACGACGGCGCACCGACTCCGCAAAGCTCGTCGCCGTGCCCGCGGTGCGGACGGCGAGGCCGGCGCTGCCCGTCATCTGCATCGACGGCACGTAGTACGTGTAGACGCCGGAGTCGCTCGCGAGGCTCTGCATGTGAATGTTCTCAGTCACGCCGACGACGGTGGTGCACGGCACAGTGTCCGCATTGAGGCGAATGCACTGGCCGATCGGGTCGCGCCCGGGCCAGAGTGTCTTCGCCATGCCTTCGCTCACAACGGTCACCTTCGGCGCGAGCTTCGTATCCTGATTCGTGAACGCTCGGCCGCGAACCACGCGTGTCCCGTAGGTCGCGAAATAGTCGGGACTCACGGCGTTGAGGTAGAAGTCGCCCAGCTTTCCGACGGTGTCGATTCCCTGAACGAAGAGGCTGGTGCTCCAGAAGCTCCAGAAAGGCGTCGAGCGCGAGAGCGCGGCGTGTGTCACGCCCGGGGTCGCCTGGGCCGCGGCGAGCAGCCGATCCTGAAGCTGCTGCGTCTGCGTAGTGTCGAGCGTCTCGCCCCGCATGTTGAGATTTACGAGAAGTACGTGCTCCGGATCGTAGCCGAGACGGACCGAGCGCACGTTGGTGAGACTGCGCACGAACAATCCCGCGCCGACGAGCAGCACCACTGACAGCGCGCCTTGAATTACGAGCAGCGCGGCGCGCAAATGCGAGCGGTCGTGCGTGCCTTCACGCACGCCTGCCTTGAGGTCGTCGACCATGCTGCGGCCGGCACGCAGCGTCTGGAACATCGGCGCGAGCCCGGTGAGCGCGCCGACGACGAGCGCGGCCGCCGCCGTGAACAGCAGGGTGCGATTGTCGGTGAGCGTCGCCGTGGGCGCATCCTTCGCCATCAGCACCGCGCGGAGTGCCGCGCCGCCCCACTGCGCAACGAGCAGGCCGGCGACACCACCGGCGATCGCCAGCACCACACTCTCGGTGAGCAGCTGTCGCATCAGGCGTGCGCGGCTTACGCCCAGCGCGAGCCGTACCGCGATCTCACGGCGGCGGCGCAGTGCCCGCGCGAGCAGGAGATTGGCGACGTTCGCGCACGCGATGAGCAGCACGAGAATCGCGACGCCGCCGACCCACGTCGCGATCTTGGCGACGCTCGACTCGTTCGGCCCGCGCTCCGACAGGATCGAGCCGGCGATCGCGTGCGGTTTGACGAGCGCGATCGGTGTGGCCTTCGGTCGGCCGGCGGTCTGCAGCAGATAGTCGTGCCGCATGACGTTGCTCAGATCCGCGTTCGCCTGCGCGATCGTGACGCCTGGTTTGCGCCGGCCGATGAACGACATCCATCCCCAGCTGTACGTGTTCCACCAGGACTCGCCCTTCTTCAGCCAGCTGAACGTGCGCGCCTGCACGGAGCCGTAGCTCGTGATCGGAATGAATACCGCCGGCGGCTGGTCGGGCCACAGTCCGACGAATCCCGCCGGGGCAACGCCGATCACCGTGTACAGCTCCGGCCCGATCTGCAGCTTGCTTCCGAGCGCGTCCTTTCGCTCGCCGAACTGCGTGCTCCAGTATGCGTGGCTCAGCACGACGACCGGTTGGCCGCTCGGAATCGAATCTTCCGCCGCGGAGAAGTAGCGGCCGAGCACCGGCGGCGCATCGAAGAATCCGAAGAAGCTCGCGCTGACGATACCGACGTGCATCTCGTGCGCGGCCTCGCCGACGCCGATAGCGATATCGCGCGTCGTATAGCCGGCAATGCTCGACATCGACTTCGCGTTCGCGGCAAAATCGCGGTAGCGCGCGAACTGGCCGCCGCTGTTCGCCACTTCCTTGCCGCGAAATGTCTGGTAGATGTAAATGCGATGCGCCGTCGACGGATCGCGCAGCATCGGAGGGGGCCGGAACAACATCCGGTCGACGATGCCGAACATCGCCGCATTCGCGCCGATTCCCAGCGCGAGCGTGACGATGACGCCGGTTGTAAACCCGGGCTTGGACCGCAGCGCGCGGAACGTGTACCGAAGATCTTGGCGAAGCGTGTCGAACATTGGTCACCGGGCCGCTGTCGGGAGGGTTCTCCGTTGGACACTTGTGGGCCGCGGACGGTTCACGTTCCAAATGGGGGCCGCAGATGAACGCCGGTACCGACTCGAACAACTGAGCCGCAGATCTCGCAGACAAACGCAGATACGGCGACACTCCAAGGAATGTTTCTGCCGTTCAATCTGCGTTCATCTGCGCAATCAGCGGCCGCAGTTGATCTTGATCTGGCGGTTCAGCGACCCGCGCTCGCTGATCCGTGGCTCACAGCTGCGGCCGACGCCGATTGAAATCGGTATGGAGCCGCAGCTGATGCGCCACGCCGAGGATCGCGTCGTCGTTGTACAGCGCGCCGATGATCGTGCCGCAGATCGGCTGCGGGTTCAGCGGCGCCGGTGGAGTCGCCGGCGCGGGGGCCGCGCCGCCGCGCCCGCGTCCCTGAAACTGCACCGGCACGTCGAACTTGTACGGCACCACGGCGCACGGATGTCCCGTCTGCGCGTTCACGCCAACGTCGGCACTCGGCGATGCGATGAACATGTCGAGATTCTTCATGAACTCCGCCCACTGCTTGATCAACACGTAGCGGCGGCGCTGGCTCTGCACGAAGTCGAGTGCGCGGACCGTGCGGCCGGTGACGAACCGTGGATTCCAGTCGGCGGGCGCCATCGGATTGGCCGGTGCTGCTCCGCGTTCACCCCCGCCAGCGCCGCGTCCCCCACGCCCGCCGCGACCGCGCTCTCCACCGGCTGGCGCTTCCGGCAGCGCCGCGAGATCGAGCCCGATCTCCTTCGCCTTGCGCTGTACGTAATCGTCGAACGCCGCCGCGTCCTCCACACCGAGGCCGCCGCCGGGAATGTTCGGACGCGCGCCGATGTCGATCGGGCGAAGTCCCAATCCGCGCAGCGTCGCGATCATCTCCGGCGGCGCGTGCGGATCGACGCCGATGCGAAGGTCCGCGAGACTAACGTTCGCGTCAAAATGGAACGGCGTCGTCACCGTCGACGGATCCTTTTCGTCGACGCCGTGAATCGCGTTGAAGACCATCGCGGCGTCTTCGGGCGCTCGGGTGATCGGTCCGACTCGATCCTGCGTCCACGCGAGCACCATTCCGCCATACCGGCTCACGCGTCCGAACGTCGGACGAAGCGCGCTGTCGCCGCAGCGAATCGAGGGTGACACGATCGAGCCCGACGTCTCGGTACCGATGCCGAACGCCACGCAGCCGGCCGCCGTCGCCGAGGCCGGACCGGCAGACGATCCGCTCGACCCCTGCGTCAGATTCCACGGGTTGTTCGTGCGTCCGCGAAACCACTGATCGTTCTGCGCGAACAGTCCCGTCGCGAGCTTGGCAATCAGCACCGCGCCCGCATCGCGCAGCCGCGTCACCACCTCGGCGTCCTCGTCGATGATGCGGTGCTCGAAATCCGCCGCGCCCCAGGTGGTCGGCACGCCTTTCGTCGAGAACAGGTCCTTCACGCCATAAGGAATGCCGTGCAGCGGGCCGCGGTACTTGCCCGCCGCCAGCTCGTCATCCATGCGCTTCGCCTCGGCCAATCCCTGCGCTCGCATGATCGTCACGGCGGCGAGCAGCGTGGGATTCAACTTCTCCAATCGGTCGAGATAGATCGTCGCCAATCGCGTCGACGTGATCTTCCGCGCCTTGATGAGCGACGCGAGCTGCGTCGCCGTCAAGAACGCGATGTCTTCGTCGGACGAGGGCACCGGACCAGTCCAGTCAGGCACGACGAATGAGGACCGTTGAAACACCGACGGGCCGTGCTCGCGCACGAGCTTCTCCATCAATGCCCCCGTGCCACCGGGGTAGGGCATGAACTGCTCGGCCGGCGGATCGCCCTGCGCGAGCACGATCGTCGGCTGCTGCGGTACCTGCGCTGCGATCGCGCCGCCGATCACCGCGTCACGCTCGGCCAGCGCGGCGCGCGAGCCGAAGGTGGTCGCCGCGGCGCTGACGAGCGACATGAACATGAACTGCCGGCGGTCGATGCCGGTGCGATCCTCCGCGTCTTCGGTACGCGAGACGAGTGAGGACTGGAGGTCTTCGAGGAGATCGATCGGATGGTCCACGGTGAGCTCGGAGCTTGGGGGTCGCCCGAACTTATGAGACCGCGCCCGCGACCGCCACACGACCCCGCCAACACCGGCCTATCTTTTGACATACCGCTCGATGGTGAGGAGAGCAGCGATGGAAACTCTGGATCAAGTCCGGGCGGCCGAGCTCGACGCCGCCGACACCCTGGCAAGCCGGTACGCCGCCGTCCGCGCCCAGACCCAGGCGCTCTGCGCGCCGCTCGAGACCGAGGACTACGTCGTCTCGACGATGAGCGACGTCAGCCCGACCAAGTGGCACCTGGCGCACACGAGCTGGTTCTTCGAGACGTTCGCGCTGGCGCAGTTCGAGCCCGCTTACGTGCCGTTGAACGCGCGATACGCCTTCCTGTTCAACTCCTACTACGTGCAGGCCGGCGAGCGCCACTGCCGCGCGCAGCGTGGCTTCGTCACGCGGCCGACCGTGCGCGAGGTGTTCGAGTATCGCGCCCACGTCGACGCCGCGATGCATTCACTCATCGAGCGCGTCGCGGACGACGACGCGCATCCCGCGCGGGCGGTGATCGAGCTCGGGCTGCACCACGAGCAGCAACACCAGGAATTGCTGCTCACCGACATCAAGCACGTATTCTGGATGAATCCCATGCGGCCGGCGTACCGGCCGCGCCCGGCGGCCGATCGTTCGCTCGACGTATCGCTCGACTGGCGCACCGTTCCCGGCGGCGTGCGCCGCATCGGTCACGACGCGCCGACATTCGCGTTCGACAACGAAACGCCGGCGCACCGCGTGTTCGTCGAAGA
>JAICKA010000172.1 GCA_025928185.1 Gemmatimonadaceae bacterium
AGACCGATCCGGCCGGGATCACCGCGTCGGTCGTTCCGGTGCCCTGCGAGATCACCGATCCCGCCGCCGCGCCGAGCAGTCCGCCGTCGAGAATGCGACTCAGCTCGCCTCCGCTGATCACGGCGCCGAGCACGGCGCCCGCCGCGGCGCCGGTCACCGCGCCGCGCGTCACGGAGCTGGTGTTGGCATTCGCCGGCTGATTCTCCACCTGCACGTTCGACACGCTCGCATCGAATGGATACGAATATCCGTTCAGCGCGATGTTGTCGAAGTCGAGACGAATGACCGACTCCTGGGTCGGAATCGACGACGTGTGCACGCCCGTGACGTGACCGTACAGCTTCGTTCCCGCCGGGATCGCCACCGCGCCGTTCTGCGCGTACACCGGCGAAGTCACGGTCGCGGTGAACCGGTCACCCTCGTGACTCATCGACGTGCCGAGCGACTGATCCAGACTGGCCGACATGGACGTGCCGACCGGCAGATAGTTCGCGGACAGCGGCGTGGCCGGTCCGACCTCGCCGGCGGCTTCCACCTGAGTCCGGGTCGCGCAGGCGCCTGTGGCCGCCAGCGCCCCGAGGGCAACGAGCGTTTGTAGTTTCATATTTCCTCCTGTTGAGACTGTGTCGATCGCGGCAAAACGCACGCCGACCGCGATCCGAATGGTCGACTACGGCGCGGGATACGTATAGCCGAGCGACGCGGCGAGGTGCTGCGCCGTGTCGAGGTGCCGCTGCACCGGTTCGATATCGTCGAGGATGTGCTGCCGCACCGCGGTCGAGGTTGCCGTGTTCCGCAGCGCCTCCAGCTCGGCGAGCATGTGCTGATGCATGCGGATCTGCGAGCCCACGTACATCCGGTCGAAGTTCGCTCCGGCATTCTGCAGCCGTCGGATCATCATGAATCCATGCATGCCGCTCGTATCACCCGGCGCCAGCTGGAGCGGAATGTTGTTCGTGCGCGCGATGGCCTTGCCCGTCGACAAGCTGCGCGAGTGATCGGCGATGATCGTGCGGGCGAGATCGCGCACGCCGTTGCTCTGCGTCCGATTCAGCGCCACCTGCGCCATGGCGATCTCGAGCGAATCGCTCATCGACATGTGCTGCAGAATGTTCGCGTCGGTCATCATCCGCAGGTTCGCCAGCTCGCTTTCCGGCAGCGGCGGCACGTTCACCGTCATCGGAATGGTTCCCGCCGCCGTGCTCGTGCGCGTCGTGACGACCTCCGGCGTTCGCAGATTGCTGGCGCACGCCGCCAGCGCGGCAACCGCGAGCGCGCCCACGACGACACGCGCGCCGTTCAAGAAGACTTTCGTCATGCTGCACCTCCACCTCGTTGACGTCAGGTTCGGACACCACGCCGGTCGCAAAACACGGACCTTGCAGCGATACCTGTCCGCGTCTCGCGTCGGGGATGGACGCTCCTGCCGCCCTACTGCTCTGCTCGTCGGCGGTGCGGTCAACCACTCAACGTGGTGCGCCACGACCGCCGCGCGCCGCGAGCGGGCCTGGCTCCGGTGGACGCGGCAGCATCGCGTCGCGCTGCGCCGCGTTCCATGCGAAGCTCGCCACTACGGCCGCGTTGAATTTCATGTCATCAGGCTGCAGCCGCTCGTACACATCCTGGTTCGTGTGGTGCGTGACCGAACCGTAGTCGAGCGGATCCTGAATGAATTGAAAGCCGGGCAGGCCCACGCCGATGAACGAGAGGTGATCGGTGCCGCCGGTGTTGTTGATCGTCAGCGTGCGCATCCCGTCGTTCTTGAACGGCGCCATCCACGCGTCGAAGATCGGCCGCTCGGCCTCGATCCCCTGGAGATACACGCCGCGGATCTTGCCGCTGCCGTTGTCGACGTTGAAGTACGCGGCGAGCCGCTGCTGTTCCGGCGTCGGATGGAAGCCGGATGCGTCGCGCGTGCCGAAATGCTGGCGCACGTAGGCCGCCGAGCCGAGCAGGCCTTCTTCCTCGCCGGTCCAGAGGGCAATGCGGATTGTGCGCCGCGGATGGAGATTGAGCGTTTTCAAAAGACGCATCGCCTCGAGCATCACGCCGGAGCCGGCGCCATTGTCGGTCGCGCCGTCGCCCGAGTGCCACGAGTCGAAGTGCGCGCCGATCATCACCACCTGGTCCTTGAGCGCCGGGTCGGTGCCCGGGATTTCGCCGATGATGTTGAACGAGCTGGTATTGGCTGGATAGAACGTGTTCTGCATGTCGAGCGCCAGCGTCACCGGCACGTGCTTCTCGAGAATGCGCGCGATTCGCCCGTACGATTCCTGGGCGACGTGCACCGTCGGCACGCGCGGCGCGCCGTTCACGCGCGAGGCGCCGTTGTTGGTACCGATGTCTCCGCCGGTGTGCCGGGTGTCGTCGAGCAGAATCGCCGCGACGCCCTGCCGCTCGAGCCAGCGCACGGTGCTGGTGTCGCCGAGGTTCAATCCGCCGCGACCGAAGCGTCCGCGCCCGGCTGGGGCGGCGGCGGCTTCGCGCGCCGCCTGCTGCTCGCACACCGGCGACAGATTCGTCGCCGGCGGTGCGCCGCGCCGTCCGCGACCGCCTGCATTCGGCTGCGCGGCTTCCATCACGGCGAGCGCGGAATCCGAGTACCGCGTTGCCCGGGGTGCGAAATCAGTGACCGGCCGATTTTCCGGCGGCGTCGTGAGGATGAACGCGTTCCTCAATTTGCCCGCGTAGTTCGCCTCGAGCTCGTCCGAGCAGCCCGCGGTGACGAGCATCGCCGGCCCCGTGACAGTACCGTTCGTGCTCGCCGACCACGCCTGCGGAACTGCTTCGACGATGAACGGAATGGGCGTCTTCGCCATCAGCGAGAACCGCTCGTTTTCCCAGCCAAGTCCGCGCGGCGTGTCCCACGTCTCTTCATGGACGTTGGCGAGCCCCCACTGCTTCATCTCGCTCATCGCCCAGTTGGCGGCGCGCGTGAGATTGGGCGACCACGTGAGCCGCGGTCCATACACGTCGGACAACCAGCTCATGAAGTCCATGATCTGGGAATGGTTCATCTCCTCGGCCTTGATGCGCTCGACTGTTGCGTTGTCGGGCTGTTCCTGCGCCGCGAGCGCGGCCGCCGGAACGGCAACGAGCATTGCGGCGAAAGTGATTGTCGTCAGGCGCGCGCGGCCATTGGAAAAGCGTGTGCGAAGAGCGTGCATCGACAGAACTCCGGTGAACGTGTCGGATCGGACAGACACCTAAGCATGGCGCGCCAGGCACGCGATGTCACGGGTGCCGGAAACTTGTCGCGGCATGGCCCGTACGGCTGGTGTCTCTCTCCTCGTTCGGTCCATGAGCCTGCGACACAGCGTCAGCTACGCCTGCCGGTCCCTCCTGCGCGCGCCGCTGTTCAGCGGTTCGGTGATCGCCACACTCGCCATCGGTATCGGATCGGCGGCGGCGATCTTCGCCGTCGTCGACGCCGTGCTGCTGCGCCCCTTGCCGTACGGCCATCCCGAACAACTGGTCGGCGCGTGGTTCGACATGCCACCCATGTCGATGAAGCACGTCGAGCAGACTCCGGGTACGTACCTCACCTATTCGCGGTTCGCGCATACGATCAGCGGCATCGCCGCGTATCAGAACGGATCGGCCAGCGTTGGTGATCCCGACGGACGCGCCGAACCGGCGCGAATCACGGCTGCATGGACGACGGCGAGCCTCTTTCCGCTGCTCGAAGTGCCGGCCCTGGTCGGAAGGCCATTCACTACCGCTGAGGATGCGCCGAAGGCAGCGCGAGTCGCGGTAATCAGTGAGGGTTTGTGGAAGTCGCGCTTCGGCGGCGATCCGGGCGTCATCGGCCGCAAGCTGCTCATCTCGGGAATTGCAACGGAGATCGTCGGCGTAATGCCCGCCCGCTTCCGATTTCCGAGTGCAAATACCGAACTGTGGTTGCCCCTCCAGCTCAATCCAAACGATCCGTATCCTGGGGGCTTCAGCTACGACGCAGTCGCGCGGCTGAAGCCAGGCGTGAGCATCGACGCCGCTGAGCGTGATTTCAAGAACGTGCTGCCGCGTGTCGTCGACGTCGCTCCGAATCTCGCGCCAGGTGTCACGGTCGCGATGGTGCTGAAGCAGGCGCAGCCCATTCCGCGCCTCATTCCGTTGAGGGACGACATCGTGGGCGACGCGGCGCAGACGCTCTGGATCGTCGCCGCGACGGCGGTGCTCGTCCTGCTCGTCACGTGCACGAACGTCGCCAACCTGCTGCTCGTGCGCGCGGACGGACGGCATCGCGAGCTGTCCGTGCGCGCGGCGCTCGGCGCCGCTCACGTGCGGGTGCTCGCGCAATTCTTTACCGAGGCGGCCGTGCTCGCGACCGTTGCGGCGGCAATCGGACTCGCCTCCGCGTGGATGGCAATTCATCTCCTCGTGGCGACTGGTCCGGCCCAAATCCCGCGGCTGTCGGAAGTGCACGTCGGCGGCGCGGTGGCCGCCTTCACCATCATCGTGGCGCTGGTCGCGGCCGCGGCATGCAGCATCATCCCCGCCGTTCGGTTCCTGCGTGGCGGGCCGCTGTCCGGCCTGCGCGATGGAGGCCGCGGCGGAACGATCGGCAAGCCTCGCCAGCGCGCGCGCAATGTGCTCGTAGCGGCGCAGATGGCGCTCGCGCTCGTCGTGCTCGCGACGTCGGGGCTGCTGCTGCGCAGCTATCAGCGACTTCACGCCGTGCAGCCGGGGTTCGATGCGGACCACGTCGCGACGCTCGAGCTCTCCGTTCCGCGGCAACGTTACGCGGATGACAGCGCGGTCGTGCGCTTCTACGAGCAGCTTGTGCAGCGCGTCGCGGAGCTCCCGGCAGTGAGCGCGGCGGGACTCACGTCGCGCGTGCCGCTCGGGAACGATGGCATGAGCTCG
>JAICKA010000106.1 GCA_025928185.1 Gemmatimonadaceae bacterium
ACATACCCGGTCATGGAGTATACGGGGACGCCGGATGTGTGTACAATCGGGCGTCCGGCAGGTTCCACCGGCACGGGCGGACGCGCATCCATCATATAGATGTCGACATAGATGTCGATGGACGATCGGGCCCTGCTGGCCCGCCTCCGCTCGGGCGATCAGGACGCCTTCGACGCGATCTTCCGCGCGCACTATGCGCGGATGGTGTCGTGCGCGTACGCGCTGCTCGACGATCGCGCGGCGGCGGAAGACAGCGCCCAGGACGTGATGCTGGAGCTGTGGCGCCGGCGCACGGAGCTGCGCATTGAGGAATCTCTAACCGCCTATCTGGTGCGGGCGACGCGGAACCGATCGCTCAACCAGCTGCGGCACGCGCGCGTCCGCCGCAACGCCGAGCCGCAGCTCGCCGGCGATGAAGCGGTGAACGCACCGGCCGCCGGGCGCGTGGTGGCGACCGAGCTGCGCGAAGCGCTGGTGGCCGCCGTGCAGGAGCTGCCGCCGGCGTGCCGCGAAGTCTTCGAGCTGAGTCGCGGCAAGGGACTCAGATACTCGGAGATCGCGGAGACGCTCGGGATTTCGGTGAAGACGGTGGAGTCGCAGATGGGCAAGGCGCTCAAGCATCTGCGGCAGCGGCTGGCGGCGTGGTTGCCGGAGGGCAAAGAGATCTAGAGGACAGAGGCGAGAGGATAGGATGGATGTCGCCCCGGCCACGGCGGCTTGACAGATTCCGGACTAACATCGATAGTCTATGTCATGACACCCGCACCGACCGCGGCCCGTGACGAGATTCCGCCCGGCACGCTGGACCTGCTGATCCTCAAGACGCTCGCGCGGCACGACGAGCTGCACGGCTTCGAGATCGCCGAAGCGATCGAGCGCGGCTCGCGCGACGTGCTGCAGGTGAACGAGGGCTCGCTCTACCCGGCCCTTCAGCGAATGCTCATCAAGGGGTGGCTCGCCGGCGAGTGGGGACGCACGTCGGAGAACCGGCGGGCGCGCTACTACCGGCTCACCGCCGCCGGCCGCAAGCAGCTGACGACGGAGCTCGACGCCTATCGCCGCGTATCGACGGCGATCGCACGCATCCTCAGCCCGGCGTGACATCATGACATCGATCGGAGAGCTCGTCCGGCGTGTGTGGCGGCTCGTTCGCCGCGATCGGTACACGGCGGACCTGGAGGAGGAGATGCGGTTGCATCTCGAGCTCCGCGAGGCGCGGCTGCGAGAGCATGGTGCGACGGAGGAAGACGCGCGCGCAGGTGCACGGCGGCGGTTTGGACGCACGGTCGCGATCGAAGAACGCAGTCGCGACGAGTGGGGATTTTCATGGATCGCCGACGCCGCGGCCGACTTCCGATTCGCCGCGCGCCGATTGCGGCTCCGGCCCGGCTTCAGTGCGGCGACGATCATCGTCGCGGCACTCGGCATCGGGGCGACGACCGCGGTGTTCAGCGCGGTCGATGCGGCGCTCATTCGGCCGTTGCCATTCGCGGATCCGTCGCGGCTGGTGGTGCTGCCGGACGTAACGATGCCATACGACTTCGGCGAACCACCGACGCATTCGGCGATCCATTGGGTCGACATGCACGACATCGCCGCGCAGCACGACGTGTTCAGTCAGGTGGGTGCGTACGCCGCCGGTGGACTCAACCTCGCGGACCAGGCGCACCCGCGGCGTGTGAACGTCGGCGTTGTCACGAGCGGCTTCTTCGAAATGCTGGGGGCCCGCGTCCGCTTCGGTCACACGTTTGGTGACGCCGAGTCACACCCGAATGGCGCGCAGTCGGCGATTCTCTCGGACAAATTGTGGCGCACCCAGTTCGGCTCGGCCGACGTGATCGGAAAGTCGATCGAGCTCAGTGGCAAGCGGTACAGCATCGTTGGGATCGCGAACCCCGGATTCGATTTTCCCGACGAGAGCGATCTGTGGATTCCAATGACCGTGCCGGTGACGTTCGATACGTTCGCCCCGTTCCGCGGCTTCCTGAATTCGATCGTCGTCGCTCGCATGGCACCGCGCGTCACATCCGCCACCGCGGCAGCCCGGGTGATTGCCTTATGGGAACGTGGGCTTGGACCCGGCGTCAATGACCCGAGAACGAGCGCGCGAGAGCGTCTCGCCGCTGTCCACAAGGAAGGCGGCGCCGTGCCGCTGCAGCAGGAGCTGGTCGGCACACGTGGGCGTGCGCTCCTCATCCTCATGGGTGTCACGACGCTGCTACTGCTCATTGCCTGCACCAACGTTGCCAGCATGCTGCTCTCGGACGCGGTCTCGCGGCGGCGTGAGATCGCACTGCGTGAAGTGCTCGGCGCCTCGCGAGCTCGCATCGCGCGACAGTTGCTCGCCGAAAGTCTGCTGCTCGCCTTCGCCGGCGCAGCAGCAGGTATCGCGATGTCACCCGCCGCGCTACACGTGCTCGACGCGATGATGCCGGCCGATCTCGCGGGCGTCGCGCCGCCGCAGATCGACGTGAGAGTGCTGATCTTCGCGGTCGGGCTGGCGCTGCTTACCGGACTGGTGTTCGGACTGTGGCCCGCGGTCAGCTCCGCACGCGCCGATGCCGTGGAAACGATCAAGTCGGGCGGACTTGGCACAACGGCCGATCGCCTGGGCGTCGCACGTCGCGCCTTGATTGCAAGCGAGATGGCCTTGACGGTCATGCTGCTCGTCGGCTCAGGGTTGATGCTGCGCAGCCTGAGTCGTCTGCTCGGACAGAACAACGGGATGCGCACCGATCGCGTCGGTACGCTCGAGCTGTCATTCCGCACCGACGAGCCATGGCAGGAACGCCTGGCCGCAGTCAGACGAATGCTCGACCGGCTGGATCGGGATCCATCGATCGCGAGCGCGGGCGTCGTCAACGATCTGCCTTTGCGCGCACACGGCGGCATGACGCTCCAGGTGGATATCGACGGATTGCCAGCGCCGACATCGATGGACGACATTCGGTTTGCGAGACAACTCATGGCGACCGGCGGCTACTTCAAGGCGCTCGGCATTCCGTTACTGCGTGGCCGGATGTTCACGGCGGACGATGACTCACTCGCGCCGAAGGTCGCCGTCATCAACGCGACGATGGCGCGCAAGTGGTGGCCGAACAGCGACGCGATCGGCCACACGTTCCGCTCGGCAGGGGGGCAGTACACGATTGTCGGTGTGATCGCGGACGTTCGCGAAGCGACCCTCGACGACAGCGTGATTCCTCAGATGTACTTCTCGATCGAGGCGGGCACCCCGCAGAATATCGCCCTCGTCGCGCGCAGCAATCTGCCATCCGAACAACTGCTCGCGCGCATGACCGCCGCCGTGCGTGCGGTCGACCCGCGTCAGGCTGTGTACAACGTCCGCATGATGGACGACGTCGTGTCGCACTCCGTCGCGCCGCGCAGCACGAACACGACCCTCATCACGATCTTCGGCGCAATCGCCCTGCTGCTCTCCGCCTTCGGCATCTACGGCGTCGTGTCGTATAGCGCCGCGCGCCGCACGCGCGAGTTCGGCATCCGGGCCGCACTCGGCGCAACTTCCGCAAACATCGTGGCACTCGTCGGCCGCGAGATGATCGCGGTGCTCATCGTCGGCGTCGCGCTCGGACTCGGCGGCGCCTGGGCGCTCTCACGCGTGCTGGCATCGCTGCTCTATGAAGTGAACGTACACGATCTGCGCACCTTCATGCTCGCGCCGGTGCCGCTCGTGCTGCTCGCCATCGTGGCGACGCTCGTCCCGTCGCTGCGCGCCACGCGGGTCAGTCCTATGGAAGTGATGCGGACGGAGTGAGCGGTCGCAACTGGAGGATGCCGGCGCGAATACCGCGGTGATGCTCGAGGGCGCTCGGTTGCAATTCGTGCCGCATGGCGCCTTGCCAATTTGCCGCCGAGCCGAGCACACCGAGGCACTCGGAGAGCGGGTGTGCGGATGAGCGGCCGAGCGCTCCTCCGCTCCGCCGCTCATCCGTTCACGCGCATTACCAGATCTTCACTCGATCCTTCGGCGCCCGGTACATCTTGTCGCCCGGCTTCACGTTGAACGCCTTCATGAACGCATCGTTGTTCGTGAGCGGCACGAACGCGCGGGCCATGCCCGGGGAGTGCGGATTCGTGAGCAGCTGATTGCGCAGCGCCGCGTCGCGGAACTTCGTGCGCCAGATCTGCGCGTAGCCCATGAAGAAACGCTGATCGCCCGTGTAGCCGTCGATCACCGGCGCCTGTTTGCCGTGCAGCGAGATGCGATAGGCGCGGTATGCCTGCATCAACCCGCTGTTGTCGCCGATGTTCTCGCCCATCGTCAGCCCGGGATTGATGTGCAGCGTGTCGATCGGATTGATCGCCGCATACTCGGCGCCGAGCCTCTCCGTGCGCTGCTTGAACGCCGCCTGGTCGGCCGGCGTCCACCAGTTGCGGAGGTTGCCCGAGCCGTCGGACTTGCTGCCCTGGTCGTCGAAGCCGTGGCCGATCTCGTGGCCGATCACCGCGCCGATCGCGCCGTAGTTCACCGCGTCGTCGGCGGTCGGGTTGAAGAACGGCGGCTGCAGGATCGCCGCGGGAAAGACGATCTCGTTATTTGAAGAATTGTAATAGGCGTTCACCGTCTGCGGCGTCATGCCCCACCGCGAGCGGTCGACTGGATGCCCGAGTCGGCTCGACATGTCGTCGTAGGTGAATTCGGCCGTGCGCACCGCGTTGCCGAGCAGATCGTCGCGCTTGATCGTGAGCTTCGAATAGTCGCGCCACTTGTCGGGATAGCCGATCTTCACCGTGAAATGCGCGAGCTTGTCCTTGGCCTGCGTCTTGGTCGCGGGGCTCATCCACGCCAGGCTGTCGATGCCGACGCGATAGGCGGCGAGGATGTTGTGGACGAGCGAATCCATGCGCGCCTTGGCCGACGGCGGGAAGTACTTCTTCACGTAGAGCTTGCCCACCGCCTCGCCGAGCGAGCCTTCGACCGCCGACACGGCGCTCTTCCAGCGCGGCGACATCTGCTGCTGGCCGCGCAATGTGGAATCTCTAAATGCAAACTGCGCGCGCACGAACGCCGACGGCAGGTCGTCCGCGTAGCGGTCGAGCAGCTTGAACGTCAGGTACTCGCGCCACGTCGACGCCGGCGTGCGGGCGAGGACGGCGTTCATCGCCTTGACGTAGTCGGGCTGACGGACGATCACGTCGTTCGCCGCGCCGAGCGACGCCGCGCGGAGATAGCCGTGCCAGTCATATGCGGGCGTCGACGCGGCGAGCTGCGCGACGGTCATCTTGTTGTACGAGAGGTTGCGATCGCGGCTCTTGGCGCGGTTCCACTGCGGCCGCGCGATCTCGGTCTCGAGGGCGAGGATGCGATGCGCCGCGCCGGCGGGATCGGGTTGCCTGGCCAGCGTCATGAGCCGCGTGATGTAGGCGACGTATGCGTCGCGCGTCTTCACGATCGCCGGATCGTTGCGCAAATAGTAGTCGCGGTCGGGCATGCCGAGTCCCGACTGGCTGACCTGCACGATGTTGACCGACGACACCTTGGGATCCTGGCCGACGTTGACGCTGAACGGATTCTGGATCCCGAGCCGGGCGAAGTGAGCGAAGGCCGACGGGAGCTGCTTCGTCGACGTGAGCTTGGCGATGTCAGCAAGCTCGGGCTGGAGCGGCGTGATGCCGAGTTGCTCGACGCGCGCCGAGTCGAGCGCACTGGCGTAGAGGTCGCCGATCTTGCGCAGCTCGGTGCCGGCCGGAGCGTCCGCCTTTGCGGCGTCCTCGAGGATTTGATGGATCTCGGAGCGGCTCTTCTCGCTCAACTCGTTGAACGCACCCCAGCTCGATGCGTCGGCTGGAATCTGGGTGCGGGCGAGCCAGGTGCCGTTGACGAAGCGGAAGAAGTCGTCCTGCGGCCGCACGCTGTGGTCGAAGTTGGCGGTGTCGATGCCGAGCGCGCGAACGGCGCCCTGCTGGCGCTGTGCAAGCGACGTGGCGGGTGCGAGCGCGCCGGCCGCAATCGCGACGGCGCTGCCGACCGCGAGGCGGCCGAGCACGCGGCGAGAGCTCTGTGCCATGCGGAAGATCTCCTGGTGCAAACGGGGTATGTGGCGCGTCGACTGGCGCGCCGGGACAGAGTTTAGATGTGGCGGAGTGCACGGGCGAACGCAAGCTGAGGCGTAACTGGTCCATGGTCCATGGTCCATGGTCCGTGGTCCATGGTCCACGATCCACGGACCACGGACAAAGTCCTGTCATTCCCCTGTAAGCCGCCGCGCGCATATTCTCCGGGTCACCCCTCGCACTCACCTGTCTCCGCTCGAGGTTGGCATGCGTCCCACTGCTCCAGGCGCGCGAAGTGTTGTCGTCGCTGCGATCGCCGCCCTGCTGTCGCTGCCCGGCGCGCTCGCCGCGCAAACGTTCACCACGCAGAAATTCAACATCGGTGGAGACGGCGGGTTCGACTACCTGTCGGTCGATCCCGGCACCGGCCGCGTGTTCGTGTCGCGCGGGTCGCACATCATGATCGTCGACGGGGCGACGGGCAAAGTCGTCGGCGACATCGGCGACACGCCGCGCACCCACGGCGCGCTGCTCCTGCCGAGCATCAATCGCGGCTTCACGACCAACGGCGGCGACTCGACGTCGACGATGTTCGATCTGAAAACGCTCGCCGTGATCAAGAAGATCCACACCGGCCACAGCGGGCTGGATGGCTTCATGTACGACGACGCGGCGGACAAGGTGCTGACGATCGATCACAGCCGGCCGCAGGGCACGGCCGTCGTGATCGATCCCCACACGGGCGACGTCGTCACCACCGTGATGCTGAACGGCGACGCGCCGGAAGGCGGCGTGAGCAACGGCAAGGGCCGCGTGTTCATCAACAGCGAAGACGGCAATGCCGTCGAAGTCGTCGACGACAAGACGTGGAAGGTGATCGACACGTGGCCGGTGTCGCCGTGCGAAGGACCGACGGGCATCGCGATGGACCGCGAATCCAATCGGCTGTTCGTCGGCTGCAGCACGCAGTCGATCGTGCTCGATGCGTCGACGGGCAAGATCGTGGCGCAGATTCCGAACGGCCGCGGCGTCGACTCGTTCGGTTGGGATCAGGCGGAGAAGCTGATGTACATCCCCGCGGGCGACGGCACGGTGACCGTGGTGCACGAGGATTCACCGGACAAGTACAGCGTCGTGGCGACGGTGCAGACGATGCGCGGCGCGCGCACGCTCGCGCTCAACCCGAAGACGCATGTGGCCTACGTGTTCACACCGGAGTACGGGCCGGCGCCGGCGCCCGCTCCCGGTTCACCACCGCCGACGGGCCGCGGCCGCAGCCCGCGCGGGCCGGTGATTGCAGCATGGCTGATCGCGATCAAGCATTGATCGCAATGGCGGCATGCGCCGCGGTGTTGCCGGAGATGGCGTGAAGCTCCTCGCCATCTCCGGCAGCCTGCGGCGAGGATCGTCGAACAGCGCGTTGCTCGAAGCGGCCGCGGCCGTCGCGCCGCAGGAAGCGGAATTCGAGTTCTATGATATCGGGCGGCTGCCGCACTTCAATCCGGATCTCGAGATGGGCGCCTTGCCATCCGAACCCGCGGCACTGCGCGCGCGCGTGGGACGCGCCGCGGGGCTGGTGATCTCGACGCCGGAGTACGCGCACGGCTTGCCGGGATCGTTCAAGAACGCGCTCGATTGGCTGGTGGGTTCGGTCGAGTTTCCCAACAAGCCGGTGGCGCTGCTGTGGACGGAAGGGCGCGGCGAGCACGCCCAGATGTCGCTGCGCGAGATCCTGCGCACGATGTCGGCACAGCTGGTGGCGGACGCATCGATTGCCGTACCGCTCTACGGCCGCGCATCGACGGCGGAGGCGGTGCTCGCCGACGCGGACGCGCGGACGGCGCTGACGCACGCGATGTCGGCTTTCATCTCGGCGATCGGGCCGAGGTCGCGGGGCGAAGCGGCTGTGGGGGCGGTCACGCGGAACCATTAAGAATTCCGTGATGCCGGCGTCGTCGCGTGTGGAAAACGTCACGAAGTGCCGGCCTCGATGTCACGATCCCGCACTTGAGTATCGGCATTTCCGTGCCGATATATGAGCATATCCAGGTCTTCCGCGGTTCGGTTTTCGGCCGGTCGCATGGAGTCTCACGTGATGGAATCAGCAGGTGTGCTGCGGCATTTCGCGTTTTTCGAAGCGCTGGCCGCGGCAGACGAGTCGGATCCGAGTTGGAAGACGATCAGCGCCGGGCTGGTCGTGATGCGGCTCGTCGATCAGTGGATCGAGGACGGCAAGGCATCGACGCGGCTATCGGCGTGGAGCGTGAACGCGGTGCGGGATGCGATCGACGACATCCCGCAGACGACGCCGCTCCGCCGGAGTCTCAC
Source organism: Gemmatimonadaceae bacterium (assembly GCA_025928185.1). Classification (GTDB taxonomy): domain Bacteria; phylum Gemmatimonadota; class Gemmatimonadetes; order Gemmatimonadales; family Gemmatimonadaceae; genus JAQBQB01. Next base: position 8,347 of record JAICKA010000106.1, read on the forward strand.
GGGCATCGTGGATGGCGTCGTGTCGCTTACTGACGTCGACATGCACGCGCTGAGTCCGAGACTCATGGCGTATGGTCAGGCGCTGGAATACGAGTCGAAGTGGGCGCTGGCGATCGATGTGTACCGGACGATCGTCGAGCACACGCATCCGGTGGATGCAGCGGACATCGCGGTGTCGGCGCACATTCAGCTGGCGTTCTGTTTGAGGACGGTTGGTGATCTCGAGGGTTCAGCTG
>JAICKA010000183.1 GCA_025928185.1 Gemmatimonadaceae bacterium
AGCAGGCTCCAGTTCACGCCGACGCCGGTCGTCGTCAGGATGGTACCGCCGATGAGGGTCACCGATGGGAACCAGCTCAGCACCCGTGCATCGTCCGTCATCAGCATCAGCGCCGCCGACAGGATCGCGCCGATCGCCAGCACCCGCGCCGCGCGGCGAGCGCCTTCGTCGCCGGCATCGAGCACGATCAACGTCGTTCCGGCAGCCGTGCCGTCGGGGAATGGCAGCCGCTCGTCGACCACGAAGTGCTGGCGCATCGGAATCGCCAGCAGCACGCCGAGCAGTCCGCCGGTCGCCAGCCACCAGAATGCCTGAATCGGCGCGAGCGTGATGTGGTACGCGGCGGTCGGACTGGCCGCGAGCATGTCGAACGCCGCGAGGAGAATGCACATGAACGCCGTCTGGGCCGCCGCGGTGCCGGCGGTCTGGACCATGTTGTTCTCCCAGCGATTATAGTCCTTGAAAGCGATGCCGAGTGCGAGATAGCCGAAGAATGCCGAGACGACGGACACGTTCGGGCCGAAGCCAAGCTTGAGAACGATGTAGGGATACGACGCCCCCATGATCGCTGCGACGATCAGGCCGCAGATCACCGATCTCACGGTGAGCTCGCGGATGTGCGGCGGCTTCTGCGGGATCGTCTCGATGGCGGCCAGCGGGAGCGGCTCGGCGTGCGTCGTCGTCACGTGGAGGCCTCGGCGTTCGAGGGGCGTCGCGGCGTCCCGGAGGGCGCCAGTATCTCCACGAAGATGGAGCGGCTCCCGCCGCCGTCCATCTTCCGGCGTTTATTCGGCTCGCATCGCCACCGTCGGATCGGTCCGGGATGCACGCCGCGCGGGCAGCCACGACGCGAGCGTCGCCACCACGCCGAGTACGATCGCGCCAAGCACGAACGTCGGTACGTCCGTGGGCGCCGTCTCGAAAAGCAGCGACCGTATGACGCGCGTGAGCGCCGCCGCGGCAATCCCGCCGAGTACGATACCGCCCAGCGTCAGCCCCAGACCGCGGCGCACGACCAACCGCGTGACATCGCGAGACGTCGCGCCGAGCGCGATGCGGATGCCGAACTCGCGGGTGCGATTCGTGACGACGTACGAAATGACGCCGTAGATGCCGAGCGCCGCGAGCAGCAGCGCCATGGCCGCGAACGCGCCGAGCAGCAGCGTGTAGAAACGCGGCTGGGCGACCGACGCGGAGAGCGCGTCATCCATGGTGCGAAGCCCGTAGACTGGCGCGTTCGGATCGGCGTCGTGCATGACATGCTGAATCGATGCCTGGGTGACGCTCGGATCGGCATTGGTCCGCACGACGAATGCCGCACCGACGGGTGCGGTGGCGTACGGCACGTAGGTGGTCGGGTCGGGCTTGCCGCCCAGCGCGCTGTATGCCGCATTGCGCGCGACGCCCACGATCTCGCCGTGCATGGTGAGCGTGTCGTTCGGATTCGCCGTGAAGGTGTGCTGGAACCCGAATGTCAGCTGCTTGCCGATCGCATTCTGATTCGGGAAATACTTCGCCGCGAGCGCCTCGTCGATGACGAGGACGGCCGGCACGTCACGCCGATTCTCGGCGTCGGTGAACCAGCGGCCGCGCACGAGCGTCATCCCCATCGTGCTGAAATAGCTCGGCGACACGGGCTGAATGCGCGAGATCGGCTCGTAGCCGTGCACCGGCTTCGGCTCGCCGATCACGCGAAAGGACGTGTGCGCACCAAACGGCGCGTTGGGATCGAGCGGCAGCGCCGCGGCCACGGCGGCGCGTTGCGTGCCGGGCAGCGCGCGCAGTCTCGCCAGGACCTCGGACGCGCGCGCATTCATCTGGTCGTCGTACATCGACGGCAGCGCGAGATTGAACACGACGAGGTGCGACGGATTGAAGCCGGGATCGTGATGCATCAGTCGCTCGAAGCTGCGGATGAGCAACCCCGCTCCGGCGAGCAGCACGGTCGCCAGCGCCACCTCGGCCAGCACGAGCGCCGACCTGGTGCGATTCGCCCCGCCGGCCCCACCGCGCCCCTGCCGCAGCATATTCGAGATGTCTGAACGCACGGCATGCAGTGCCGGTACGAGTCCGAACAGGACGCCGACGACGATCGACAGCACGGCGGTGAAGGCGATCACGCGCCAATCGATCGCAATTTCATCGAGGCGCGGCAGGCCTCGCGGGCTGAGCGCCAGCACCGCGTCGAGCGCCCACGCCGCGAGTATGGTGCCGAGCACCGCGCCGGCGGCGGAGAGCACGAGACTCTCCGTGACGAGATGTCGTACGATACGGCCGCGCGCCGCACCGAGGGCGGTCCGGAGCGCGATCTCCGACTCGCGCGCCGCGGCGCGAACGAGCAGCAGGTTGGCGACGTTCACGCACGCAATCAGCAGCACGAAGCCCACCGCGCCGAGCATTGCGTAGAGCGCGACGCTCACGTTGCCGACCATGTGCTCCTGAAGCGGCTGGACGTAGGCCCCGATTCTGGCGTTCGTCGCCGGGAACGTGGCGCCGAGCCGCGTCGCGATCGCCTGGAGCGCGGCGTGCGCCGACTCGAACGTCGCGTTCGTCGCGAGTCGGCCGATCGCCGTTACCGAGTGAAACCCGCGGGTGCTGTCGCCCATCTCGTAGTCATGCCAGACCGCGGGAATCCAGAGATCAGGATTGGCTGGGTACGTGAGCGTGGGCGCGGCCACGCCGATCACGCGATAGCGCTTGTCACTCAGCTCGATCGACTGGCCGATGACGTGCGGATCGCCACCGAAATCGCGCCGCCAGGAACGGTCCGAGAGCACGACGACTGGCGCCGCCGACGCGCTGTCCTCCCCGGGCGCGAAGAATCGACCGACCTGCGGCGAGACTCCAAGAATGCTGAACATGGACGCGCCGACGCGCGCCTCACTGAGCAGCTCCGCGCTCGCACCGGCACCGGTGAAGCGCGCCTGCTCGCCGGCGTCGATCGCGGCAACGCTGGTGAAGACCTGACTCTGTCGCGCGTAGTCGGCGAGATCCTGGGGTGACGCGGGCATCGGCGCGCCCGTCGGCGAGACGGACTCGATGAACGCGAGCCGCGCCGGATCGGCGAACGGCAACGGCCGGAGCAGCACGCTGTTCACGATGCTGAAGATCGCCGTGGTCGCGCCAATTCCGAGCGCGAGCGTCAACACGGCGATGCAGGTGAAGCCCGGCGTGCGGGCGAGCTTCCGAACGGCGTAGCGGACGTCGAGCAGGAGGTTGTACATGGGCGGTGACGGGGCAAGTGTTCGGGCGGAACAACGGAACAAGCGTGCCCCTCGGACCATGCACCCAACTCATTGACGGGCCGCAACTTGAACCCGCAGAAGCGCCGACCGTCGGCCGGCGCGGTGTTCGCCAATGGAACGGAGTGTTCGAATTCGCACACCCCGCCGGCGCAGCGTCACAGCACGATGTCGCCGCCGGGATCGTTCTTCTGCTTCACGTTCTTCCCCACCTGCCGCGCCGATTCCTCGAGCGCCCGCTGCGTCGCCGGGGGATCGAGCTCGATCACGAGCGTCGAGCGCCAGCCGTCGCTCGAATGTTGGCGTGAGACGCGCAGCACCTGCCCTTCGCGCGTCCCGTGCGGCAGCGTCGACAGCGGCACCGTGATCATGCGCCCACCGTCGACCTCTATCGACGCCATGTCCTCCTCGATCGAATCGACCACCCACTGATGCTGCTGCTCGCGATCGCTGGCGCTCATCTTACGGCACCGGGTTGCATTGTGGTTGCGTCGACACGCGATCGGACGGACCGGACATGTCCGTCGTGCCGCGCTGCACGACGACGGTGAGCTTGCCGCCCGGTGTGCCAGGCGACCGAAACTCGATCGTCCCGTTCTGGTCCGTACGATACCACGCGACGTGGTGCGCGCGATACACCGCCTTCGCCTGCTCGTGCATGTGCCCATAGCTGTTGACCGCGCCGACACTCGCCGTCGCGATGCGCGGCCGCAGCGCATCGAGATACGCGTTCGTCACGCCGTTGCAGCTACCGTGGTGGTCGGCTTTCAGCACGTCGACGCGCATGCCCGGGTTCACATCGTACCGTGCTTCGCCGAGGAACCAGCCGATCGCCTCCTGCTCGGCGTCGCCGGCCAGCCACATCGTGAATGACGCCGAGTCGGGGCCGACGAGCTTCACTGCGACGGAACGGTCGTTCGGGTTCGTCGCGTGTGGATCGGGACGCATGATGTGCAGCAGCGCACCGCCTTTCATCGTGATCGTGCAGATCGGCCGGCCGTTGGCGCACGGGTCGTCGGTGTCGCGGTAGACGAGCTGGCCGCGCTCGACGCGTGCGTTGATCGAGTCGCGCAGGTGCCGGAGATTGGCCGCGGTGTACGGATCCTTGTTCTCGAAGAAGAAG